>JAHZOA010000201.1 GCA_020028455.1 Armatimonadota bacterium | reverse complement strand
TGTACGGTCGGTGAATGTTGCGCACGACCACCGCGTTCATGTTACGTGGGATAGGCCGTTCGCCGATGCTTTCTACGATGTAAATATTGGCTCGATCGAGTACATCCTGGGGCCGGTCTCTCCAGGCATCGTGCCGTACACGAAAACGGCTGGAGGGGTGGTACTAGAGTTTGTGGATTCAATCGGCATGCATGTGTTGCCGTCAGGTTTCCATATTGAAGCGGGCGGCGAGTGAGTCCTACGATTCTCGCACGCAAGACGCGGTTGATGCGGAGCCAGGGGTGCCAGAGGCCCCGGTCAGTCACGTTCGCGGGATTTCGCCACTCCATACCCTGCACACATCTTCATTCCTGACGCGCCGGTCACTGATCGGGCGGTTGCGCGCCTTGGCACGGGCGGTCTATGATCGACGGACAGTCACCGAGCACTGCGCCAACCTCCCAGACGTTTAGGAGACTGCCATGCGCGAAAAGAAACGCAGGAGGAAGACCGCGCGCAAACGCGCCGCCTTCAAGAAGAAGCAGAAGAAGCGCCGCGCTCGCGCCGCCGGCTGACATCGAACCGGGTTCAAGAAGACGTCATTGAACTATCAGAGATCCAACGCTACGGCGGCTCGCCCATATGACTTTGTAGGTCGCCGAGATGGGGGCCGTGCCATCTCTTCGAAAGCCCCGTCCAAGAGCGCTACAAGACGAAAGGGGGCCATAACCGCCCGGACATCTGGAGATGCGTCATGGCCGAACACGAGAATCTGCGGCTTGCCCGCGAAAGTATCGAGGCCTGGAGTGCCCACGATCCCGACCGGCTCACGAAGATTGTCGATGAGAAGTTCGTTGCCGAGAGCGACACGCTGCCAGCGTCCGTCAACGGCCCGCGGGGACTGGCCCAGTTCATGAGCGTGTATGTCACCGCCTTCCCGGACCTTCACTTCGAGATCGAGCAGCAGCTCGCCGATGGCGATTTCGTCGTCACTCGCTGGATCGCCACGGGCACGCATCGAGGAGTCCTGATGGGTATCCAGCCGACGAACCGTCGAGCGGTGACCCACGGCTGCACGGTGTCACAGTTCCGAAGTGGCAAGGGCGTGCACGACTGGATCTACTGGGATTCGGGCAATCTCCTTCGGCAGCTCGGCGTATTGCCGGCGTCGACATAGCGCTTGGGAACGGCAGGCATAGCCCCTCGAAGTCACCGAGGAGCTATGCCTGCCCGCGGAGGCTCGGCATGAAGTGTCCCCGGTGCGAGCACGAGAACCCGCCAGGCTCAACCTTCTGCCTGGACGATCCCGCAGACGTTGCTGTTGCGGGCGGATCAGATCATCGAATAGCGCGTGCTCGTGTGGGGCCAGAAGGCCATCTCAACTGACACGGGAGGGACGCGATGCACTTCATCCTGTTCGTCCTGATCGGGTTGATCGCGGGTGCGTTGGCTGGGCGAGTGGTGAGCGGGCATGGGTACGGCATCCTCGGAGACATGCTTGTGGGGGTTGTCGGCGCGTTCCTGGGCGGCTGGCTCTTCGCCGTGGCCTTCGGGGTGGTCGGCGGAGGATTCATAGTCAGCCTGCTCACCGCCTTCGTTGGGGCGGTCATTCTGCTCTGGGTAATTCGACTGGTTGCGCCGGGCCGCGCCTAGAATCCGCTGAGGAAGCTGCAACCCTCGGCCCGTGACTGACCGCCTCTGCCGTCTGCTCCTCGTCACGCTGGAAGCGGCCCGCATAGGTGCGGGCTGGTGCGCGTCGTAGTTGAAAAGGTGTTCGCAACAATGCCCCAGCAACAAGTTGAGGCGCTCATTACGGTAGCCAGTGCAATCCTCTGGGCTCATCGAACGCTGGTTGTCGAACTGGCCAGAAAGCATCGGTGGTCGGCGATGTTTCACGGCAGAGTATTCGTCGAAGCAGGTGGCCTGATGTCCTATGCCCCCACCCCCCAGGACCACTACCGGAAGGTCGTCGTTTATGTCGACAGAATCCTGAAAGGGGCCAAGCCGAGTGATCTTCCGATCGAGCGAAGTTCGAGCTAGGGATCAATCTCAAGACCGCCAATGCGCTCGGCCTCACGATCCCGCCGTCGCTGCTGGGCCGGGCGGATCAGGTGATTGAGTAGCGTGGCCGTGAGCGGTAGACTCGGTGAGCCGGTTTGGGGGCCGGCCCCGCGCGGGCGGAAGGAGTCATACGATGCCGACGTACATCAGCCTGATCCGCTTCACTCAGAAAGGTGTCGAGACGATCAGGGAGGGACCGAAGCGGCTAGACATGGCGAGGCAAGCATTTCGCGATGCCGGCGCCGAGTTGAAAGCGTTCTATCTCGTCACAGGGCAGTACGACGCGGTTGCGGTCTCGGAGGCGCCGAACGACGAGACGGTCGCCAAGCTGAGTTTGAGAACCGCGGCGATGGGCAACGTGAGAACCGAGACACTGCGTGCGTTCAATGAGGACGAGTATCGAAGGATCATTGCTTCGATCGGCTAATCAGGAGGCAGCCCCCAAGCTGGCGTCCTCATCGAAACCCGGTAGACTCGCCTTCCGCTATGCTCGACCAACGCGGCCAGTTCCTGCGAGCGGCACTCGGTTTGCCGGGCTCCCCGTACCCTCCTACGACCGCGCTCTGCACGCCCTCCGCACGTGATCCGGCATCGGGCGAGTGACGGTCGGGATGGCGCGGCAGGGCTACGACCTTCACCTCACGAGAGAAGGAGATCAGCGATGAGGATGCATCTTGCTCTACTTCTTGCTGCAGTGTTCGCAGTGTCACCGCTTGATGGAGTCGCCGGAGAAAAGCAGATCGTTGACGTCAAGGAACTCGCGGGAAGTTGGCGGGGCTGGGTCACGGCGGCGTCAGGACAGGAGCGCGCAACCATGAACGTCCAGGCGGATGGTAGCTATAAAGCGTCGACCACGCGCGGCTCGACGTCCGAGGGTAAGTTCTATCTTCAAGACGGCAAGCTGCAATATCGATCGTCGCGAACGACAGGGACGGCGAGACTTTCCGAAGACCAAGGCAAGACCATTCTTACGGTGATGCCTGAGGACCCCAACTACCAGACCGGCAGAGCAGAATACGAACGGGTCAAGTAGTATCAAGTAATCGAATAGCGCGGTCGCGTCGCCTGCTGGCGCTGTGCCGGCCGTCGCCGCCGGCGACCACGAGCCAGAAGTCGTCCGGAGTGGCGACGATCGGCACGAGCGCCTCAGGGTCCGACTCGTCGATCCAGTCGGGCCAGGCGCGCGTTCCGTAGTAGACGCGTCCGATCAGCTCGCGCACGGGCAGCCGCACCTCGGCGTACAGGAGCTCGCACAGTTGACGCCGCCCGAACCCGGCCGCCCCAATCTCCTGAGCATGCTCCGGGCAGAGCGCGACGACCACGGGGATGCGGTTGCGCATCTGGTGGAAGATCGGCGTACCGAGATAGCGCATCGCGGCGACCACCGTTTCGACGACACCCTGGCCGGTGGTCTGCGTCCCCTCGGTCACCGGATAGATGCCGCGAACCGCCACCACGGTGACGGTGCTCGTCTCTGGCGCGTAGCCCCGCGCGACGTGGAGCGGCTCCCAGGGGGAGCGTGCCTCGTTCTCGGCGAAGCAGCAGCCCACGATCTTCCCGGGCCACGCTTGCGTGGACTTCTCCATACCATCGGGCTTGGCGCCGCCGAGGTTGCGCATGACCAGGCGGAGCGCCCGCCCGATGGTCGCGTTCGGTTTGATGTTGCCGCCAAAGCAGGCGGTGCCGCCGCTGATGCCGAGGCGCCTGGCGATGGGCCCGTTCACGATGATGACTGGCGCGGAACCGCCCGTCGTGCACGCGGTGGAGCCGACGTGGAACTCCGGCTGGAGCGCGGCGCGGACGCTGGCCAGCACGACAGGAAAGTACTCGGGCAGGCATCCTGCCATCACCGCATTCGCCGCTACCTTCTCGACCGTAACCGTGCCGCGCAACGGTTCCATCTGGCCGAGAACTTCATCGGGCGCGCGCTTGGTGTGGCTCAGCATCTCGGCGACGAGCGGCTCCGTGGGCGGAATCACCGGCAGCCCGTCGGTCCACCCTTCACTTTCGAGATACCGAACGGC
>JAHZOA010000077.1 GCA_020028455.1 Armatimonadota bacterium | reverse complement strand
GTCGATGACCTCAGCAGCGCGCTGGACGTGGAAACAGAGCAGCATCTGTGGGCGCGCCTGTTCGACCGGAAGGAAATGACCTGTCTGGTTGTCTCACA
Source organism: Armatimonadota bacterium (assembly GCA_020028455.1). Classification (GTDB taxonomy): domain Bacteria; phylum Sysuimicrobiota; class Sysuimicrobiia; order Sysuimicrobiales; family Kaftiobacteriaceae; genus JACPRY01. The sequence goes on along the minus strand of JAHZOA010000077.1, from coordinate 8,496 downwards.
CCGCCGGGCCGCCCTGCGCCGGGCCGATCACATCATCGTGCTCAAAGATGGCCGGGTCGACTCTGAAGGAATGCTCGACGAACTGCTAACGCGCAGTGAGGAGATGCAGCGGCTCTGGAGAGGTGAACTTGTGGTCAGCACAGCCTAACTGCGGTCGTGGGTCGTAGGTCGTTGGTCGTGGGAAGAGCGGCTTGCTACGACCTACGACCCACCACCAACGACCGTTATATTTTCAGAGTAGCCGGCCAAGCATCCAAAAACCCCCCGCGAGGATCTGGCCCGCTCGCGCTTCTCCCCCCAGAGTTTCAGGGTCGACACAAATATGGAGGGATGTCCCCTGCGTGGCCAGACGGATCCACCAGAACGGGCGCTCCGTCACCGGATTGGTCAGCAATCGAGCATCTTCTATGGTGCCGCTCGCGAGAGCGGTCGATTCGTGAAACTCTTCCGGTTCGTCGGCGCCGAAGTGCGCGGTGGATACGAATGACGGCAGGGGCATCCGGTACGAGTCACCCGGAGCGGAGCGATAGGCGTCAGGGTCTGTGAAGAGATCAGCCTCGTGCGCGAGCGCACTGAGCTCGATTTCATGGACCGACGGAAAGGTCGTCACCCGGCTTCGCGAGATCGCGTAGTCGACCAGGCCGACGCGGAGTGGAAACACGCCCGAGTAGGGTTCGTCCTCTTCTGAAGGGTCGAGCCACGCGTCGATCCAGCCATCCGCCGACTCGTCAGGATCATCACCGATTGCGGTGACCGCGATCCGGTGGCTGAATCCGGTCGAAAAGTACGGAGTCGCCTCGACGACCTCGCCGTTCGGGTTTACATGCGCCCAGATCTCCGGCCCCTGCCCTTTTCCCGGCAGCAGTGCAGGACCCGGCGTCCAGCGGACCAGCGTTCCTCCTCCAGGCACAGGCATCCGCTCGCCCTCTGCCGCCGCCTGTTTGGCCAGAGCCCGGTAGGCGTCCATGTCGTCTACTGTGAATCCGATGCAACTGAAGTGGCTGGACATACCTACGACCGACTCTCACCAAAGTAGTCTTCATCCAGGATTCCATAGAGCACGGTATCGTGCCAGCGGCCCTCCCAAAGGAATTTCTTCCGTGCGATGCCTTCCCGCTTGTATCCGGCCTTCTCGAGGGCCCGCTGGCTGCCGACGTTGTCGCTGCGGGCTTCGGATTCCAGACGGTGCAGGCCCAGGGTTTCGAAGGCGAATTTCGTGCGAACGCGCATCGCGTCGCTTCCATATCCTTTGCGCCACACGTCCTTCTCGCCGATGACCGTGCCGGTGCCGCCGGAGCGGAGGCGCCAGTTGATCCGGTGGATGCCGGTGAAGCCGATATGGCGCCGGTGCTCATCGACGATCGCCCACACGAACTCGCTGTCTCGTTTTTGAATCCGCTCAAACCACTCTTCCTCCAGGCCGCGGGTCACGCCGGTGGTCAGCAGGAGATACTGCACGACTTCGGGATCGTTCATCCATCGGATCGCGTTCTCCAGGTGCTGACCTTTGTCAGGCGGCACGAGTCTGACCTTTTCGCCACGCAGGCCTGTAATCTCAGCCACGACTGCCTCCCCCGGATCAGTGATAGTCAATCATCACGGGAATATGCCGTTATGATAGCATTTGGCCTCATGCAGACGCATCGAATGTCTGAGATACGGTTCCCTCGAGCCTTCCGCTGGGGCACCGCGACCAGCGCGCATCAGGTTGAAGGCAATAACACCCACAACGATTGGTGGGCGTGGGAACAGCAACCCGGGCGCATCGTTGCCGGGGACCGCTCAGGGCTGGCCTGCGACTGGTGGGTTCATGCAGAACGTGACTTCGATGCGGCTCGAGACCTGCATCAAAATGCACACCGTCTATCCGTCGAGTGGAGCCGCATCCAGCCCGAAACCGGCCGGTGGGATGGGGATGCGATTGACCGCTACCGTGAGATGCTCCGCGGCCTCCGCGAGCGCGGGATCGAGCCGATGGTGACCTTGCACCATTTCACTAACCCGCTGTGGTTTGCCGAGCGGGGCGGTTGGGAGCGTGACGATGCTGCCGGACTCTTTGCCCGGTTTGTGGAGCGGGTTGTCCCGGCGCTGATCGACTTTGCCGACCTATGGTGTACCGTGAATGAGCCGGTCGGCTGGGCGTTTAGCGCATACGTGAGTGGTGTGTGGCCGCCGGGCGTGCGCTCGGCCCGCCGGGGGATGAAAGCGCTCACGCAGATGCTCCGGGGCCACGCGGCTGCGTATCGGATCATTCATCAGGTTCAGCCCGATGCGCAGGTGGGGTTTGCGAATTATTTCCGGCTGTTCGATCCGGCACAGGCCGCATCGCCGCTCGATCGGCTGGTCGCGGCGCAGCAACACCGGTTTGTGAATATGACGTTTATCGATGGCGCGGCCACGGGGCGCGTCCGCACACTACCCTGGGTGGTGAACCTGCCCGAGGCGGCGCGCACCCTGGATTTCGTGGGCGTGAACTACTACACACGGGACATGGTCTCATTTGACCTCCGGAACCCCAAGCAGTTCTTTGGACGAAACTATCCGGCCCCTGGAGCACCGGTGAGCGACGGCGGGTACGGAGAGATCTACCCGGAAGGGCTGTATCGTGTCCTGCGGCTGGCTGCACAATATGGTAAGCCGATCTTTATTACAGAAAACGGCCTGCCTGACGATGACGACGACCGGCGACCGGCCTTTATCGTCGATCACCTGTCACAGGTTTGGCGCGCAATGCAAGAAGGCATTCCGGTCCGAGGGTATTACCACTGGTCGCTGGTCGACAACTTCGAGTGGGCAAGAGGCTGGAGCCTCAAGTTCGGGCTGATCGCGCTCGACCCCGCGACGCAGACCCGCACCCTCCGCTCTAGCGCTTCCGTGTATGCGGAAATCTGTCGAGACAGCGCCCTCAATCCCAGGATGCTGGAACGATTCACCCGGTAACCGTGAGCCGAATCAGTCCGTCTCGAATGAACCTCGCGTACGCACTTCGGCTCCGCCTCGGATCTTGGCTGAAAATCTCAAGGACGGGGCGAACGTCGACGATTGACGGGCCCGGCGTCACATACCACCGGTAGCTCGTCCAGGGGTAGTCGGCCGGGTGCGCCACCAGCCCTGCCTGTACCGGATTGAGGTGCAAATATGACGTCACCTCCAACAAGTAGAGGTCGTCGTAGATGACTTTGCTGTGGAACCTGTCGCCGAACAAGTGATTCATTCGTCCGTGCCGGCGGTTGAACTGCTTGGCGTAGCACGTGTGCAGCCATCGAATCGTTGCTGGGATGTTCGGCTGAGTAGTCTGCAGCGCCAGATGCACGTGGTTGGACATGAGTGCGTATCCAAATAGCCGCACAGCCATTGTCCGTAACGCTCTCGCCAGCAGGATCAGGTAGGCGTACCTGTCTGCGTCATCGGCAAAGATAGCTGCTCCGTTATTGCCGCGGGCCGTGATGTGGTACGTCGCACCGGAGAACGCCAGACGTAGTGGACGGGACATCAAATCTCTCCCCACTCGCGCATAGCTTCGCAAGCCTCCAACCCTGGTGACTGTCACCCGGTTACAATCGCGCTCCAATTCCAGCAGAAAGAAGGCTTAGCATCCATGACCCAAATGGGTCATTCGATTACCATTGGTCGCGTGTGGATGAACTTGAGTGGACAGATGGAGCGTGAAGTTGGGGGTGAGTGCTGCCCAAGACGAGAAGCCGCTGGAGGAGAGGCTAAGTTCGAGCGAGACCCACCGGGTTCATTGTAGCCCTTCGATGATCCGCCGATAGACTTCGATATAGCCGTCTACCATCTTCTCAATCGTAAATCTTGTCTCAATCCATCGGCGGCAGCGCGCCCGGTTGATCTCCTCGAGCCGCGGGATCGCTGCCACGGCTTGGTCGACGTCTTCAACTACAAAGCCGGTCTCTCCATGCCTGACGAGTTCCGGCACGGACCCTTTGTTGAATCCAATCACCGGAGTCCCAGTGGCCTGGGCTTCCACCAGCGTTAGCCCGAATGGTTCGGGCACGGTCGTTGGATGCAGCAGCGCCAAAGCCCCTCCCAGTAGTTCATCACGTTGGGGAGGCCCAACCTCGCCGACGAACTCGATCTGCCCGCTGAGCATCGGCGTGATGCGATTCTGAAAGTATTCGCGATAATCATCCGGGATATGCGCGGCGATCCGCAGCGGCAGCCCGGCTCGTCGCGCGATTTCGATTGCCAGATGCATCCCCTTCGCGGGGCCGGCCCGTCCCAGGAACGTGAGATAGGTTCCGGCGCGTTCGCGGAACGTGAATTGGGAGAGATCAATGCCGTTGTATACGGTAGCGACGTAGTTCAGTTCCGGCAGCCCCAAGCGCTCCGCGTTGCTGATCGATACGTAGGGCAGGTGTTTGAATCTGAGATATAATGGATGGGTTTGCGGCTCCAAAAGCGCAGATCCGTGAAGCGTCGTCAGGATCGGCGTCCGCACGAGTGGCGCAAACGCCAGCGGATAGCAATTCACGTGGCTATGGATCAACTCAAACCCCCCGGCACGCTCAAAGCAATGCGAGAAATGCAGGTCTTCGGCCACCCGGATGCTCCACGTGCGCGTGCGTGACTCCAGGTACGGCTCGGGGATGATTGCTTCCAGGCGCGCTTTCGTCTTGGCCTGCATGGTGGCGAAGAGGGTAACGTCGATGCCTCGCATCGCAAGACCGTCTGCGAGGGATCCCGCGACATGCTCCCAGGGCCCGTATTTCCGCGGCGGGATGTGCCAAGCAATCGGCGCGAGGATCGCGATCTTCATCGATCAGCGGTGCTTCGGCAGAAAGGCCAAACCCGAACATACCAATAATAGAACCAGCTCAAACTCCCAACCGCCAAGAAATCCCTGAGGTAGTCGTACTATGACGATGGCCGCGCCCATCTCAACGGCGAGCAGTGCCGCAAAAGGTCGCAGGAAAACGCCGGAGATGAGCGCCAGCCCGCCCACGAACTCGAGGGCGCCGATGAGCCATGCCGCCGGTTCTGCGAGTGGAATGTTGACGGTGAGGAACAGCGCGACGGTACGGTCGTGGTGACCGCCGAAGAGCTTCAGGAAGCCGTGGAGCAGAAAAACGATTCCCGGTCCCAGCCGAAGGAAAAATGTTGAAGGTTGAATGTTGAAGGTTGAAGGTAACCACCGACGATTCTTACTGGCCGGTATTGACATTCAACCTACAACCTTCAACCTTCAACGCAATTAGTTGCTCCAGGGCATGTCGTTGTAGTCGGGGTCGTTCTTCTGGATCGCTGCCCATAGGCAATGCGCCAGCTTGCTGTCGAGCCGCCGTACGATCTCGTACTCGCGGAGCGCCGCCTGCCGGTCACCCTTTGCCAGGTACGCCCGCGCCAGATAGTCGTGCGCCTGGGGGAAGATCGGGCGCAGCTGGATTGCGGTCTTATAGAGCTCGATCGCTTTGTCAACCTGTCCGAGTTTCCGGTAGCAGTACGCGAGATTGTTGAACGCTTCCGGGAACCGGCCGCCCAACGCCAGCGCGCGCTCGTACTCCTTGACCGCCGAAGCCCACTGTTTGGCCTTGTGGAATTCCAGGCCGGCCCGAAATGCCTTGACCGCCGTGGTGCTGACGCCTGCGGGAACTTCGGTTACGTCGGCGGCGCGTACCGCGACCGGTAGGAGGATGATCGTGATCAATATCAACAGGCCAGAGCGCATGTTCCCGGTCCCCGTCATTGCGAGGGCTAAAAGCCCGAAGCAATCGCAGATTGCTTCGCTACGCTCGCAATGACTTCTTGTCACTAATGTTAGAGGGACAGGAGGAGGAGTTCGGTTTAGCGGGACGGTTGTACCTGCTCGATCCGCAGGATTCGCCGCGCGTTCCCTTCGAGGATGAGTGCGCGGTCTTCGGGCGTCAGCTCGATCCTATTGAGGATCTCGACCTGCTCTTTGAGAATGTGATTTCGGTAGCCACCCCATACCGTAGAGTCTGTGCCGAAGAGAATTCGCCGCGACCCATAGGCCCGGAGCGCATCGCGGAAGATCTGCTCGAGGGACGGATTCCCGGGATAGTAGTCCCTCCAGTTGTTGGTCCCCGATGTGTCGACGCAGACATTCTCCGTGTGATATGCCAGGAACAGTGTCTCACGGAAGAACCCTGCGCCGAAGTGAGCGATGAGGAAGGTCACCTCGGGGAAATCCTTCACCGGCGCCGACAGCGGCAGGGGACTCGCGAACGAAAGATCGTAGAACGCTCCCACCGTGATCCCGAAGTGGAAGAGGATCGGCAGTCCCTGCTCCGCTGCCGTCTCATAAATAGGATAGAACGTGCGGTCGTTTGCCATGAACCGCTGGATCGGCGGGTAGAGCTTCAACCCGCTCAGGCCCATGGACTTAAACTGCGCGACCGTTCGCCAGGCGTCGGGATGCCGCGGGTCGGATAGCGACCCCCATCCGGCGAACCGGCCGGGGTTCAACGCGACGAACTGACCGAGCTCTTCGTTGCCCTCACCGATGGCGATGAACCCGCCTGCCTCGACACCGGCGGCATCGAATGCCTCGATCCACGAACGCGCATGATCCTCGAGCGTCAGCGCCTCGAGTTCCTTGAGTCGCTCCTCATAGGTCTTCCCGCGGATCTGCATCGACTCGACCGCGCGTTTGCGGCTGGTGGGATGGCGCTCGCGCAGGCGCCGCACCATTTTGGCCGTGATCAGGTGAAGATGGCTATCGATGATGGCCATTCGATTCCACGATATGCTCGGAGCTTTCGCGCGTCAACCTAAACTTCCCGCAAACTTACATCGAACTATCAAATACGAAGCCATGGCGGCACGGTTCTTGCTAAATCCCTAATTGACACAAGTACTCATTGAGGAGTGCGACAATGTCCTCACGGTTGAAAGTCGAAAAAGTTGAGTGCGACATCAACGGGCTTGTCACGCAGGCGAGAGTGGAGCTGAGTCTCTCAGGAGATTCACGCACCGGGATTGCGACCACGCCGACGCATCCCACCGCTTGGCAGCAGGTGATCGCTGAAGCGACCCTGGAAGCGGTTCGGGCATTCATGGCGAAGCAGTTTTCCCTGACGCTGGATTCCGTAGCAGAAGTTACGGCCGGACGCTTTCCGATTATTGTCGTGACGCTGGCGCTGGGAAATGAATGGTCCGAGCAGTTCCTGTCGGGAACGGCACCGACGCTCGAAGGCCGCTACGAGGCAGTCGCGAAGGCGGTGCTGCACGGGTTGAACCGGAAGATCGAGCCGTTCCTTGCCATGATCGCTTTAGAGCCTGTCGCCGCTGGCAGCTCCGCCATCTAGGACGGCCAGCGCCTGGCGGATCTCGTCTCTCACCTCGTTATCGTTTTCACCCGCAAGCCGCGTGCACAACGCGGCTTGTGCATTTCTGCCCCCAATTTGGCCGAGCGCCCAGGCAGCGTGACCTCGGACGATCGGATCGCCGTCGGCGAGGGCCCTCACAAGCGCGGGTACGGCGCGGGCGTCTTTGAGGTTGCCGAGCGCCACGGCCGCGTTTCTGCGCAACCCCTGCCGCTTCGCGCGTTTGATCGCACTGTGCCGGAATCGCTGGTGGTACGTGGCTTCATCGATGTGAAGCAACTCGATCAACTCTGGATACGCCACATCGCGTCGCGGCGCGAATTCCTCGTGGATCCCCTTCTTGACCAGCACGTTGTGGGGGCATACATCCTGGCAGATGTCACAGCCGAAGACCCACGTCTGCATCAGTGGCCGCAGGTCTAGCGGGATCCAACCCCGCAGTTCGATCGTCAGGTACGAGATACACCGGCGCGCATCGACGACAAACGGGGCGACAATCGCGCCCGTGGGACATTGATCTAGGCAGATCCGGCAGCGGCCGCATGAGCCAGAAGCCGGGGCGTCCGGCTCGAGCGCAAGGTCGGTCAGCACTTCGCCGAGGAACACATACGAGCCATGGCCGGTCTTCGTGATGAGCAGCGTGTTCTTGCCAAACCACCCCAGGCCCGCCCGGTGGGCGATGGCGCGGTCCAGCAACGGGCCGGTGTCGACGTAATAACGGGCGATGCCCGCGCCGCTTGAGCGGAGAAACGCGGCGAGACGCTCGAGTTTGTCCTCGATGACTTTGTGGTAATCTGTACCCCACGCGTAGGACGATACGCGGCCTCGAAGCGTGCCTTCCGGCTCCGGTTCGTCCCAGCGATAGGCAAGGCCGACGACCACGATTGACCTGGCGCCGCGGGCGAGATCAGCCGGCCGGGCGGCCGTCCCAGCATGACGCTCCATGTAGTCCATCGTGCCGTGCATTCCCGCGGCCAGCCATGCGTCAAGCCGGCCCCCGTCTTCCGGGAGAGGTTCTGCGCTCGCGATCCCTACCAGGTCGAACCCTAGTTCGCGAGCATGCGACTTCACATCCGCGGTGAGATTGCCCATGACTTAACCCGGCACCAAGCAATATTCCCCCGGCCTCGCTGCTGCTCGGCCTCTGTGCGCCGGCGGCCAGCTTCGCTGGCGATGCTGGTGCGCGCTACCT
>JAHZOA010000076.1 GCA_020028455.1 Armatimonadota bacterium | reverse complement strand
GGAGATCACCGAGGACCTCCGGTATCTGATCGTCAACAACCAGGCCGCTCACATACTCAAGGAGCGCGCCCGGGGCGACGGCATGACCACGCTCCTGCACGACGGGCTTCGCAAAGCAGCGGCTGGGATCACCTCCGTGGCTGAAGTCGAGCGGGTAGTCTACGGGGAGGTCTGAAAATTGCTTCTTCGGGGCTTCCTATACATGGACGCGAACCCGCGGCCTATGCGTGTCCTCATGGGGGCATGGGAGAGGGCAGGGACTCTATGAACATTGATGATCTTTTGAAAGAAACCGTCGGCGCGAAAGCCAGCGACCTGCACCTCACTACCGGCATTCCGCCGATGATCCGCGTCTGGGGCAAACTGATGCCCCTGAACTACGCGGCGCTGACCCCGGAGGACACCTTCCAGCTGGCCTACGGCATGCTGAACACATTCCAAAAACAGAAATTCGAAAAGAACTGGGAGCTCGACCTCTCCTACGCCGTCGATGGCGTGGGCCGGTTCCGCGTCAACGTGTACCGCCAGCGGGGGTCGGTCGGCGTGGCCTGCCGTACCATCTCCGACTCGATTCCCAGCATTGAGGAACTGAACATCCCAATGGTGTTGAAAGACCTGTGCCGGCTGCCGCGCGGATTGATACTCGTCACGGGGCCGACGGGACACGGGAAATCCACGTCGCTCGCGGCGATGCTGGACTTCATCAACACCGAACGTTCCGCGCACATCGTCACCATTGAAGATCCGATCGAGTACGTCCACCGCCATAAGAAGAGCATGGTCAACCAGCGCGAGCTCGGCTTCGACACGCAGACGTTTCCAAACGCCCTACGTGCCGTCCTGCGCGAAGATCCCAACGTGATCATGGTCGGTGAGATGCGCGACCTGGAGACGATCAGCGCTGCGCTGACCATCGCCGAGACCGGACACCTGGTCTTCGCCACATTGCATACGGCCAACGCTGCGCAGAGCATCGACCGCATCGTCGACGTCTTCCCGCCGCACCAGCAGCAGCAGATCAGGGTACTGGCCGCGGCCGCCGCCGTGCGCAGCTCTGTCAGCGGCGACGGACGAGGCCGCCTCCAGTGGCCCTCGCTTGAGAATCTGGGGCGCGTACCGGCCGTCGAGATCATGATTGCGACTCCGGGGATCCGGAATCTGGTGCGTGAAGCGAAGACGCACCAGATTCACACCGCGATCCAGACCGGCGCCCAGTACGGCATGCAGACCATGGACCAATCGCTGTATTCCCTTTATTCACGTCGGCTGGTCAGCCTGGAGAACGCCCTGGCCAGAGCGATCTATCCGGACGAATTGCGCAAGATCATCGAACGGGGAGGCCAGTAACCGTGGCAACATTCAGGTATAGCGCTCGAGACAGCGGCGGCCGAGTGGTCGCCGGCGCCATCGAGGCGGACACGGAAGTCGGCGTGATCGGCAAGCTTCAGGAGATGGGATTCTTCGTCACAAGCCTGGAACGCCAGCAGCAGCGCACTTCGCTGCGCGACGCCCTGCGCCGCCTCCGCAAAGTCGGAATGCGGGAACTCACCGTCTTCGCGCGGCAATTCGCGACGATGGTCAACGCCGGACTTTCGATGGTCCGCACACTGACGATCCTCGAGCAGCAGGCGGAAAATCAAAAGCTCAAAGAGATCGTCGGCCTGGTCCGCAAGGATGTCGAGGAAGGCACGACGCTGTCGGATGCCTTTGGCAAGCACCCACAAACGTTCTCGGGACTGGTCGTCAACATGATCCGCGCGGGCGAGATCGGCGGCGTGCTGGACGATGTCCTCAACCGGATCGCCATCTTCTTCGAGAAGGATCTCGCGCTCCGGCAGAAAGTGCGGGCCGCGGTCACCTATCCCACGGCGATCTTCATCTTTGCGCTCGGCATCATCTTCTTCCTCGTGTTCTTCATTCTTCCGCAGTTCATCGGGTTCTTTGAGGGGCTGGATCTCGTGCTGCCGTTCCCGACCCGTATCATGATCGTCTTCACGCGGGTGGCCACTGGGTACTGGTACATCTTCCTGGGGATGATGGCGCTGGGCCTCTACGCGTTCCGGACCTATATCCGCACTCCGTCTGGCCGGTTCGGATTCGATAAATGGAAGCTGCGCGTTCCGGTCTTTGGGGCGCTGCTGCGAAAGGTGACGGTGTCCCGGTTCACGCGCACGCTGGGCACGCTGATCTCGAGCGGCGTGCCGATCCTGCAGGCGCTGGAGGTCGTTGCCAAAGCCGTCGATAACAAAGTCGTCGCCCAGGCCATTGAGAACGTGCGTTCAAGCATCCGAGAAGGAGAAAGTATCGCCCTCCCGCTCCAGGCCAGCGGTCTCTTCCCGCCGATGGTCGTGCAGATGACCGCAGTGGGTGAGGAAACAGGGACCCTGGACACGATGCTGCAGAAAGTGGCGGACTTCTACGACGCTGAGGTTGAGACGACGTTGGCGCAGTTGACCTCGATTCTTGAGCCGCTGCTGATCATGTTCCTGGGGTTCGTGGTCGGATTCATCGTGCTGGCCTTCTACATGCCGCTGTATCAGTTGATCACAGGTATAAAGTAAGGCGGAATCAGGAAGCAGGTAGCAGGAAACAGAAACCGTACGTGCGGTCGGGGTCCGGATAACGCTCGGACCCCGAGTTCATTCTCCAGGCAGATAGCCCACCCAGGTCATTGCCTTCTCCAATCGATGGCCACTAGATTAGACACGCTCGAAGGGTTGGAGACGATGGATCAGCCGGCGCATGAGCGTTTGGTGGTTTGGCAACTGTCGCACGAGCTGGCATTGGCCGTCTATCGATTGGTAGAGCTGTTCCCTGCATCAGCGCGGTTCGAGCTAGGAAGACACTTACGCCGAGCAGCTTTCAGCATACCTATGAACCTGGCGGAGGGAAATGCTCGTGGATCGGTTCGAGAATACGTGCAGTTTTGTCGCGTCGCGCGTGGCTCGCTCGCCGAAGTCCGTTACACGTTACGCGCTGTCACTGATCTCGGGCTAGTCCCCAGAGAGACTTTCGTGAAGTATGCCGAAGGATACGATCAAGTGGGGAAAATGCTGTACTCTCTAATAGCTTCTCTCCGAAAGCGAAAGTCTTGGTAGTTCCCGTTTCCTGTTTCCTGCTTCCTGTTTCCGCAGTCTACCGAGCACTCCGCTGCTGTTCTTCAACAATCCGCTTCGCTTCCGCGTAGGTAATCCATGTTCCCGACGCCTGGTGCACGAGCCAGCGAAGGTATCCGGGCAACGACATGAAGTTTGTTTCAGGGCTAAAGGGTTTCAGTCCGGCGACGTTCGGGAATCCTGTGATCGGCGGCCGAACGGGGACGCCGCCGGGCAGAAGACCAGAGACCTGGTTGGCGCCGTTCGGTCGGAATACGATAATGACGGCGACGGCCTGGCGATCGAGACCGAACCCGATGCCGCGGGCGTCATAGATCATGCCGGGGAATTCCTCGACGGTGCCCTCACGAAATGTGCGGCCGAAGCGGGCCGGGACGGTTTCTGCCCGATACCCGATACCGAGATCCTGATCGAGCTTCATCAGGCTGTTGGTGGTGGACACAGCGGTGACCATGTTAGAGCGGGAGTATACGGTGATGCCGAACCGGCTGTACACGTGCACGACGTCGACGGCCGTTTCAATGGAGACTGAGGGCCGTCCGAACCGGGCGAAGACCCGATGAATCGGGGTTCCAACTGAGATGTTGGCGACGCTGCGGCCGGGGACGATGCGTGTGGAGACTGGCCGGCCGGGCTCCTGCGGTTGCTGGAGCGGCGGTTGCGGTTGCGGCTGCTGCGCCAGCGTCGTATCGACCAGCGCCACGCAGAAAAATGCCGCAAGGCACGCCGCGAATCGTCGCATTCTCTACTCCTTCGTACGATGCGTGCGATTCGTGCTGCTCCGGCTGCAGCGCACGCTTGGTCTCGTGTCGTTTCTTGCCCCCGCATACCCCCGCGCAGACTCGTGGGACACGCGGCACTGCGCCTCACACACGTCCATTGACGTTCGTGTCCTAGTGCCAGCGTACCTCTAACCGCTGAGTAAAAGGGCATATCCGCGGGTATAGCGCCAAAAGGCCGCCCGGAGTGCGCCCCGCGTGGCCGGAAAGCAGGTGAGGCGTTACGTGAAAGGACGCACGCAGGCAGGTTTCACGCTCATCGAACTGTTGGTCGTCGTGGCGATTCTGGGTATTCTCGCGGCCATACTCATTCCTAACTTCGTCCGTGCGCGGGCGTCGTCGATACTGGCGGCCTGCCAGCTTGATATGCGAACCATCGCCGTGGCGCTCGATCTCTACTATAACGAGCAACAAGTGTATCCGGCCGCGGCATCGTGGGAGACCGACCTTGTGTCGGGCGGCTATATCAGGTCGGTTCCGAAATCGCCGGCCGACAGGGCATCGTACGGGTACGTGACCGACATGGCGAGATTTACATTCGTGCTGTCGGACGGCCCAGATAAATACCTCCAGGCTGGCGTGACGGGCTACATCGTGTACACGCCGACAGGCGGGCTCGCCGTAGGGCTCACTTCGGTCCCCACCCCCTAAGTCCAGTTCCTTGCTCTCCCCCCGGGGGAGAGATTGCGAGTGGGGGTCTAAAAACGTCTAGGCTGTGGGATTTTGGGCATGCAGTGGGATGTAGAGAAACCCACCATACGGCGGGCGTTATGCGAACCGGGCGGACTCATCGGTTGCAAGATCGTCCGCGCAGCGTGGTCGGATTTCATCTCGAAACCGAAGGAGGAAAGCCTACATGTTCAACTTCTTCTCACGCAGACTGCGGAATGAGCAGGGCTTCACCCTCATCGAGCTGCTGATCGTAGTTGCGATCATCGCGATTCTCGCGGCGATCCTGATCCCCAACTTCCTGAGGGCACGCGCCCAGTCTCAGTTCGCGGCCTCCAAGGGCAACCTGAAGAACTTGGCCACAGCCCTGGAGAGCTACTTCGTGGACCGAGGCAGCTACCCGGCGGCGCTTGGGACACTTTCACCGACCTACCTGCGGGCCGTGCCAAACGACCCGTGCACCAACACCGTCTACTCCTATGTACCAGCCGGAACGCCGCCCACAGACTACGAAATGGGCGTCGATTTCCCAACGACCAACGCATGCGACACACTTGGCACTCCTGGCGGTGGTCTGAACTACACTCCTGGCGGCGGCCTGCAAGAGTCAGCGCCGTAGCTCGGATCTCTGATACGACTTGACAGGGTGCGGCTGGGGTAGTTCTCACCCAGCCGCATCACTCTTTCAATGCAACCACCGAACCGGCTAGATCGGCGTGCGTCCGCCCCTCGCGTTCCCGGTGTCTCGATCACCCGGGCCCGCCGGTGGCTTGTGGTCGCCTGCCTCGTTGCTGTGCTGCCACTCGGATGGAGAATTCAGGAAGTCGCCGCGGAGTTACAGCGCGAGCAGCGAGCCACATCGCTGTACAGCGAGGGGCTGACGCTCTACCGGCGAGGCCGCGCACCCGAGGCCGCGCATCGCTTTCGCCAGGCGATCGTCCTTGCCCCTCTGGCAGCCGAGGTGTACGGCGACCTGGCTGAAGCCGAGGTTCGCCAAGGGAATATCGATGCTGCCGTGCACGCCTACCGCCGGTTACTCGCCATCTACCCCTACACGTATTTCGCGTCTCTGTACCGGCAACTCGGATTTATCGAGCTGCGCGCCGGACGCGATGCTGATGCGCGGGCCGACCTCGAACAGGCCATTGCACTCGACCCGAAGGATTGGCACGCTCACTATCTCCTCGGCCACGCATACCGCCGCCTCGGGGACACCGACGCGGCGCGTGCCGCGTGGCGTCGCGTCTTAAGTATTCGTCCCGACTATCAGCCGGCTCGAAACCAAATTCATCAACTCGATGACTAACGTCGCGACCGCTGCAACACAGTTTGTGAGAATAGCCGCCCTTGCGCTTGTGGCGGTCGTGCCCCTAGTCGTCACGCCCTGGGGCCAAGATGCGTACAGCCGCCCCAAGGTGATGGTGCTCTACAGCCTGGTTGGCGTCATGCTCGGTGGATGGCTCATCCTGCGTGCCCTGTCGAGGAGGCAATGGAACCCGACCGCGCCCGAACTGGCGTTATGGGCGTTCGTGCTGGCCGCGATCATCTCATCGTGGACCACGGTAAACCCCCGCCTGACCTTCTTCGGCGGTCCCGGGCGATACGAGGGGTTGCTGGCGTTGATGGCTTACGTCGCGCTGTATTTGGTCGGCGTGCACTTCTTCGGTTCGAAACCAGGGTTTCACCGCTTGGTCAGGATGGCGGCGATTGCGGCGTTGCCAGTCGCCGCATACGGTGTGCTGCAACTCTTTATCCCCCCGCTATTTTACGGGGAAGCATTCACCAGAGAATGGTACGGCGGGCTGGGCATCCTCAGGATCCCATCCACCGTGGGCGGACCAGTGGTGTTGGGCGGATATCTGGTTTCGGTCATTCCCCTCTTACTGGTCCTGGCCATCACGTCCAGAGGCGTTGCCCGTGGAATCTGGCTCGCCGGCTCCTGTGTGGCCATCGTGGCGTTAGCCCTGACACTGACGCGCGCGGCATGGCTCGCCGCCGCAGTGGGTTGGAGCGTTGTTGCCGTCGGAGTCGGCCGCTCGGAGTGGCGCCGCCAGATTATGGTTGGCGCCTGTCTCGTGGCCGCCGTCGTCCTGGCCGTGGCCGTTCTGACAACCGTCGTCGCGACGCCGGCGCAGATCGGCGCCCGTGTCGCCACGACCGCCGTGACGCAGTCCGGATCCGTCGCGTCGAGGCTCTTTATCTGGCAGCGGACCGTGTATCTCATCCGCGCGCGGCCGCTGCTGGGTTGGGGAATCGAAACATTGCGCGAAATCTTCCCGTACGATCGCAATTCGCTCGTGCGCTATTTTGGGGTCCGGCCCGTCATCATAGACCGCGCGCACAACGACACGCTGCAGATGGCGGTGTCCGTGGGAGTTCCGGGTGCCGCCGCCTATGTTGTGTTCTGGCTCCTGGTGATCGGCGCGGCGGTTCGCGCGTGGCGGCGTGAGTCGGGCGCGGACCGGATCATCGCGGCGGGATGGCTTGGCGCACTCACGGGTTATCTGGTTCAGGCGCAATTCTCCTTCAGCTCGGTAGCGTTCACCCCGATCATCTGGTTGCTTGCAGGGGCCGCGTGCGGCTGGGAGGCGAGACCGCGCAATGACGAGTAGCCTCGCGGATCGAGTCCAGAGAGGCTGGACGATTGACCGCCTGGACGTCTTGCGGTTGTCCTGGCTCGATTTCGCGCCCGTTCTCATGGCTGCTGTCGTGTTCAAATTGGCAGCGTCGGCCGGGTGATGCTCGTGATGCTTGGTGTTATCCTTCTCACCTCGTTAACGTCGGTCCGGCCGGAGGCGAGCGTGCGCGAGTTCCTGTTGTGGACAATGTATCTCGGCATTGCGGTCGTCACCACATCGTTGCTGGGCGGGCACGGGGCCGCGCGCCGCATGCTCGACCTTCTAGTGGCGATTGCCGGCTGGGTGGTGTTGATCGCTCTCTTTCTCTTCTGGGGAGGAAACAACCCGGGGATGCGCTGGTACGCGACGTTCTACTGGCCTAACCCGTTTGCAGCGTTTCTGCTGCTTGTGTTGCCGCTTGAAGTGGTGCGGCTGGTATCCGCGCGCAACTCACGTGATGCGCTCGCTCACACCATGCTGACGGTGCTGCTCGCGACGGCCATGGTGCTCACGTACTCCCGGGGGGCATGGCTGTCACTGCTCTTGATCGCTCCCATCGGGCTTCTGCTCCTCCGTCCTCCCTCTTGGACCGCCGCGGTGGGTCGACTGTTGATCGTCATGTTGCTGGTTTCGGGCGCGGTGATGTCCATCACGCGCCCCCCTACGTCACCGAGTGGAGGACAGGGGGTAGCTGCGCGCGCCGCATCGATCACGGAC
The DNA here is from genome assembly GCA_020028455.1 of Armatimonadota bacterium. GTDB lineage: Bacteria > Sysuimicrobiota > Sysuimicrobiia > Sysuimicrobiales > Kaftiobacteriaceae > JACPRY01. Next base: position 1,752 of record JAHZOA010000076.1, on the reverse strand, counting down.
GCTGATGACATGTCGATCCAGGGGAGGATCAATTTCTGGCGGGCGGCGATCGACATCTTTCGGGACCACCCGCTGTCCGGCACCGGTCCGGGAACGTTCGGCGCGGTTCATCCCCGCTATCAGCGCGACGTGCGGTTCTACGCCAGGGACGCGCACAACCTCTACGTTCAGACCCTCGCCGAGATGGGTGTTCCTGGAGGCATCGCTCTCGGACTGCTCGTGATCACCACCGTGGGCGTATGGATACGTGCGCTCCGGCAGACTCCTATCGGCGAGTCCCATGCGCTGGTGGTGGGTGCGGGCCTCGGTGTGCTTGCATTTTTCCTGCACAGTGCGGTGGACATGGATTGGTCATTCTATGCGAATCCTGCCATGGCGTTCGCGCTGATCGGAGTCATCGCATCGTTCGATCGGAGTCACGTTCCTCCGTTTCCGCACCAAAGACCGGCGTTATCCCGCGCTCGCCTGGTGCCCGTCATCGCGCTCGCGGTCGCTGCACTGGCTACCCTCACAATGCACTCGGCGCATCAGGCCTATGTCGCGGGGTATGAGCACGCCAGGTCTGGACGCTATGGACTGGCGCTGCAGGAATACGTCACCGCGTCGATCCGCAATCCACTGCAGGCAAGGTATCAGGCGGCGGCAGGGTATGCCGCGTCTCGATTCGCCGACCGCCATCAACTCGCTGTGTTTTACACCCGGCGTGCGATCTCGCTCGACAGGATGAATGCCAGTTATCCCCTCCAGCTCGCGGATCTGCTCCTGCCACGAGCCGGCGCCGATGCCGGACGCCTGGCCGAGGTGGAGCATTGGCTCAACGTTGCTCTTCAGGCCGATCCCCTGAATCGGCCTGAAGCGTACCGCTTACTCGCAACAACAATGGTGCGGCAGAGGCGCTGGGACGACGCGGATCAGGTGTATCGCCGGGCGTTAACACTCTATCTGAAACAAGATCTCGACCAAGAGATGATTCATCTGCTCATGTGGCCACAAGTGGTGGCCCTCGCCATCGATGCCGCTGACTTTGCCGTGCAGATGGGCGACCGCACACACGCGGCCGACATACTTCAGAGAGTTCTCGTACAAGATCCCGGGAACACAGATGTCAATGCGGCCTTGGAATCATTGAAATGAACTACCAGCCGAGAACCTACTGGGAACACCGTCATTTACAGCAAACCGGGCTTCGAGCCACCGGCCACCTTGAGCACGGTCGTTACTACAATTGGTGGCTCTACCGGGCGAAGATTCGAGCGCTCCGCCGGGCGCTGACGATGGCCGGGGTCGACATCCGCGGTCGTTCAGTCCTGGATGTGGGAGCTGGGACAGGTTTCTTCCTTTCGCTCTATGCCCGGTGGGGTGCCACCCGCTTGGCCGGAGTTGATATCAGCACGACCACCGTAAAGCACCTGAAGGAAAAGTTCCCGACAGCAACCGTGTGGGAGGCGGACATCGCAAAAGGCGTGCCTACTGAAGAGCAATTCGACCTCGTGCAGGCCTTTGATGTGATGTTCCATTTGCCGGATACTGATTTTTCGGCCGCCCTTGGGCATCTTGTCCAACGTTGCCGCCCCGGCGGAGTGCTGCTACTGACAGACTCATTTCGGATGCAGCAGCGGCCGGCCCCGCACGTGAGTTTCCGCAGTCTTGCCCAGTATCGGGACGTCCTTTCGGATCGTGATGTGGACATCGTGGGGATCGTCCCGATCTACAGGTTTTTGAACCGCAGGGGATGGCTGGGCCGCGGGGTGA
>JAHZOA010000200.1 GCA_020028455.1 Armatimonadota bacterium | reverse complement strand
CGTCCAAACTTCATCGAGCTCATCCGAGGCGGCGCGATGCAGGGCGTTGCGCACGTCCGGCCGGTCGAGCGTGACGATAAGTACTCGGCCGGCGCGGTCAACACGACAAAACCGTGTCATGGAGTCCCCAGCGCCGGCTCGAGGGTCCCTAAGTTTACACCATGGGCGATCAACCTTCGCTGCAGCGCCGCAACATCCACATGGCGGGGCGAGACGCCGGCGTTCAGACTCAACACGGCGGCGGTGCCCGCCGCCTCACCCATGACCATGAGTGGCGGGATCTCGCGGCTGATGCGCTGCGCTTCGGGGGTCGCTGAGTAGCATCGTCCGGCGACGAGCAGGCCGTCGATCTGACGCGGCAGCAGGCTGCGGTATGGCGTGTAGTAATCACGCCCGCGAGCGATGACGTCGGGAAAACGACGCTCATGGATGATGTCATCTTTTGTGACGACGTACTCGCCGTCGAGCAGCCGCGTCTGCCGTACTCCAATTTGGGGAGCCGCATCAAGGATGTAGGCGCGCTCGAACCCGGGATACTGCCGTCGCACAAACTCCAGCACACGCACGAAGCGGCGGCGGCCCTCGATCTCGGCGTGCGTCAGATCCTCAGGGTTCAATCCAGAGAGCCCGGGGATGTGCGGGCAGTTGCACCAGATGACGCCCGGCCGCGGTGTGAGCAGCCACCACATATCCCAGGAAGCTCCGAGCAACTGCTTCACCTGCGCATCCACCGCCCGCGCGCCCGCGGGGTCGGCAGTCTCAAACCGCATGGCCGCATCCGTGTCGACATCGGCCAGACGGTGAACCAGCGTGATGATGTAGGCCCCGTCGATGCCCGGGGCCCCCGCGCCCGCGAAAACATCGCCGTCACCCGTGGCATCGATGACGACCCGGCCGAGCACTGCCTGCCGGCCGGCCTTCGTTTCTGCAATCACGCCTTTGACGGCTCCGTTCTCGACGACCGTTCGCGAGACCCACGTGTGAAACCGCAGGTGAACGCCGGCTTCCAGGGCCATCTCCTGAGACGCCTGTTTCCACGCTTCCGGATCGAAGGAAGCCGCGTAGACAATCGGCTTCGGCTTCTGCCGCGAGTAGAGATGCTCGAAACCCCAGCGCACCCAGCGAGCGCGGACCTCACTGTCGTTGCGGAAGCAGTCCTCCATCGGCGGGGCCACAACGCCATCGTGGGTCCGGAGCCGGTCAATGATCTCGAGCGCCAGCCCGCCGACCGAGATCTCCTTTTCTGTACACATGTCGTCGAGCACGAGGACCATCCCACCGGACGCCAGCCCGCCCAGGTAGCCGTAGCGCTCGAGCAGGACGACGTCGGCCCCTGCGCGCGCTGCCGCAACCGCGGCCGCCTGCCCCGCCGGTCCGCCGCCGACTACCAGCACGTCGCACTCGCGGACCACCGGCACTTCGCCCCCGGGGTCCCGCACTACCGCTGCCATCGCAGCACCGCCCATTCCATCACGCTGACGAGGAGGAAGAACGTGAGCGCGATCGCCGACGCGAGCGCCATCGCCGCGTACAATAGCGCTGTCCGGAAATCATACGTGGTGAGCACGATGAGATACCCGAGCCCCCGATTGGAGCCGATCCACTCGGCGACGATTGCGCCCAGCACACTGGAGGTGGCGGCGACCCGCAAAGCGGCAAACAGATACGGGAGCGACGACGGCCAACGCACGTAGCGGAATGTCTCGCTTTTGCTGGCGGACAGGACATGCATCAGCTCGAGCGCCTGCGGGTCGGCGGCCTGCAGTCCCTGGACCATGTTGACGAGGGTCGGGAAGAACGTGATCAGAGCAGCGATGGCAACCTTCGGTGCATAGCCGTTGCCGAGCAGCAGCACGAGGATAGGAGTGATGGCGATGATCGGAACGGTGCGGATGGCCACTGCCAGCGGGTAGAAGGTGCGCTCGAGCGTTTTATTGTGCACGAAGGCAACGGCGGCTGCGATCGCGACGGCATCCCCGAGCAGAAATCCTCCGAGACTTTCGAAGATGGTCGGGACGGCGTTGGTCCACAGCATCGCTCGCTGGGTGACGAGCGCGCGCGCCACGTCGGCCGGCGCCGGAATGATGTAGTGCGGCACGGAGAATGCGGTAATGATCCCCTGCCACAGAAGCACGACGACGGCGAACGCCGCCGGCGGGAGCAGGAAGCGCCGCAACAATTGGGCGCGGGGCGATGGCGCGCGCGCAACCGGTGGCAGCGTTTCTGTCGCTGACGCAGACGCGACGGCGCGCACCTCTAAGCTCCCTGCGCCAGCACGCGGCGGACCGCCGCGGTGTTGTGCGAGAATTCCGGCGTGTCTTTGATGCCCTGCTCGCGGGGCAGCGGGAGATCCACTTCGATCTCCTCGACGATACGCCCGGGCCGAGGGGAGAAGACAAGGACGCGACCCGACAGGAAGACCGCCTCGGGAATGCTGTGCGTCACGAAGAGAACCGTGGTGCCCGTCGCCTGCCAGATGCGCAGGAGCTCCTGGTTCAGGTGGTCGCGCGTGATTTCGTCCAGCGCGCCAAATGGTTCATCCATCAACAGGATGGAGGGACCGGTGACCAGGGCCCGCGCGATCGCCACGCGCTGCTGCATCCCACCGGATAACTGCCGGGGGTAGGCCCGCTCGAATCCGCGCAGCCCCACGAGCTCCAGCAACTTCTCGGGTTGTTGTGGCGGAGTGTGCCGCCGGCCCCACCCTCCAACCTCGAGAGGAAGAGAAACATTGGCCAGAGCATTGCGCCATAGCAGCAACCCGGGCTGCTGGAAGACGAACCCGAACTCGCGGGCGAGGCGGGCCCGGCTGGGGTGGGAAACTCCATTCCCACCCCCCGGCAGGAAATCTCGACCCCGTCCACGGCTACAGCTTCGGGGTCTTGGCCGCGGCCACGACCTCGTTCGTCATAATTTCCTCGGGCGTAACCTTCCTGGGCATCTGTTCCAGCGCAAAGTACGTGTCGGACAGGTTGGCCCAGACTAGCGGGTCCATGTAACCCCAGCCGTACTGCTTCGTCGCGATAGAGGAGAGGTAGGGGATGCTGACCTTCCAGGTCGGCATCTCCATCGCTTTCTCGAGACCGCTCGTCGCCTTCATGACATAGTCGACGGCCTCTTCGGGATTGTCGCGCGCGTACTGCCATCCCTTCGCCGCGGCCGACGTGTAGCGGATCAAGACGTCCTTCCGTGTGTTGTAGATCTGGTCGGTGGTGAAGTACGTGTAAGCGTACATGCGAATGCCGAGGTCCCACAGCAGGAAGTGGTCGGCGCGGCCTTCGAGCGGCAGGTTCTGCGCGTAGTTGATGACCCAGCCGGTGATGACATCCACCTGGCCGGTCAGCAGCGGGGTCGTCGTCCCGCCCACGATGATCGCGTTGACCTTGTCCCGCGGCACCTTGTACTTGGCCAGCACCGCGTCCAACAGTGGTCGTGCCGTGCCCTGGATGCCGATGTTCTTACCCACAAAGTCCGCCGGCGTTTTGATCCCCGAGCCGCGCAAGAAGAAGAACGCGAAGGGATGCCGTTGGAACGCGGTCGCGAATGCCTTGAGGGGAACTCCGCGGCTTCGGCCCACGAGTAGGACGCCGATGGAAGCGACATTGCCGATCGGCACAGAGCCGCTGGCCACAACACCGACCGGATCGATGGACGGCCCGCCCGGTACGATCCGCACGTCGATATCAACATCTTTGAAGAAGCCCTTGCCCATTGCGGTGAAGTCCCCCGCCATCTGGGCGTTGGCGAACCAGCCGAGCTGCAGCGCCATCTGCGCCGTCCTCGACTGCGCGCTGGCAGCGCGAAGTAAACTGGCGGGCCCGGTCCCCAGGGCAGCGAGCCCCGCGAGCGCCATCCCGCCCTTCAGCAAGCCCCGGCGGGTCGTGACCGGTCCAAAACGTACGATCCGATCCATCCGTGCTCCCCTCCCCGATTGTGAAAACCGTGATAATTCTGCAAAGTTCGGACGATGGCTGCCTTGCACCTGCTATGGTTGGCGCGCGGCAACCGCGATCGACTCTCCCAGGCGCCTCACGATGTGATCGATTTGCTCTTCCGTAACCACAAGCGGCGGCGCGACACAGAGCGTGTCGCCGATCGGATGCTCGCCACCCTGACCTACCCGCACCCGGGTCAGCAGGCCCCTCTTTTTCGCCTCGGCAAGCACCTTTGCGCCTAGGCCGATTGCGGGTTTCTTCGTGCTTTGATCCTCGACCAGCTCGATTCCACACATGAGACCGAAGCCACGGACATCTCCAACTACAGGAAGATCGCGCAGTTGCTGCAACCCGTCGAGGAGCCTCTTCCCCAACGGCGCCGCTCGGAAGATCAAGTTCTCGTTCTCATAGATCTCAAGCGTCTTGAGTCCGACGGCACAGCAAGTCGGATGGCCCGAGTACGTTGCCGCGTGCATGAAACGCTCCGTGGGAGGAGCTTCATGGATCACGCCGTGGATCTGGCTAGAAACAATGACACCGCCGAGGGGGAGGTATGCGCTGGTGACCCCCTTCGCAAAAGAGACGAGGTCTGGCTCCACGCCCCAATGACCCAGCGCGAACCATCGACCGGTCCGGCCGAATCCTGTGATGATCTCGTCGGCGATGAATAAGACGTTGTACTTGTCGCAGATCGTGCGAATCTTCGGAAAGTAATCGGGCGTGGGAGGGATGACGCCACCGGCCCCAATCACCGGCTCGGCGATAAACGCCGCGACCGTCTCGGGCCCCTCTCTGACGATCGCCTCCTCCAGCGCCTCCGCCATCGAGCCTGGATAGCGATATGGATACGAAGGCACGATGTGCACGAATCCGGGCACAAGGGGCTGAAACATCGTATGGAAGGTGGGAATGCCGGTGGCGCTCATCGCAGCGAGCGTCAGGCCGTGGTAACCGTGAATGCGCGAGATGATCTTCGTCTTGGTCGGCTGGCCCTGTCGCCTCCAGTAATACCTCGCAACCTTGAAGGCGGTTTCGTTCGTCTCTGCGCCGCCGGTCGTGAAGTAGACGGCGCTCATGTTCGGATATGAGATCTCGATAAGCCGTTTCGCGAGGCGCTCCGCCGGCTCGTTGGTGTAGCCGGAGTAGGCGGATGCATAGGCAAGCCGCCGCATTTGATCGGCGGCCGCGTCAGCCAGCTCTCGACGACCGTGGCCGAGGTTGACGTTCCACAGTGAGGAAAGCCCGTCGATGTACTCGCGCCCCTCAGAATCCAGCAAAATGGCACCCTTGCCCTCAACGAAGACCACGGGTGCTTCCAGATCTGCGCGGTTATGCAGAGGATGGATGATCCGGGTTTCTACCATCAAGCCCTCTGTTCTCTCAGATAATTGTCGAGAATCAGAACTCGGCACGGAAGGCGTTTCACGCGACCCCATTCGGCGTCATTCGTGATGAGAAGCTGCGCCTGACGTTCAAGCGCCGATGCGATGATGAGGGCATCGGGAAGAGGGAGGTCCGTCTGCCCCCTGATCCGCGCGCCCATGCTGGCGGCGGTCCAGGTGAGATCCGCGGAAGAGACGCCGGGGATGGCTTTCAGGACGTCTTCGATCCGTCCGGCTCGACCCGAATCCTCATTCCGCCACGGACCGACCAGGATTTCAGCCAGTGACACCGCCGAAAGCACAAGTTCCCTCGTTCCCGCTACGGCTTCCGAGAACAGATGCAGCGTCAGATCGGAATATGGGCGGACGTCTTCTAGATGGTAGATCCAGATCGGTGTGTCTACACCAATCCGCCGCGCGCCGCGCAGGGCCCGCGTGAATCCGGCGAGGTCTACCTCCGCCACGTCTGCCTTTCGCCCCTGACGTAGGCGTCGATCGACTCGCGGGATGTCCCGTACATCCCCCCACCCATCCCGCGAAGACTCTCAGCATACCGCTTTGCCTTCATCAGGATCGCCTCGTTTTCGCCTCCGACGATCACCAGCCGATCCCCGGGTTTGATCCCAAGCCGGCGGCGGATGGCCAGCGGAATGACCACCTGTCCTTTCGTGCTCACTCGCACGGGCTGGTATTCGGAAGCCATATCGGATCCCTCCTTCTTACAAAGAATAATCGTTCTTACCGTTGTTTTCAAGTAAGAGGATATGATAGATGGAAGGTAGCTCACGCGGG
>JAHZOA010000199.1 GCA_020028455.1 Armatimonadota bacterium | reverse complement strand
CGTCGAGGTGGAGACGACGCCGATCATCAATACCGGCATTGCTCACCGGCGGGCTGGAGTGGGGCAAATCGGCGCAGGCATCGTCCGCGCCCCCCTCGACGTATTTCAGCAGGCTCTGACCGCATTCGTCGAGCGATACGCGAGTCCGGCCGCGTCCCCGGGCGGACGGTCGTAGGAAAGACACATGGAACTGCCGACGCGCTTGCTGTGTGGCACGGGGCCTACGAACCCTGACCCACGGGTGCTGCGCGCGATGTCGGCGCCACTCCTCGGTCAGTTCGATCCAGAATTTACGTCCATCATGGAAGACGTCATGGCTTTCGCCCGGCAGGTCTTCCGGACCTCAAACCCGCGCACGTTCGCGGTCTCGGCAACAGGCCGCGGTGGAATGGAGGCGGCCATCGCGTCACTTGTCGAGCCTGGGGATCGCGTGCTCGTGGCGAACTGCGGACGGTTCGGCGACCTCTTCGTTGATCTCGCCACCCGCTACGGCGCGCGTGTCTCGCAGGTCACTGCGGAGTGGGGACACGTCATCGATCCACAGAAGATTGAAGCATCACTGAAGCGTACCCCTGCAAAGGTCGTCGCGATTGTGCACGGCGAGACATCGACCGGCATGTTGCAGCCCCAGATGGAAGAGATCGGCCGCATCTGCCAAGAGCGCGATGCACTGCTCGTTGTCGACGCGGTGGTTACACTCGGAGGAGTGCCGGTAGAAGTCGACGACTGGCAGATCGACATGTGCACATCGGGGACGCAGAAGTGCCTGGGGTGCCCATCCGGCATGGCGCCGGTCACCTACAATGCCCGAGCCGAACATGCGCTTGCAGACCGCAAGAATCCTGTCGTGAGCAACTACTTCGACCTGTCGCAGCTCCAGCGGCACTGGAGCCCGGAGCGGTTGAACCATCACACGCTGCCCACCAGCATGACGTACGGGCTGCACGAAGCGCTGCGCTTGATCGTTGACGAAGGACTCGAGGCGCGATGGACACGCCATCGCCGCGCCGGTGACGCGCTCAAAGCCGGGCTAGAAGCGATGGGAGTCCGGCTCTTCGGCGATCCGAGGCATCGGCTGCCGATGATTACCGCAATGCACATCCCAGAGGGCGTGCCCGATGAAGCCGCACGCGCCCAATTGCTCCAACAGTTCGGGATTGAGGTCGTGACCTCGTTCGGTCCGCTCCGCGGCCGCATCTGGCGCATCGGCACAATGGGCTACAACGCTGAGTTGAAAACCGTTGTCACAGTCCTAGCCGGACTGGAGCACGTCTTCCGGTCCAGTGGATTAAAGATCCCGCAAGGCGCCGGTGGGGACGCCGCCGAAAAAGCGTATTCCCCAATCTCCACAAATGAAAGGCGGCCGCCATGACCTCAGATCCGTTCGTCGAGTTTAAGAGCAGGCAGCGCGAGGGGTGGGCGTTCTTCGCACCTCTTGAGGCCTACACCACGCCGCCGGCGGCGCACCTAGTGCGATTCGCTGGAGTGCGACCCGGACAAACCGTGCTCGATGTGGGGACCGGCACAGGCGTGGTGGCCATCACAGCGCGCCGGGTCGGTGCCTCGGTCACGGGACTCGATTTGACGCCCGAGCTGTTAGCGCGCGCCAGGGAGAGTGCGGTCTTGGCGAACGTGAACGACATCGTGTGGCGGGAGGGTGACGCCGAGAGCCTCCCGTTCGCCGATGCGTCTTTCGACGTTGTGCTCAGCCAGTTTGGCCACATGTTCGCACCGCGACCCGAGATCGCCACACGCGAGATGCTGCGTGTACTGAAGCGCGGCAGTCGTCTCGCATTTGCCACGTGGCCTCCTGAGCACTTCCTCGGCAAACTGTTCAGCCTCGTCGGCAAGTATGTTCCACCGCCACCCGGCGTGGCCCCAACGCCGGAGTGGGGAAACCTCACCGTGGTTCGCGAGCGTCTGGGCAGCGGCGTGCGCGATGTCTTCTTTGATCGTGGCGACATGATGTTTCCTGCGTTGAGCCCACAGCACTATCGCGCCACCATCGAGAAGACTTCAGGCCCGGTCATCAGTCTGGTGCAGAGGCTACAGAACGACCGTGAAAAGCTCGACACCTTTCGCAGGGAGCTCGAGACACTGGTGGAGGAGTACCTCGCGGACAACGTCGTACGGCACGACTATCTGCTGACCCGCGCGATCAAGGTCTAGAAGGGCGGGCCAGCCATCGCCCACCTGGAGTGGATCTGGCTGCGCTCTGAAGGTCAATCGTTTCACCTCGTCGCACTACGCGATCAATCCACCCGCGCATCCGACGTCCTATGAACGGAGAGTGCTTGTGCCGCGACTGTAGCCAGTCGCGATCCACCGTCCACTGGCGTTCCATATCCACGATCAGTAAGTCCGCATCAGCGCCGACCTGAATGGCGCCTTTTTGTGGCCAGAGGCCGGCGATCTTCGCCGGATTCTCGGAGAGCAATTTCGCGAGCTGCTCGAGGGGCATCTCGCGACGATGGACACCCTCTGTCAGCATCAAAGGCACCAGGGTCTGCACACCGGTAATACCGCCCCAAGCTTCGAAAATGTCCTCATCGCCTCGCGTTTTGTCTTCCGTAGGACAGGGAGAGTGGTCTGAGGTGATGCAGTCGATACGCCCCGCCAGCACATCCTCCCACAGGCCAAACTGAGTTTCCCGATTCCGCAAAGGCGGTGCACACTTTGCCACAGGACCGAGCTGGGTGAGATCATCGTCCGTCAACGTGAGGTAGTGCGCGCATGTCTCGACCGTCACACGGTGACCCGACGCTCTCGCGGCCTGAATCATCTCCGCCCCTTCTGGAAGGCTCATGTGGACGATATGCAGGCGGCAACCGGTCCGGCTTGCCAGAAAGAGCGCCCTCTGAATGGCTTCGAGTTCGGCCGCGGGTGGCCGCGATTCGCCCCACGCACGCCGATCTCGCCGGCCCTCGCCGCGCAACTGCTCCGTCAGGCGCTGCGTGATCCAGTTGCTCTCCGCATGCACAGCGAGGAACTGGCCGAGGTCTGCGAGGCGGGCCAGCCCCTCGTGCAGCATCCCGTCGTCGACAAACGTGAACTCCTCAGTCCCGCTGTCGCACATGAACGCTTTGAAGCCGATGACACCGCTGCGCGCGAGCCCGGGCAGTTCATCAAGATTGTTGGTCACAAGCCCTCCCCACAACGCAAAGTCCACCACCGATTGCCCCTGCGCAGCCGCAACTTTGGCGCTGAGCGCATCAACCGAGGTCGTCGAAGGAATCGAGTTTAGCGGCATCTCGACCACGGTCGTTACTCCACCAGCGGCTGCTGAGCGGCTTCCGGGCCCCCA
>JAHZOA010000198.1 GCA_020028455.1 Armatimonadota bacterium | reverse complement strand
GGCTACGTCTATCGGGGCAGCCGCATCCCGGCCCTGGCAGGCCGGTACGTCTTTGGCGACTACTGCAGCGGACGCATCTGGGTGCTCACCGAGACCGGCGGCAACCGATGGTCGATGGCGCAGGCTCTCGGCACCGGTCTGCGCATCTCTTCATTTGGCGAAGATCAGGCCGGCGAGCTCTACGTCGTGGACCACGCCGGCGCCGTCTATCAGCTCACGACCCCCTCCCGGTAGCTCTGACCGTTCGCTTGTTTGCTCTCTGCCGAAAGGCTAGGATGGGGCCATGCGGATTGAACGGATCGACATACGCAAGGCGACCGAGCAGCAGTACACGGCCTACAACGCGTTTCTGAACGTGATGAGGGCGGAGCGGCTGCCCGACGATCCACCGATCCCACTCGAAGAAGACATGCGGCGGTGGCGCACGATCCCGAACTTCCTCGACGTCAGCGTGTGGGTCGGCACCGAGAATGAGTCCGTCGTTGCCTACGCCTCCACAACCATCCAGCGGGTGGATGAGAACAAGCACGTGCTCGACTTCGGCATTGAAGTGCACGCCGCACGCCGCCGCCGCGGGATCGGCACGCGCCTGCTCGACCTGATCGCCGACCTCACGCGTCGCGAAGGACGGCGACTGCTCATTACCTCCTCCCGCAGCACCATTCCAGCTGCTGAGGAGTTTCTGCGCCGGATCGGAGCCACCATCGGCCTGGACACCCACACCAATCAACTCGATCTCAAAGACCTCAACAGAGACCTGCTCCGGCTCTGGCAGGCCCGGGCAAAGGATCGCGCGGCCGGGTTCGAGATCCTGCTGTGGACCGGGGGCTTCCCTGAAGAGTACCTCGAGCAATTCGCCGAACTCATCGGGGCGATGAATCGGGCGCCGCGCGGCACTCTTCAGCTTGAGGATTTCCGCACCACGCCCGAACAGTTGCGGCAATGGGACCAGGCGATGCGCGAGCGAGGGATCGAGCATTGGACGATGATCGCCCGGGAGCGTGCCACCGGCCGTTTCGCGGGCTTCACCGAAGTGACCTGGCACCCCAACCGCCCGGAGATCCTCAGCCAGGAGGGTACGGCGGTGAAGGCGGAGTTTCAGAATCTCGGACTGGGACGGTGGCTGAAAGCGGCGATGCTCGACAAGGTGCTGCGGGAACGACCGCAGGTGAAGCGCGTCCGCACCGGCAACGCCGACAGCAATGCCCCGATGCTGAAGATCAATTACGAGCTGGGATTCAGGCCCTACATCTCGCAGTCCGCCTGGCAGGTCGAGCTCTCGCAGGTGCAGGCGTACCTGGACAGCGTGCGGGACACAAAGCTGGCGGCGGTGAAGGCCTGAGCGCCATTCTCAGGGACGTCTAGCGCTATCCGGCTCGAGCTCAACCATCACCGCCGACCACGCCGCGGCGAGGTCGTCATCGCTATCGTATGGCTGAACACTAATCTTGCCGTCGTCGTTACGCCGCACGATCACGCCCGCGGAACGCTCCAATGCCGCCCAATCCTCAGGCTCGACGGCCTCCGCACCCACATCGATCTGATCGGTCTCGATCAGGTCTCGCGTCCGCCGCGCCAGGTCGGGACCGTCACGAAATAATGCGGCGAACGCGTTGGTCCGGGCCTGGTTCAGCCCGGCGATCTCGTCTGCCTGCTCCTGCGCCACCAGGAAAATCACTCCGGAGAGTGGTCCGTGAATGCTCATGTCACTCTCCTTTTCCCCGCCGGAGGGAACCCCTGTTACCCTTCCCAAAATCCCAGCAGACGACGGATCACGATGATCTGGCCCAGGTGATAGGCGTTGTGCTTTGCTACGCTGAGCGCCAGCTTGTAGCCGACCGTCCACGCCGCTTGCCCGTCGGCCGCAGGGTAGAGCACGCGCTCGAGGTCCTGCTGCTGCCGCGCCAGCTGCTTCAGGTGCGCCAGGTTCGACAGGAATTGCGCGACCAGGCGCGGCCAATCCGCGGCCGTCACGGCGGGCCAGTCCTCGAGCTCCTCATCATAGGTGAGAGGGTTGGCGGCGCGGATGAGCCCCAGGTTGAACATCATGTTGGAGTTCATGTGCGCGACGATTCGCGCGACTGAATACGGGAGGCTCGGGGGAACGGTGACCGCCTGCTCAGCCGTAAGACCGGCGAGGACTCGTTCGGGCGCCGGGATGTCGTGCTCCGCCGGATCGTCGAGGAGAATCTCGAGCGTCGACGCTGGAGGACCGTACAGTGTAGGGTCGACCGCGCGTGGCATAGCTCACCTCCTCCAAACTGGCGATGTGAAGTGTATTGGCCCCGGTTCCGCGGCAGCCCTTCCATGACGTCTGAAAACCGCACCGTGAGGAGAGGGTTCCCGTTATCAGTCTATAAGCGTAGACTCGCCGGTCCTGTCGAGGGTGGGTGGAGCTCATGCGTCCTGTGCCGATCGCGGCTGTGCTGCTGGGAATCACACTGGTTGCCTCGCCTGCCACCGCAGATCCGCCCCCTCCAGCGCGTATCGTGCTGTCCGACGTCTCTCATGGGCTCGAAAACCAGATGCTCGTCATTACCGGCCTCGTGCGCAACCTCACACCCGATCCCGTGGCCCGCCTCGTCATCGACGTCAACGGATACGGCCCTCGGGGAGAATTATTGACATCGGGCACCGACGGCATCCCGTGGGAAATGCCGGCCGCGGCGACCGAACGCTTCACCATCGCGCTCCCGCTGGGACGCCAGCTCGTGCGGGAGTATGTCGTTCAGGTCTCTGCGCAGCGGTCGCCGGGAATGCTCTCGAGCGTTCGCCGGGGCGTCGACGTCGGGATCTACCGTGACCACCTGCGATCATTGGTACGCGTCTCCGCACAGATTGAGCACGGAATCCTTGTCGCACGGGCCGACGCGGCAGGGCTCCCCGTAAGTCAGGTGACGATTCAGGCCACGGTGTGGATGCTGGACCCGCTGGCTGCACATTCCAAGATCTTTCCGTTCGTGCTCGATATTTCACCGGATCGTTTCTCGACCGTGTTCCTGCCCACGCCGCACGCCATCCTGCTTACGCTGCGCGTGCTCGACATCCGGCTCAAAGCATCGTGGAGTGACTAAGCCGGAGGCTGGAACCCCGACGGGAAGGATACCAGGGCATCACCGCGCCCGGGGTCACGATTCGCGAAGACGAAACCCCTACCAGGTTGGCTGATGCGCTGAGCGAGGCCTTCACGCGAACACGCTGACCGCTCCATGTGTCTCGTGGGGACTGTTATAATAGGTCGCGGCCGTGGGGACGTAGCTCAGCGGGAGAGCACCTGCTTTGCACGCAGGGGGTCAGGGGTTCGAATCCCCTCGTCTCCACCA
>JAHZOA010000075.1 GCA_020028455.1 Armatimonadota bacterium | reverse complement strand
TGCGTGATGAGATCACTGATGCCAACGCGTTGTTGGCAGAGCCAATGGCCTGCGCGCTACACCCGCTGCTGCGCCATCCACCGGCTCCGGAGGCGACCGTCCTCGTGATCGGAGGCGGCTCGATCGGCCAGTGCGCGATCGCCTCGCTGCGTGCCGCATCAGTAGGGGCGCGTGTCATCGCCCTGGTGAAGCATCCGTTTCAGGGCGAGATGGCGAAGCGGCTTGGAGCAAATGAAGTCGTCCACCTGGGTCGGGGCGACGCGCATTTTGACGCGATTGCGAGGCTCACGGGTGCGACATTGCGGAGGCCGATGCTGGGTAAGCGCGTCATGATCGGCGGCGTTGACATGGCGATGGAGTGCGTGGGTGCCGGACGAAGCATCGACGACGCCTTACGTCTGACCCGTCCTGGAGGCCGGGTCATCCTTCTCGGCCTGGCGTCAATTCCTCGCGGAGTCGACTGGACGCCGATCTGGCTCAAAGAGCTTCAAGTCACGGGCAGCTACATCTATGGCGTAGAGAACTGGCAGGGTCGCAGGGTTAGAACGATGGACTTAGCGCTCGAGTGGATGGGGCAGGGGAAGGTCGACCTCTCTCCGCTGGTGACCCATCGGTTTCCGCTGGATGCCTACCCGCAGGCGTTGGAGACGGCGATGGGAAAGGCCGAATCCAAGGCGTTCAAGGTAGCCTTCACTCCGTAATCGTTGTCATTGCGAGCGTAGCGAAGCAATCTCAGATTGCTTCGTCGCTTCGCTCCTCGCAATGACGTGGGGTTTAGGGGTAGATGCCGCGGGTCATGAGCGCATCGGCGACGCGCCTAACCGCGAACAGGAGCGCGGACGTCCGCAAATCGATCTGTTGTTCCTTCGCGAGCGCCGCGACGCCCGCGAAGCTCTGCTCCATGATTCGCTCCAGCCGCGCGTTGATCTCCTCTTCGCTCCAGAAGAACGACGCCAAATCCTGTACCCACTCGAAGTAGGAGACGATCACGCCGCCGGCATTGGCGAGGATGTCAGGGATGACGAACACCCCGCGCTCCTGCAAGATCTCGTCGGCGTCGGGCGTTGTGGGTCCATTGGCGCCTTCGACGATGATCCTGGCCTTGATGCGGGCCGCATTTCCTCCAGTGATCTGGCCTTCAATCGCGGCGGGCACAAGAAAGTCGCACGGCAACTCCAGAAGTTCCGCATTGCTGACCCCCGTGGTGCCAGGAAAACCGGCAACGCCGCCCGTTTCTTTGACATAGCCCAGAACGGCGCGCGGATCCAACCCATCGGGATTGTAGATGCCGCCCTGTACATCGCTCACGGCGACCACCCTGCATCCCTGATCGTGCATGAGATAGGCCGTCACCGCGCCCACGTTGCCAAAGCCCTGCACGGCGACGCGGCTGCCCGAGAACTCGAGCCCGCGGGCGTTCGCGGCCTCGCGCGCGACGATCATGACCCCGCGGCCAGTGGCTTCCCTCCGGCCCGCGGAACCGCCGATGCTGATTGGTTTGCCCGTCACCACCGCCGGCGTCGAGTGCCCCACGTGCATGCTGAATGTGTCCATAATCCAGGCCATGATCTGCTCGTTGGTGCCGATGTCGGGCGCGGGGATGTCCCTGGCGGGGCCGATGATCACGCTGATCTCGGTGGCGTACCGGCGAGTGAGGCGTTCGAGTTCGCCCCTGGACAATGTCGACGGGTCGCAAGCCACGCCGCCCTTCGCGCCTCCGTACGGCAGGTGCATGAGCGCGCACTTCCAGGTCATCCACATGGCGAGCGCGCGTACCTCATCCAGATCAACATGCGGATTGTAGCGGATCCCGCCCTTCGTGGGCCCGAGCACGGTGCTGTGATGGACCCGATAGCCGGTGAAAACCTTCACCGTGCCGTCGTCCATGTGAACCGGAAAGTTGACGGTGAGCTCGCGGTGCGGCTGGACGAGAAACTCACGGATGCCGCGTTTGAGTGGAAGGAGATCGGCCGCCCGGTTGAACTGGCGCAGGGCCATTTCCCACGGGTTGTCCTTTGGCTTGCCCCCGATTTCAGCGGCCCGCATTGTTGGTTGGACTACAGGGATGGCAGAATCCAGCGGCCGACTAGGAAGCCGGCGAGCGCGACGCCCGAGGCGATCAACACAGTCTGCGCGGCGCTGCTCAATGCGTTTTCCCCCGTAAGCACGCTGCGGATGATCCCGATCGCGACACCCGCCAGGCTCGCGAAAGCAATCGACAGCCACGCGGCAGCATCGCCGCCCATACGCAAGAAGGGAAGCACGGGAACTGCCGCGCCGAGGAGAGCGCTCAGACCCGCCATCGATGCGGCCGGCAGTGGCATGACCAATGGCTCGCGGCCGCCGAGTTCCAGCTGAAGTTTCTCCGCCAGCGCCCGCTCGGGATCGCGCATGACTGCTTTCGCCGTCTTCCGGGCTTCGTCGGCATCCAACCCTCGCGAGCGGTAGACAAGCGCGAGCTCCTTTTCTTCTAGATCGGGCATCAGCCGCAACTCTTCGCGCTCCATTGCAAGCTCGCGAGCAAGCCGGTCTCGTTCGCCTTTCGATGTGAGATACTTCATCGCCGCGAGCGAACCGGCGACCGCTACCACCGCACAGATACCGGCCACTTGAAGGACGGCCGCAGACGCGTGCACTCCGACCAGACCCATCATCAATCCAAGCGAAATCACGAGCGCTGTGGCGGCGCTCTGTACGCTCTCCTGCAGTACCGCCACTGCCTCGGTGCGGTGCCACGGCTCGGAGGTGATGCCGAGCAGATCACTCAACTGCTGCGCGTGCTCTGCGGCTTCCTTGGCAAGCGCCGTCGCCGCCTCGACCGCAGCGGGAACCGTGTACTCGCCCGCGGCGCGGAGATACCCTTCCATCTCGCGGCGCTCCTCGGCGAGCAGGATCGTCGCGGGGAGTTGCCAGCCGATCAAGCGGCCAGCCACTGAGAGCAGCCGGACCCGCAGGCTGGGGCGGTGGCGTCCCACTTTTACGCGTGCGTCGCGGAGGATCATCGCCCACCTATCGACGTGCTGATCCTCGACGTCGGCCAGCTGTCGGTACAATCGACCACGATCGCGATCGCGTTCGTCCGCCGCGAGCTTGCGGTAGACGTAGGCCGCATCGCCTTCTTCTTGCCAATGTTCCTTCCATAATTGTGCCTGGCCGCCCGCGCGGAGGTCGCGGATCTCAGTGACGAGACGGCGGACCGTATCGATCATCACCGGAACTTCCAGGTAGTCGATAAGGATCGCGATCCAGGCGAGCCATGATGGCAGGCCGACGAGCGGCCGGCCCGACAGTGTCTCGACGACGATCTCGTCGGTGATCCAGAAGAGATGGAGCCATTGGACGTTCAGCGCGGCCAAGGCCAGCCACGCCTGCAATGTGTTGCGCTTCCCAAGCGAATGGAGGTACACTGCCGAGATCGTGATAATCGCCGGGATCTCCGTGTAGTCGATGAAGACATAGATCGGCCAGAACTCCGGCGGAAAGGCAAAATAGCTCTGCCCGGTCAGCCGCTTCAGAATGACGTCGGTGAATAGCCAGTAGAGGTGGAACGCCTGCAGCGTAAACAAGCCGGTGGCCACGGAGAGGTTGAGGAGATAGTGGCGTTCATACCAGCGCCAGAATCGTTGAACGAGTGTACTCACGGAGTCACCAAGGGTCAATACTTTCGTCCATAGAGTTATGCCTCCTGGGACTCTCACTCATACAGGTCTATGAGTCTTAACTCGGTCCGGACCGAGTTCGGCAGTACCAACCGAGGCTATTTGAATTTGACCTGTCTGCGTCAGGGTGGCCTAACAAAAACGCTTGACAAGTTTCTCGCGAGAGATTCGGAATTCGACATGTCTCGTTCGTGGATGAGTGGTACACATGCTAGGATCGCCGGAAATTGCTTTCGCACCACGAGAAGATGGCGGGCGATGGTTAGTGTGGCTAGCATTGAACCGGAGCGTTCCTAAGCGGTTCAAAAACGCCATGATATATATAGTCCATGAATCCGAAAATGCTCCCCACTCTTGTGCAACTCTCCGACCACGAATTACTCGAGCGGGTGAAGCGCTTGGCCGAACGAGAGCGTGAGGCGACAGCGTCTCTCATCGCCCACCTCGCGGAGCTGGACGAGCGACGCCTCTACCTCGCTGAAGGCTACTCTTCGCTGTTCACATATTGCACACAGGTGCTCCACCTCTCCGAGCACGCAGCCTATCGGCGTATCGAAACCGCCCGGATAACTCGAAGGTTCCCGGTCATACTCGAGATGCTCGAGAAGGGATCGGTAAATCTGACCACGATTGGACTCCTGACTGCACATCTCACTCAGGAGAACCACCGAGAAGTACTGAACGCGGCCCGGCTCAAGAGCAAACGACAGGTGGAGGAGCTACTCGCGCGGCTGCACCCTCAGCCGCCTGTCCCATCCTCCATCCGCAAACTACCGAATGCCAGTCACATCAGTGCATCGCCGCCGGCCCAGTACGATGACGAGCCCAGCTCTCAGCTAACAGGTCAGGGCCAAGAAGTTGCAACCCAAGGCCTGTCATCGCTAGCCCTCATGTCGCCCCGAGGTCGTCCAGCTACTGTCGTCCCGCTGGCGCCGGAACGTTATAAAGTCCAGTTCACTGCGAGTGCTGAAACGTACAAGAAGCTTCGGCTCGCGCAGGACCTCTTGCGTCATCAGATTCCAGACGGGGATCCGGCTGCGATCTTTGACCGGGCGCTGACGGCGCTCCTCGAAGAGCTGGCCAAAAAGAAGGTCGCTGCCACCGATCGCCCACGCGAGAGCCGCGACCATGTCCCCGGCTCACGACACATCCCGGCCGAGGTCAAGCGCGCGGTCTGGCTCCGCGATGGCGGGCGCTGCGCGTTCGTGGGTCCCAATGGCCGCCGCTGTACCGAGCAGGGCTTCCTCGAGTTCCATCACGTCACCCCTTATGCCGTGGGTGGCCAGCCCACCTTAGAAAATATCCAGCTCCGCTGCCGTGCTCACAATGGGTACGAGGCCGAGCTCGATTTCGGCACGCGCAATTTACCAGTCGTGAGAGAGCAGCGTGAGTGCTACTTAGGCCCCGAAAAGTCCATTTCGTTCGAAGGTGCGGAAACCCAATGCAACTCGGTCCGGACCGAGTTGGGATTCGCCAATCTCCATGCTTCCGCCGGATGAAGGGAGTACCGGCTCTCGCCGATGGCTGTCGTATTGCGTATAATCTTTATGGCATGGGCGGGTAGCAAAGCCTGGTCAATGCAGCTGACTGTAGATCAGCCGGCCTCACGGCCTTCGGAGGTTCAAATCCTTCCCCGCCCACCATTCGACTCGCCTGCCTGGGCTGGCTCGCTCATGGTCTTCGACCAGAGCGCGAGTCGAAGGGCTTCTCGATTAGACGCGGGGATAGCTCAATGGTAGAGCTTCGGCCTTCCAAGCCGAGGATGCGGGTTCGATTCCCGTTCCCCGCTCCAGCGCCCGACTCAGCCCCTCCGCATTTCAATCCCGCAGAACCCTTCGATTGACGGAGAGACACCAGGGCGCGTGCCGCGTACGATGATGAGTACGCTAGGTTCTTCGCGGGTATTTGGAGGATTGAAGGGCTATGGCCACTTGGGAGCCCGGGAAGTTCACCCCAAAGTATCGTTCGCGAGAACGACGGGCTTTCGCGCTCGTAATTTCTGCCCTGAGCGCTGTAACCTTTATGCTGGTGGGCGTAGGCACCTATTGGGCACTCCGTCTTGAGGATGAGGTGGCAGAGGCCCCAGCGCCCACGGAAATCTCGACTCCGCGTGGTGCGCCTCAAGCGGCGCAGCGCAGGCCCATAGAAGTACCGCAGGCTCAAGATCGACGCTCACGCGTCGCGACCCTCCAAACATCACCCGAGCCGTCAGCTTTTGCCATCATTTATCTCCTGGAGTTTGGCCGCTTTGGTAACCTCCCGGCCGCCCAGGCGCAGGCGCGACTGGTACGCAGCAAGGGCTACATGGCGAGGGTGGCGGAAGGCGGAACTTCATACCGTGTCGTTGGTCGTGAGTTTCGAAGCCAGGCGAATGCGGAACGGTGGAAAGTAATCTTCGAGGGAATCGGGTTACAGTCCCGCGTTAGCCAGCAGGTTGTCGCACAGCGGACGATCACCGTAACAAAGTTTGCCGTCAACTTTGGAAAGTTCAGGCAACGTCCCGCAGCTGAGACCCGCGCACGGTTTGTTCGCAGCCGTGGCTACCTGGTGAATGTGGCTCGCACAGGTCGTGGCTTCCATGTAATAGGGCGTGGTCACCTCGACAAAACCCGTGCGGAATCTTGGGCGAGCCTCTTCCGGGAGATCGGATTCGAGGCCAGCGTCGCATCGATCAGAGAATCGACGCAGTACCCCGTGAACTGAGTTCGGCGAACGTCCTTCTCGCAACCCCGTATCCAGTACCGTACTTCCAGTACCGTACTTCCAGTACTTCGAACGATTGCGATCTTACGAGACCCGCCTGCGAGAGCTCAACGCGCGTAGGAATACCGGCGCGGCCAGCGACAGGACGGCCAGGGCCAGGACGACGGCGCTGAGCGGACGCGTCACGAAGATAGCGGGACTGCCGCTGCTCATGATGAGCGATTGTCTCATGGCCTGCTCCATGCGGTCACCCAAGACGAGTCCGAGTATCGCCGGCCCGAGCGGGTAATCGTTGAGCCGCATATAGTAGCCGAGTGCTCCGAGGAGGATCATCAGCATCAAATCCACCCGGCTCCGACTCACTGTGTACACGCCAATCACGCAAATGGCAATAATCAGGGGGTAGAGATATCGATCGGGGGTTTTCAAGATCTGTACGAACAGTCCCACCAGGGGAAGGTTGAGGAGCAGGAGCACCGCGTTGCTGACATACATGCTGGCGATCAGGCCCCAGACGACGTCAGGATGTTGCGTAAAGAGCAGCGGCCCCGGGATCACGTTGAGGATCAGCAGCGCGCCCATCATTACCGCGGTCGTGGACGAACCGGGGATGCCCAACGACAGCATCGGGATCATGTTGCCGACGGCCGCGGCATTATTGGCGGATTCCGGGGCGGCCACCCCGCGGATATCACCCTTTCCGAACGTCGAGGGATCCCTGGCCAGGCGGCGTTCCAACCCATAGGAGAGAAACGACGCGATCGTCGCGCCGGCCGCCGGCAAGATGCCGATGTAGAAACCCACAACAGTGCCGCGGATGATCGCCCAGAAACTCTCCAGGAAGTCTTTCAGCGTGAGCCAGATCCGCTGGAGAGGGATCAGTCGCGGCTGCACGGTGATCATGTTCACCGCTAGCATCACTTCAGAGACTGCGAACAGCCCCACGGCGACGGTGACGAGATCAATGCCATCGAGGAATTGCGGTATCCCAAGCGTGTAGCGATTGATCCCCGTCACGAGGTCGGTGCCCACGGTGGCCAGCATCAGCCCACAGACCGTTGAGATGAGCGCTTTGACCAGGTCCTGGCCCGCCAGGGTGCTTACGCTCGACAGCCCTAGCACCATCAGCGCGAAATTCTCAGGCGGGCCGAACGCGAGTGCCCAATTTGCGAGGGGCAGCGAGAAGATCATCATCGCCACCACGCTCAGCGTTCCCGCGATGAACGATCCGATCGCCGCAATGGCGAGCGCCGGACCGCCGCGTCCCTGCAGGCTCATCTGGTAGCCATCTAAGGTCGTCGCGACCGATGATGCTTCCCCAGGAACGTTGAGGAGAATCGATGTCGTCGAGCCGCCGTACATTGTGCCGTAGTAGACGGCCGTGAGCATGATCATCGCCGAGGCGGGGTGCAGTCCGATGATGAGAGGGATAAGAAGGGCAATGCCGCTCACCGGTCCGATCCCGGGGAGCACACCGATCAACGTGCCCACGAACGCGCCGATGACTGCGAGAAGCAGATTGATCGGCTGCAGCGCGACGCCGAACCCAAAGATCAGGCTACTGAACATATCGCTCATCGCGGCCATCCGATCGCGCCGGCGGGAAGGCCGACTTCAAGGACGCGATCAAAAAAGAGCCACAGGACCACCGTAGCGGCCGCTGCGATTAGAATGGCGCGGAGCCAGCGCTGCTCGCCGAGCCAGCGGTGAGAGAAGGCGAGATACATGAACGTGCTCGCAATAAAGCCCACGGGTTCCAGTGCCATACAGTACGCGAAGAGGGATCCGGTGAACGCTGCGGGCCGGCCGTGCCGCCCCCAGAAACCAACGCCGGCCACGGCTCCGGTTGTCCGCGCAAACAGGACAATCGCCAGCACCGTGAGCGTGCCGCCCAACAGCCATGGGTAGGCGGACGGACCTACGACGTCAGAGACCGTGACGCCGCGAAAGGATCGCGCCTCCCAAATGTAGAGGGCGGCGACTGTCGCGAGGACAATCGCCGCCGGCCGGTCACTATTCAAGGGACGAAGTCGCTACCGCACGAGTCCGAGTTCGCGCAGCGCCACTTCCGTCGACGATAGATCGTCGTCCAAGAACCTTCTAAACCGTTCCCCGGTCAGAAGGAACGGCGCCCATTTCATCTCGTCGAGGATCTTCGCCCAGGAGCGGCTCTTCGCCATCCGATCCAGCGTCGTCTCCCAGTAACGCACCACCGCAGCCGGTGTGTCGGGCGGCATATAGAATCCGCGCCAGTTGACGAAGACGAAGTCGACGCCCTGCTCGAGCGCCGTGGGGATAGACCTGAGATTTCCACCCAGTCGCTCGGGGGAGGTCAC
>JAHZOA010000197.1 GCA_020028455.1 Armatimonadota bacterium | reverse complement strand
CGACCGGCCGGCGACGCGAGCAGCGCCTCCAGCACAGCTTTGTGGATGATACGGCTGGATGCTTGGGGGATGGCACCCAACACCGCCTGGCGTGCCAGCTCGTGCCGGAAGCCAAATCCGCCCTCGACCGGCCGCAACAGTCCCCGCGAGATGGCTTCCTCCGCAGCCGGCATGTCCTTTCCGACCACCGCCTCCAATAGCCCGAGCTCCGCCCGTGCGCCGATGACCGCGGCAACATCCAGTACCGACCGCGCGCGGGCGGAGAGCCGTGCGGCCCGGAGAAGCACGGCGTCGCGCACGGTCGGCGGCACGCCGGGCTCGGCGCTCGCCAGCACCTCCGTGACGAAGAACGGATTGCCGCCGGTGACCGCGTGGACACCGGCGGCCGGGCGGTCCGCCTTCCGGGCCAGCATCTCGACCGCGGCCTCGGTCAGGGGGCCAAGCGCCACGCGGCTCAGCGCCGTCCCCGGCAGATCCAGGTCGAGCGTGGCCTCGTCGGCCCAGTGCACGTCCTCGATGACGACCACGGACGGGCGCCGGCCCGGCTGCAGCTCGCCGAGCAGCGCGCCGAAGATCCGCGGCCGGGGGGCGTTACTCTCGAGCAGCGACAGGAGATCGGACGGCAGCTGGGCGGCGATGTCGTACAGCGGGCCGAGCGGCCGCGGCGTAAAGAGCGCTTCACACGCCCCCCAGAGGATGCGGGCCTCGTCGCGGTGCCGGTCCGCGAAGCGCTCGACGAGGGAGGTCTTCCCGATGCCCGCCTCGCCCGAAACGAGCACCGTCCGGCCCGTCCCCAGCCCCACGAGTTTCAGGATGGAGTCCAGGTGCCTGAGAGCCTGGTCTCGTTCAAGCAGTTCAGCCGTTTGATACATCACTTTGATTCGCGACAAGCAGAACCTTGCCGGCCGTCATGTTGTCCTGATAGAGATCCAGGGCCTCTTGCACCGCCGAGAGCGGCACGCGTCTCTGCACAGTCGTCTGCAAATCCGTACCGGCGAGTTGCTGGACCCGGGACGTATCTCGCAGCACTTGAGGAAGGCCCTTCTTGGCCAGCCAGTTCGGGAGATAGAAGCCCGTCAACTCTTTCTCCTCGTAGAGAAACGTGGTTGCCTCAATCACGCTCGGCTCACGCGCCAGGTAGCCATAGACGACCACGGTGCTCCCCGCCGGAGCGACTCTCAGCAGCTGGGCCGTCTGTCGGCCGGCCAACGCATCTAATAATAGGGTTGCGTTCAGTTGATAAGCCAGAGTCCGAAGCTGCGCGCTGAAGTCCGCATCGCCAGTGTTGAGCACGTATTTCGCCCCCATCGAGTGAAGCAACTCCACGTGGCTTTGACGCCGGACGATGTTGATGATGGGAACGCCATGTCTTGCCCCGAGCCGCACAATCATCCGGCCCAACGCGCTGGCAGCTGCAGTGCTCACAATGGCGGCGTGCTTCCCGCGTTTGGCGATGTCGAAGAAGGCCAGCGCAGTCAAGGGATTAACCAATAGCATCGCTCCCTGCTCCAACGACACGCCTCGCTTCAGGGGAACACATCGCCTGGCAGGCGTGGCCATGTATTCGGCCCAGGTACCTCCGGACGTGGGCGCAGCAGCGCACGCCACACGCTTCCCTACCAGAAACCGCGGGAGCAGACCACGTCCCGCCGCCACGACTGTTCCGCTCCCTTCAATTCCAGGGATGGCGGGGAACGGTTTCTGAGGACCAGCCCCCATGAGGAACGCCAGGTCCGATGGGTTAATGGGAGAGGCAGCCATGCGGACGAGAACTTCGCCCGGACCCGGCTTTGGTACAGGAACCTCTCGCACACTGACTCGTGCTCCGGGAGCATCAAGTTGAACAGCCTGCATGACATCCGGTAGGGCTCCCATCACATGCGCTCCTTCCTCTCACCCGCAGGGGTCCCTCCTGACCCCGGTGACCATTGAGAGACAGTCCTTGAAGCGCTTTCCAGGGGCAGACTATGGATGATGCCAGACACCGCGCGAGCCACTTCTCCGAAAGTCCTCATCATTGGAGCGCTGTCAGGCTTTCTGGCCGCCTGGCTCCTGGCCATCGAGTTGGCCGCGATTCAGGGGTCCAGAGCCCTCCGTCTTTCGTGGATTATCATCGCTCCCTGGGATCCGGAGATCCAACCGTTCACGTTGGCAATCACGTTCGCGGCCGGTTTTGTCTCTCTTGTGTGGCACTCGAGGGAGGCTGGGCGGCTTCAGCCGCATCGGGTGTCTTTACGCTGGTATCTCCGGACCGTGGCGTGGGGTCTCTCGTGCGCGCTGTTGAGCATCGCGCTCGTGCTTGTGCCCGACCTTCTCCGCAGCGCGGTCCAGGCGCCTGCGTCCCTCAAGGCAGCTCCGTTGGTCTTTGTCAGCTGGGGAATCTACGGACTGTTCTTCGGATCTCCGATTGTGCTCTTGCTCTCGCCGATCGTTGTCTGGGTCGCCGAGCAGGCTGTTCTTCGCAGCCGCTACCGCCCAAGATGACCACCGGGATCATCCAGTTCGAGATCCGGCCGCCCAGGAAGAAGAGAACCGTCAACGCTACCGTCGCAACCTGCGTTACCTGACCGGCGCGCGCCAGAGCGCGCTCATTGAGTGCAGGATCGTCGATGAAGCTCAGGAGGCGCCGGCCGCTCCACCAAGCATATGCGCCGGGCAGCACGCCGAGCGTAATGGAAAGGTAATCCCACCAGGCAGCCACGTCTTGTTTCTGCCCGCGCGCACACCTAGAAGACTAGACGGGGGCTTGCTAGTTCGACGTACCGTCGGCAGAGAGGTAGGAGTGCCAGAGTATGCGGGCGGCGACCGCGCGCCAGGGAGCCCAGGCGTTGGCTATGTGTGAGAGTTGTTCAGTGTCGGGAATGCGACGCAGCTGCTTGACCTGTTGTGCGGCTCTGGCCAGTGCCAGATCACCCTGCGGCCAAATATCGGGGCGGCGAAGCGCCATGAGCAGATAGATGTCTGCCGTCCAAGGACCGACGCCGGGAAGCTGCAGCAAGATGGAGCGGACTGCCTGATCATCGAGTTGGGCGACGGCAGCGAGGTCGAGTGTGCGGTCAACGACGGCTCTCGCCAGGTTGTGACAGTAGGCTGCCTTTTGTCGGGTGAGACCGGCTTCTCGCATCTGGCTTTCGGTGGTGGCCGCGACAGACCCAGGGGTGACTCGGCCAACGAGCCTCTGAAGTCGAAAGTACGCGGCCTCGGCGGACGCGAGGGAGACCTGCTGCTCGAGAATGATGCGGACTAGAGTGGCGAAGCCTGGGGGTCGGGCCCAGAGGGGTGGTGGTCCGTATCGCCGGACGACTTGAGCGAGGTCACGATCGCGAGCCGCCAGATCGTGAATGCCTCGATGGAGAGAGGCTGGGGAGAGTTGCCCCGCGGTATGGAAGATGCGGCGTCCCTCATATGCGGTCATTCAGTTCCTTGTTGCGGTGAGACCCGTGGTCTTACTCTCCGGCGCACAACCGGCCTCGTCCTTTTCCGGCGGGCTACTTCCTTGAAACCAGCCCGGTCATACATCCGCTTGGCGCCAAACCACATGAAGTCGGGATGGCTCCGTTCTTTCTTATCGACTGGATAGGCCTCCAACAGGGTGACGCCTTTCGAGCGAGCATAGTCGATCGCCGCCTTCAGTAGACCCTCCATAACTCCCTTGCCTCGCTCCTGACGATCCACGAAGAAGCACACAATCGACCACACGGGTTTCTCGTCAACGCGTTTCATCACCGGTGAGCGCTCGAGCCGGCGATAGTCTTCGCGCGGTCCCAATGAGATCCAGCCGATGGGCTGCCCGCCCTTGTAA
>JAHZOA010000196.1 GCA_020028455.1 Armatimonadota bacterium | reverse complement strand
GTGTAAGGGTCTGTTTCACATGTGCCTCCGAAGATCCCTACGTGCTAGCCGGAGGGTACTTTCTCTATCGTTTCGGTGACTCCTGACGGCGACGAAGATCACTCCTGCCCTATACTGGGAAACCCGGCGAGTCCGATCTGCAGCCAGATCTCCTGGCGGACCTGGCGGTACTTGAAGGTCAGGTCGAGGCAGTCGCAGATGCGCGAGACAATCATGTAGTCCAGGTCTTCGAAGAGCCTCGTCCCCGTGTTGTAAATGGCCTGCACGCTCACATAGGTTCCGCGTCCCACGGACAGACCTGAATCGGTGGAAATCTTCCAGAACAGGCCGACGAGGTTGTATTCCAGACCAAACCCCCAGTGATATTTGTTGGGGATGCGCTCACCGTAGCCGACGTTGAGGGAGACCGACCGGTCCATGAAATAGTAGGTGGATCCGGTCGTGAATCTGGTAACGATCTCCGCTCCCCGGCTTCCTGTGAGCGTGTACTGCAGGTTCATCTCGTGCTCGATGTCGTCCGGATCCACCGCATCGAAAACGAACGGCGTGACGCCGAGGGCTTGCACCGCTCGGTAGTTCAACCCCAGCGTCGAGCGCGCGTCGAGGGCGTGCACGAGCGACGAGGCGGCGCGCGCCACGCCGTAGCGATGGCCGGTGCCGTAGAATGCATCCTGCCAGGATGCGGTGATCTGCCACGTCGTCTTGGGCGCAAGCGTGATCGCGGGAGTGGAGAGTCCAATTCTGTACTGCAGGCGGGATGTGCCGAGCCCCGATGCCGGCTCGCTGAACTGGCCTGCGCCGATGGTGAGATCAGCCAGCACGGGAAGCATCCCCAGCCGCTGAGGCGCTAGGGCAAAAGTGACCTCGGCCTGATCAAAGATGACGAGGTCGGCGTTTTGGTTTCTGCCCACGACGAGGGCCAGCGCGTAACTCTGCCGGCGATACACGAGGGTGTTGTTGACGATGAAGCCGCTGCCCATTCCGTATTTCCCATACAACCGTCCGTTGACGTTGCCGAGCCGGTAGAGATAGCCGTAGTCGATCCAGAGCCGGTCGACGTGGTTATAACCGAGGCTCGGAAAGCTGCGCGCAGTATCCTCTGCACTCCGTAACGAGATCGTGTACACCGGCAGCGTGAACACGCGGAAAGATCCGACCCAGAGCGATGCGTGCGTAGCCACAATCCGGTCGCCGGGGATGATCTCGATCCTGCTCGCCGTCACGCGATACGCCGGGCGGGCGGGATCACACGTTGTGATCATGGCGTCGGTGGCGACGATACGTTGCCCAAACGTCTGCACCTGCGCGCTGCGCACGAAGAAGTTTGATATCACCGTCTCGGTGTTCGTGAAGACGCCTTGCTCGGTCCGGATGTCATACGTCAGCGTCTCCCCGCGGAGCTCTCGCCCCTGGGGTTCTACGAGGACCACGCTCCCTCGGGCCGTCAACCGTTCCTCTCGCAGGTCAAAGCTGACAGAGTCTGCCCTCAGGTGAATTCCCCTGTACGTGAGCCGGACGTTCCCGCTCGCAGTCACCTGCTGGGTGGCCTGATCGTAAGAGACGGTGTCGGCATCCACGACCAGTGGAGATGGCTCTTGAGCACCGTCTGCGCGGCCAGGAGCCGTGAGCAAGCAAATGAGGGCAAAGAGTGAGCAGGCGAGGAGGGTTCCGGTAGAACGCATATGTCTGCTGTGCACCTCCATTACTATCCGGGACCGTCGTATCCCTTGATGCACGCTATAATCGGAACGACGTGACCGTCGAAATCGTCTTCACCGGCAACGGACCGGGCGAGCTGGCGGGATGGGTGCGCCCCGTGGCGCGCGCCGCGAAAGAAGTCGCGGCGGAGCGCGGGATCGCCTTGCACATGACCATGGCCCTCACGCCCTCCCAGTTCGCTTCGGGTCGCGAAGCCGAAGTGATCGGTGAGTGGGCCCTGTTCGACCGCATCCTCGAGCCGGCGGAGTCCGTCAAGCTTGCCATAGGCGTCGGCCGGTTCTCCGCGGCCGGCGCGGGGACGCTTGTGCACCTGGGCGGAGACCTCTGGTTTTCTGCGAGGTTGTCCAGAAAAACGGGGCTCCCGGCATGTGCGCTGGCAGAAACGCAGCACGTGGCACGCCGGCATCGACCGTTTGCGCTGGTGTTCGCGACGTCCCAGGAGATTGCCGGCGATTTGATCCACGCTGGAGTGCCCCAGGAAAAGATTTCGGTGACGGGGGATCCGCGGGTCGATACAGTCCGGCCTCAGAGTGTGCCCCCGGCTCGCGGCGGCAGCGAATATGTCGTCTCATTCATGCCCGGCAGCCGCGACTACTTGTTCAAGGCGCTCGTCCCCTATTTTCTGAACATCGCCGACCAGTTGCATCGTCAGGAACAAGTGCGCTTTCAGATGGTCGTCTCGCCATTTTTGCCTCACGATGTGATCGACGCCGTTCGGCGGAATGCACAGCGGACATTTCCTGATCTCGCACTCGTCTGGATCATGAACGAGCCCTGGCCTGCGCTCGGTGAGAGCGACTTCGTGGTGACGGTCCCCGGGACAAATACGGTGGAGCTGGCGGCGGCCGGCGTGCCGTTCGCCGCGATCGCGCCCGAGGAATTGATCGATCACCTGCGCCTCGAAGGCCTCGCCAACTGGATCACGCGCCTCCCGGTGATCGGCCGGCCCCTCAAACGCGCCGTGGCGCTCCGCGCAGTCCGCAGGCAACGATTCATCGCGCTTCCCAACCAACACGCCGGACGTCTGATTGCACCGGAGTGGATCGGGACTTGGCCGGAGGACGCTTTCATCTCATATCTCCGGCAATTACTCCAGGACCGACCTCGGCGGGCTCACATGAGCGACTCGCTGAGCGGCCTCTATGCCGGCGCCCGCGGCGCGTCGAGACGAATCGCCGAACGATCGCTTGGCCTTGCCGGAGGTCCAGGCCGGTGAAACAGATCGTCCGCCTCATCCTTCCCTACTGGGTGCACCTGACCGGCGGACTGGCATGCCTCGTCCTGGTTACCGCTGCACAGCTTTTCGTTCCCCGATATGTTGGCCACTCCATCGACAGCGTGATTGCGGGACGGAATCTCGCGTCGCTCAATCGAAGCGCCTTGATCGTGCTGGGGGCGCTCACGCTCCGCAGCCTCCTGCTCTACGGCCAGTTCTACTTCACGTTTTACATCAGCCATCGCGCGATCGCGGATCTACGCGCGAGGCTGTTTGAACGGGTTCAGGCCTGGTCACTCGACCGCTTCGAGCGGTGGACCAGTGGAGATCTGATCTCTCGGATGGTGCAGGATACGTCGCTCATCCAAACCACGTTGCTGACGGGGCTCATGGAGTTCGT
>JAHZOA010000074.1 GCA_020028455.1 Armatimonadota bacterium | reverse complement strand
ATCGCGGGCGAGGGCCGGCGGCTTCATGGTTACACCACGCCCAGCGAGATGCCCAACAAGGCCGCCTTCTGCATCCGCGTGCCGCTCGGCGTTGTCGGCATCATCACGCCGTGGAACTTCCCGATGGCGATCCCCAGCTGGAAGATCGTCCCGGCCTTGGTCTGCGGCAACTCGGTCGTCTTCAAGCCGGCGACACACACGCCGCTTGTTGCCCTGCGGTTCGCCCAAATTCTCCACGACGCGGGTCTGCCGCCCGGTGTGCTCAACGTCGTCACGGGAGATGGGAAAGACGTGGGCGACGCGCTCGTCGATCATCCGGATGTCGCGATCATCTCGTTCACGGGCTCGACCGAAACGGGCTTGGCGATCGCCGAGAAGTGCGCCCGGGCCGGCAAGCGGGTCGCGCTCGAGATGGGTGGGAAGAATGCAGCGATCGTCATGGATGATGCCGATCTCGATCTGGCCACAGATGCGCTCATCTGGAGCGCGTTTGGAACTTCAGGCCAGCGCTGCACCGCATGCAGCCGGATCATTACCCAGCGCGATGTGAAATCGGATCTCACCGAGCGGCTGGTCGAACGAGCGAAGGCCCTGCGCCTGGGGAACGGCCTCGATCCGAACACGGATGTGGGGCCGGTCGTCAGCGATGCACAGCTGCATCGGATTCATGACTACGTGCAGATCGGTCAGCGGGAAGGGGCGCGCGTTCTGACCGGCGGCGCTCGTGCGAGCGACGGCGCGCTGTCCCGGGGATGGTTTTACAGCCCGACGATTTTCGACCAGGTGAATCCTGCGATGCGCATCGCCAGGGAAGAAATCTTTGGCCCGGTCACCGACGTGATTGCCACGAAGGACCTGAACGAGGCCGTGGCAATTCTCAACAGCGTTGAGTACGGGCTCTCCGCGTCGATTTTCACCAGAGACATCAACAGGGCGATGCACGCGATCGATGACATCTTTACCGGGATCGTGTATGTGAACCACGGAACGATCGGCGCGGAAGTGCACCTGCCCTTCGGTGGGACAAAGAACACGGGGAACGGACATCGGGAAGGTGGCCTGCAGGTGCTGGATATTTTCTCCGAGTGGAAAGCCGTGTATATCGACTATAGTGGAAGGCTGCAGCGAGCCCAAATTGATAAAGACTAAGACCCTCTTTACCGTCATTGCGAGGAGCGAAGCGGTCGCGAGGAGCGTGGGCGAGGAGCGAACTCATGCCGAATAGTGATGAGATTGCTTCGCTTTGCTCGCAATGACCAGAGGAATCACTCCGCACGCAATGACAGCAGTGCAGTGAAACCGGGGATAGTATTGATAGACCTCTCGTCGCGGAGTGTGCTATGAGAGCCATCGCACTTGCTGTCACGTTTGCGTTACTGCTGAGCCCGGCCGTCGCCGCGAGGACCGACTGGGCCAGCCTCGCGTTGAAGTACAAGCAGGTCCTGGTCCGCTATCCTACCGATCCGCACGCGCGGTACAGCCTGGCGATGGTCTATGCGCATGAAGGGCAGCTGCTTGAAGGCTGGCGCGAGCTGGAGTCGCTTGGCAAGCACCTTGGACCCAACCAGCAGCAGTTTGCGACCGATGTCATCTCCGAGGCCGATAGCATCCTGCGGCGTTCACCGAATGACGTCCTGATCCGCTACCGTCGGGCGTTCGCGCTGTACTTTCTCGGGCAGAAGGATCCGGCCAGGATAGAATTTGAGAAGATTGTCGCGATCGAGCCCACGCACTCGTGGTCGCTCGGATACCTCGGCTACGGCTATATGGATCGCGGGGATTTGAATCAAGCGATCGACCTCTGGGAGCGGGGGATCAAGGCCGACCCCAACAACTCCGTCCTGCACTACGTCTTAGGCCTCGCTTATACTCGCAAAGGAGAGCTGAAAAAAGCCGCAAGGCACATCGCCGCCGCGTACAAGGACCGCACCCTGTACGAGTACGTGAAAGGCAAAGGCAAATAAACCGGTTGTCCAGGGCTGCAGCGCTCGTCGTATTCCTCATCTGCGCGACAGGCGTCGCTCCCGCGGCCGCTGCCCCTCCCACCACCCTCGAAATCACAGCCGATCTCCTGACGGCAGACACGGTCAAGCAGATCGTCGAAGCCCGCGGGCGCGTGCGCATTAGCGACGGCCGTGCCGTTGTTCGCGCGAACGTGGCTATTTATCGCGTCAAAGAGCGGAGGATCTCGCTGAGCGGTGGCGTTCAATTCGCGACGTTCGAGGGCGATCTCACCGCCCAGCAGGCTGTGGCGTACGTGACCCGCAACCGCACCCTGGAATCGGTAGAAGCCAGCGGAAACGTGGAGGTCGAGTCGGGACACCGGGTGCTGAACGCGGACCACGTCGTCTATACGCCGGCCAGTCGCTCGCTGTCCGCGCGAGGGAACGTGCGGGTGTTTGCTCCTCCGGATATGATCGCCACCGGCCGTGAGCTCTTCGCCAAGCAGGGCGCGGTGATCGTGCTGACGGGGCGGGCGCGGCTCCAAAACCGGGACGGCTACCTTCAGGGGGACCGGCTTGAGGTCGATGAGAAGGCAGAAACAGCCTACCTTCGCGACAACGTCCTCGGGGAATTCCGGGATATCAAGATCACCTCGGATGCGGCGACGCTGTTCGCCAAAGAGAAAAAGGTCGTCTTCCGAGATCGAGTCAAGATTACGCAGCCAGCGAGGACGATGACGGCGGATCGCGTGACGATCTTCTATGAATCGCGGCGCATGATCGCCGAGGGCGCCACCACTATACGGATCGAGGAAGAGCAAGGACCCTAACTGCGGGATGGTAGCGGGACCGGGGACCAGGACCGGGGACCCGGCAATCGGCTATGGAGTGACTTAGCTACGGGTCCCCTTGTCCTGGCCCCCGATCCCGTCTCCCGCATTTCTAGGAGGGAACATGAAGGCGGTCGTTTACACTGCGCACGGCGGTCCGGAGGTCGTGCGGGTCCAGGAGATGCCTTCACCTGCCGTTGGACCCGCCGATGTGCTGGTGCGCGTTCGCGCCGTCGCGCTCAACCACCTCGACATCTGGATCCGCAAGGGCCTGCCGAGACTGACTGTTGCCTTTCCGCACATTCCCGGCGCCGACGTCTCGGGCGTTGTGGAGGAAGTCGGAAGCGCCGTTACCGCAGTGCGTCCCGGACAAGAGGTCGTGATCGCACCCGGGATCAGCTGCGGCGTGTGCTCGTACTGCGTCTCCGGCGAGGACAACCTCTGCCGGTCGTATTCGATTCTCGGGGAGCACAGGCACGGAGGCTTCGCCGAGTTCGTCTCCGTGCCTGAGGCAAACGTTCTCCCCAAACCCCTCCCTCTTACCTTTGAAGAGGCTGCCGCGATCCCGCTCGTGTT
Source organism: Armatimonadota bacterium (assembly GCA_020028455.1). Lineage (GTDB taxonomy): Bacteria > Sysuimicrobiota > Sysuimicrobiia > Sysuimicrobiales > Kaftiobacteriaceae > JACPRY01. Next base: position 5,410 of record JAHZOA010000074.1, on the reverse strand, counting down.
TCTCACCGCGTGGAACATGCTTGTCACCAACGGGCGCATCCGGTTTGGTGATGAGGTCCTGATCTGGGGCGCCGGAAGCGGGGTGGGCAGCGCCGGCATTCAAATCGCAAAATTGTTCAACGCACGCGTGATCGCGGTCGCCGGGGCACCGTGGAAGCTCGAGAAAGCGAAATCACTCGGTGCCGACGAGGGAATCGATTATCGAGAGCAAGATGTACCGGAAGAGATCAGGCGGCTGACCGGTCGACGTGGCATGGACATCGTCTTCGACCATGTCGGTGCCGCGACGTGGCAGACCAGCCTCAAAGTCCTCGGCCGCGGGGGCCGGTTGGTGACCTGCGGCGCCACCAGCGGGTCAGAGGCCACCACCGATATCCGGTACATCTATAGCCGGAAACTTTCAATCCACGGGACGTGGATGGGTACGAAGCGGGAACTGTATGAGGTCATGAGGCTTGTGGAAGCGAAGAAATTGCGCCCCGTCGTGCATCAGGTTTTTCCGCTCGAACGAGCGGCGGAAGCGCAGACGATGATGGAACGGAGCGAGCACTTCGGCAAGATGGTCTTGCGGGTGGGATAATCCCAGCTGCGATAGTCCTACCTGTTTCGCTCCTCGGAGCCAATCCAGACGGCTCCTTCCTCCCATACCTCTTTCTTCCAGATAGGAACGGTTCGCTTGAGCGTGTCGATAGCGAACCGGCCGGCTTCGAACGCTTCCTTCCGATGCTCGGACGAAACGGCTACCGCCACACTGATTTCACCCACGTCAAGTTGCCCGAGTCGATGAACGATGCCAATTCCTAACAGGGGCCACCGACGGCCGGCCGTCTCGACGACGCCCTCCATCTCGCGCCGGGCCATCTCCTGGTAAGCCTCGTACTCCAGGTGATCCACGTGACGGCCCTGGTTGGTATCGCGAACGGTCCCGAGGAATAGCACGATGGCGCCCGCCTGAGGATGCCTTACTTGATCCAGCAGCCCGTTGACGTCGATGGGATGCTCGACCAAAGCCACCGATCCACCGCTCACTGGAGGAATCAGGACCAGTTCATCCCCGGTGCCCAGTGCTGTGTCGCCCGCCACGTACTCCTCATTGACGGCGAAGGCGGAAGGCTGCGGAAGTCTCTGAAGCATCGGATAGCTTCCAACAAGACGCTGCCACACCTGAGCTGGAGTGATGCCCTCGGGGAATTCAAGCTGGACTCGCGGCGAGCCGATGGCTTCGCGGTATGACGCAAATGCTCTGATTGTGATGTGCATGACATCGAAAATTGTAGCAAGACGTGGGTAAATTAGGAACGGGACAAGTCGGCTTTTCGTAGGAGAATCAGGTGATGAATATGCGTCGATTGATCGGAGTGCTCATGTTGATCGTGGTGTCCGCGGGGCTCGTCGCCGTTCCAGTAGCGCCCGTGTCTGCCGCCTTGATCAGTACGCAACAGGAGATCGAGATTGGCCGGCAGGCCGCCGCGGAGATCGAGGGCGAGTTCGGGATCGTGACCGATCCGGCGCTGAATCAGTACGTGACGAATGTCGGGGTGCGCGTGGCTGCGGTCTCAGAGCGCCGGGAGCTGCCATGGACCTTTAAGATTCTCAACGAGAACGAAGTCAATGCCATTTCACTGCCCGGTGGCTTCATCTACGTCACCCGGGGCATGCTGTCGTTCCTCCGGTCGAGGGATGAGCTGGCGTTCGTGCTCGCCCATGAGATCGGACACGTTGCCAAGCGCCACCACGTGCAGATCATCGAGCGAAACTTCTTCTCAAGCATCGTCCTCTCGCTGATCTTCGGCAGGGACGCGACCGCGGCGCAGATCGCCAACTTTGCGCGGTTCCTGATGACCCGGGGATTTAGCCGTGAGGCGGAGTTTGAAGCCGACCGCGTCGGTGTGAGCTATGCGCATCGCGCCCGGTTCAATGCCGCCGCTGGCCTGGCTTTCATGGAGCGACTCCGCGCCGCCGAGGGCCGCGATCCGTCAAACTTTGAGGTGCTCTTCAGGACGCACCCGGCACTCGCTGATCGCATTGTCCGTGTCCGGCAGCAACTTCGTGGCTTGGGCTATCAGGTCGCCCGGCGGTTGCACAAGGCTTCTTAGGATTCGCGTCGGAACTATGTAGGCGTGCCGTTTTCGATTCGTGATCCGTACGACGCGGCAGGAGAGTACCGGAAGGCCCAACTGCACTGCCATACCACTGAATCCGACGGCCGGCTGACCCCGCACGAATTGCTCGAGCAGTACCGGGCAGCCGGCTACTCGTTTGTCTGCATCACCGACCACAACCGCGTGACGCGCTACACGCGACTCGACTCCGCCAGCTTCCTCACGATTCCCGGGACGGAAGATACGGTCTCGCGCTGGATCAAACCGCTCGGCCCGCACATGAGCCGTCTGTTCGTGAAATCATCGTTGAATCATGGAACGGCCCAGGACCGGATCCAGCAGACCATCGCCGAGCGAGGGATCGTGGGGCTGTGCCATCCTTCCTGGAATGGAAATCTCTGGACGGGGGCGTGGAGTCCCGAAGCGATCACCCATCTCCGGGGCTATCACCTCTTTGAGATCTGGAACCCTCACTCACCACCGGAAGAGGATCTGAAACGGTGGGACCTGGCCCTCTCAGTCCACGGGCCGGACCATCCGGTCTGGGGCACAGCGGTCGACGACTGTCACAAGCCTCACCAGTTCAATCGGGCCTGGATCATGGCCAAGGTCACGGCTATTACGGCAGATGCATTTCGGACGTCGCTCGAGCGTGGCACCTTCTACGCCTCGACCGGGCTTGAGATCGAGTGCGGCAGCCGCGCCGGGACGATTTCTGTCCACATGTCCGAACCCGTGGCCACGCGCTTCCTCGGTGCATCGCGCACGGTGCTCGGCGAGTTCAGCGGCACATCCGCCTCCTATTCTGTTCGGGGAAGCGAAGGCTACGTCAGAGTAGAGTGCGCATCCGGGGAGCGGCGTGCGTGGTCGCAACCATTTTGGATCATTGGTGAATAGTGAATGGTGAATGGTCTGGTACTTACGCTCGTAGGGTATTGCGCAGGAGGAGACTTCTAGACAGAACGGAATTGCACCGCCAAGACACACCGAGGAGGCAACGCAACAATGTTCGTCCTTGAGATCGCTCTCATCGTCCTGGGATTGATCCTGCTGGTGTGGGCCATGGGGCAGGCAGGTAGATAGCCGCCCGAACAAGATTCGGAAACCGTTTGGCAGAAAATAGACGAGGAGAACGCCTGAGGCGCTCTCCTCTCGCTTTTTGGTGCTACTGATCCTGCATGCGTGACATCGGCCGAACACAGAGGATCCTAATCGTCAGCAACGGACACGGTGAAGACGCCGTGGGAAATGCGTTAGCCCGCGAGATGCTGGCGCAGGGTGCCGTAGTGACCGCGTATCCACTGGTGGGTCTCGGCCACGCGTACCGAGGGGTTCCTCTGCTTGACCCCCGGCAGGCGATGCCGTCTGGGGGATTTAGTCTGAGAGGATCGTTGCTGCAGGTGGTTGCCGACCTGCGGGCCGGTGGTTGGGGTCTGTGGCGCGAGCAGGTCCGGATGCTGCGACGGCACCGGGGTCGCTACCAGAGGATCATCGCGATCGGAGACGTGTACTGTCTGTGGATGGCCGCGAAGGCCGGCGTGCCAGCCACCTTCATCGCAACCGCGAAGTCCGAACACAACGAACCACACCGCTGGTTCGAACAGAGACTGATGCGCAGGACGGCCTCAACGACGTATACCCGCGATCCTCTGACGGCTCAAGTGCTTGCTAGCCACGGCGTGAATGCGCGTTACGTTGGAAATCCGTTGATGGATACGATCGACGGCAAAGCGGAGCACGTCCGAGATCCCAACCGACCAACTATCACGTTGGTACCAGGTAGCCGGGCAGATGCTCCAAAGAACCTGGCTCTGCTTTTGCGGCTTTGCACAGAACTGGGACAGACCAAGCTGGTCAACATCATTTGTGCGCTTGCCCCAACGATTGACCAGAACACGATAGGCGAGGCAGCGCGGCAAGTGGGATGGCTGGAACGAGATGGCATCTTGGAACGGGAACCGCTGCATGTCAGCGTCTCTGGGGCATTTGGCGCCGCCGTCAAGGCGGCGGACATCGTCGTCGGACTGGCAGGCACGGCAAACGAGCAGGCCGCCGGACTCGGCAAGCCTGTTGTCGCCTTTCCTGTCGCAGGCGCGCAGTACACGGCGAAATTCATGAGGCTGCAACACCGGCTGCTAGGCGATGCGCTGGTGCCCGCCGCTGACTGGAAGCAGGCTGTCTCGGTGGTGCTACGGCTGCTCGATGATCCTTCCGAGCGCGTCCGGCGCGGTCGTATCGGTCGCGAGCGGATGGGTAAGCCAGGAGCAGTGCGGATCATTGCCAGGGCGATCCTGGGCCAAGCTTGAGAATCTGCTTCCTGGCTCGGCAATCCATGCCTTACTCGCCGCGGCGACGCATGGAGGACCAAAGAGTCGGCGGTAGTGAGACCGCGCTCTTCTGGGTCGCGCGCGGCCTGGCCCGTCGAGGATGGGACGTGACCATCTTGAATCACTGCGGGGCCGATTCAGGCTTGTACGAAGGCGTACGGTACCTGGATCTTACGCAGCACTGGACGCGCTGGCGCGCTGAGTCGCGCGCCAATAAGCCGGACGTGCTAGTCCTCTTCCGGCGGATGCTCGATGTGCTCAGCGACATCCCTTCGAAGGTCCGGGTGTTCTGGGCACACGACCACCAGGGCGTCTACGTGTCCGATCCGCCAGGGTTCAGCCGATCGCTTGCCATCGGCTGGCGCCGAATGACAGGACCGCAGTTCCACCGAAGAGTGGATCGCGTGTTTGTGGTGTCGAACTTCATGGCTGATCTATTTCGGTGGCTGTTTCGTACGCCGTCAGAAAAGCTTGTAGTCATGCCCAACGGCATCGACGGATCACTCTTCAAAGACCCGGCGGTCCATCATCCCCTGAAGTTCGTGCACAGCTCAGTGCCTGACCGAGGGTTGACCCAACTCCTCCTGGAGATCTTTCCTGTGATTCGCAAGACGTACCCCGGGTCTGAGCTCCATCTCTTTTCGTACCAACCGCTCGATGGTTACAAGAAGTATGCGAGTGCCAGTGTCCAATTTCACGGCTGGGTCAAGAAGGAAGAGCTGATCCGAGCACTTGAGGGAAGCTGGCTGATGCTGTACCCGGCGAACTTCGAAGAGATGGGCGCGATTTCTGTCCTCGAGTCGATGGCCGCTGGGACGCCGGCGATCACCAGCACCTTGGGCGTGCTGGCAGAGCTGGCGGGGAACGGCGAACGCGGCGTCGCTGTGGCAGGACGTCCCGGAAGTCGCGATTTCGCCCAGCGCTTCGTCGGCGAAACCTTGGATCTCCTGGGCAGGCCGGAGCGACTGGAGCGTATGAGGG
>JAHZOA010000195.1 GCA_020028455.1 Armatimonadota bacterium | reverse complement strand
GATGCCGCTCGAGACCGTGTCGAACTCCGAGGCCGGCTTTGAACGCACGTTCCAGGGATTGACGTGTGTCTGCTCATGGCCGCTTACTCTTGAGCCCGCAGGGATGTGGGAAACCGCCATCACGTGTGAACTGCCCGACCGGGGCTAGCGCCTCGGTCCATATGGGCAGGGGATAGCCCGATTTCCTTCGAAGCCGACGAGTGATCGCGTGAAGGGAGCAATCCACATGGTGTCCCGCAAGGTGAGAACCCAGGCCGGGCTCAGCACGGTTGCGTGGATCGTGATCATGGCCCTCGTCGTGGTTGCCGGCGCCGGCGCATATTACTACGCGCAGCGTCGCGCAGCTCAGCCGCAGCCCCAGGAGAAAATCGGCGGAACGGTGACGGTGCTCGGCGTGTGGGGCGGCAGCGAGCTCGAGAGCTTCCTCGCCATGGTCAAGCCGTTTGAGGAAGCCTCGGGGGTGAACGTCGAGTTTGAAGGCACGCGCGACCTCAACGCCGTGCTCACCACGCGCATCCAGGGCGGGAATCCCCCCGACGTCGCCGGGCTGCCCGGCCCGGGACAGATGGCCGAATTCGCGAAGGCCGGCAACCTCGTTCCTCTGAACACCGTGGTCGACATGAACGCGATGAGCGAGCAGTACGCGCAGAGCTGGATCGATCTCGGAACGGTCGACGGCAACCTCTACGGCATTTTCATCAAGGCGGCGCTGAAGGGACTGATCTGGTACAACAAGCCAAAGTTCGAGCAGGCCGGGTACACGATCCCGCAGACCTGGGATGAGTTGATGGCGCTCACCGAGCGCATCGCGGGCGAAGGGAAGACGCCCTGGTGTATCGGGTTGGAGAGCGGTGCGGCAAGCGGGTGGCCCGCCACCGATTGGATCGAAGACATCGTGCTCCGGTCGGCCGGCGCCGGCATCTACGATCAGTGGTACCGGCACGAGATTGCGTGGACCGATCCACGGATCCGCAGCGCGTGGGAGCAATTTGGCCGGATCGCCACGAACCCCAAGTACGTCTACGGGGGGACGCAGGGGGTGCTGGCGACGAACTTCGGCGAATCGCCAAATGCGCTGTTCACCGATCCGCCGGGATGTTACCTGCATCACCAGGCCACGTTCATCCAGGACTTCATCCAGAAGCAATACCCGAATCTGCGGGCCGGCGAGGACTTCGACTTCTTTGCGTTCCCCACGATCACGGCGAACGTGCCGAAGGCCGTCGTCGCGGGGGGCGATCTGTTTGGAATGTTCAAGGATACCCCACAGGCGCGCGCATTGATGAAGTACCTGACCACACCGGAGGCGTACGCCATCTGGGTGAAGCGGGGCGCCGCGCTCTCGCCCAACCGCAAGGTGAGCGCGGACAACTATCCCGATCCCCTCAGCCGCCGCGCCGCAGAGATCCTGACCGCCGCCGATGCGGCGCGGTTTGACGCCAGCGACCTGATGCCGGAGGCGCTGAACAGCGCATTCTGGAAGGGCACGCTGGATTACGTTCAGGCCCCGCACCGGCTGGACGAGATCCTGGGGAACCTGGAACGGGTCGCGCAAGAAGCCTATAAGAAGTAGTCCCGCGCTCGCGCATGGCCTCAACGCTGCTGCTGGCCGCTGTCGTCATGGCCGGCGTGCCCCTCCTGCAGTTCGGCTATGCCGTCCTGATCGAGGCCGGAATCCGCCGCCTGCCCGAGCGGCGCCAATGGGCGCTGCGCCCGTGGCTGTGGCTCGCTCCCGCGCTGGGATTCATCGGCATCTTCCTCATCTATCCGGCGATCTCCACCGTGGTGCTCAGCCTCTTCGACGCGCGCTCGGTCCGGTTCGTGGGCGCGCAGAACTACGTCTTTGCGTTTACGCACCCCGAGATGCTCATCGCGTTCCGCAACAACCTGCTCTGGCTCGTGTTCTTTACGGGATTCACGGTGAGCTTCGGGCTCCTGGGAGCCGTGCTCACCGACCGCGTACGCTACGAAGGCGTGGCGAAAACGGTGATGTTCCTGCCGATGGCCATCTCGTTCGTCGCCGCGGGGGTCATCTGGAAATTCGTCTACGAGTTCCGTCCCGCGGGTGCGCCGCAGATCGGCCTGCTCAACGCGGCGCTCACCGGGCTGCTGCCGGGTTTCCGCCCTCTGGCCTGGCTGGTGGATCCCCGGACCAACAACTTCGCGCTGATCGCCGTCGCGGTGTGGGTATGGGTGGGCTTTTGCCTGGTGATCCTCTCGGCGGCGGTCAAGAGCACCCCCGCAGAACTGCTCGAGGCCGCACGCGTGGACGGGGCGACGGAATGGCAGGTGGTCCTGCGCATCATGTTCCCTCTGCTCATGCCGACCATCACGGTGGTCGCCACGACGATGATCATCTTCGCGCTCAAAGCGTTCGATGTCGTCTATGTGATGACCAGCGGCAACTTCGGCACCGAGGTCATTGCCAGCCGCATGTACAAAGAGCTGTTCAATTTCCGCCACTTCGGCCGCGCCAGCGCCATCGCGGTCATCCTCTTTGCGGCGACGGTGCCGGTCATGGTCGCCAACATCCGCCGCTTCCGCCAGCAGGAGGCGATCCGATGATGGCGCAGGCGCTACGCGTCCTGCGCCGCACGCCCTTGCACGCGGTGGTGATCGGCATGTGCTTGATCTGGCTGATCCCTGCCATCGGGCTCCTGGTAAGCTCGTTTCGCCCACCCCGCCTGGTGGCCGCGACCGGCTGGTGGACCGCGTTCATCCCGCCCCTCCAGTTCACCCTGGACAACTACCGGCAGGTGCTCGGCGCATATAACATGGGCCGCAGTTTCATGAACAGCCTGTTCATCTCCCTGCCGGCCACGGTCATCCCGATCATGGTTGCCGCCTACGCCGCGTACGCGTTCGCGTGGATGCGCTTTCCGGGACGGGAGATCCTCTTCACCATCGTGGTCGGCTCGCTGGTCATCCCGCTGCAGATGACTCTCATCCCCGTGCTGCGGCTGTTCACAAGCCTGGACCTCGTAGGCACCTACCCCGCGATCTGGATGGCGCACACGGGGTACGGGCTGCCCTTCGCGATCTACTTGCTGCGAAACTTTATCGGTGCGCTGCCCAAGGATCTGCTGGAGGCGGCCGCGATCGATGGCGCGGATCCGCTCACCGTCGCCCCGATGACGGTCACGGTCAGCAATCTGGTGAATTCGCTCGGGCAAAACTGGCAACTTCTCACGGCCGCGGCATTCATCTCGATGTCGGTGCCGCTCGTGGTGTTCTTTACGCTGCAGCGTTATTTCGTGAGAGGCATCCTCGCCGGGGCGGTCAAAGGGTAGTCCGCGCTCCGGGACCGATGCTATAATCAGGAGACGCCGAATCCCCGCGTCCTGCGGGGAACGGGGGAACCGAGATCGTTGCGGGGCGGATCTCGCGGCACTTCGCGAGTAGGGGACTCTCGACCCGAGCCCGACAGCTAACCTCGTAGGCGACGAGAGAGCAACCAGGAGGCCCACTGCGGCCCGGAGCGCTCTCCGGGCCGTTTCGTATTCATGGTGAGCCGAATCCTTGGACGAACTGTGACTCGCGCAGCCGCTTCCTCAGCACGCAGGCGGGTGACGGTGCGGGATGCGGCACGGATGATCGCCGTCGTCTGGCAGCGCATGGGCCGCGACGACGTCCTCATCTTCGCGGCCTCCACCGCCTACGCCGCCGTGCTGTCGGTATTTCCGCTGCTCATCGCGGTGATCGCGCTGCTCAGCCTGTTTGTCGAACAGGCCGCGGCGCAGGACGCCGTGCTGAGAGCGCTCCGTCCGTATCTGCCGGACCAGTCACTGTCATTGGTGCGGGAGACGCTGCAGGG
>JAHZOA010000194.1 GCA_020028455.1 Armatimonadota bacterium | reverse complement strand
GCATCAACATCATCGGCGTCGCCCGAGCCTCCACCCTCAGCAACACGACGCCGATCTTCACCGCCATGCTCGCGGTGCCCATTCTTCATGAGCAGATGACCTGGCGATTGCTTGTTGGGACGCTGATGGTGGTCGCCGGTGTGGCGCTCGCCGTGAAACCTGAGGATCGGAAGCCGGCCGCCCGCTCCGCGGCGGTCGCGGAGGTCGCGGTACCGCATCCCGAGCCGGCCGGCGGCTGGATAGCTCGTTTCTTTCCCGCATCATTGCGGGGCGATCAGCGGCGGACTCTGGGGATCCTGCTGGCGCTGAACACAGCCGTCATGGCAAGCATTTCGTTCCTTCTTCGAAAAACAGGGCTAGGCGTGCTGCCGGACCCGACACTGGCCGCGGCGTTGACCGTTACCGGCTCGCTAATGGTGTTGTTGCCGTTTCAGGCGATGCGCTCACGCTGGGATCCGCTGCGGACGGATCGCAACAGCCTGACATACCTCGTTGCGGGAGGGCTACTCACAACGGCAGGCTTTCTCTCGTACTTCCTCGCCCTGAGTCTCGGGGACATTGTGCGCGTGACCCCGCTGGGGAACACGGCTCCGATCTTTGCCGTGGGCCTCTTGTACATGTTCCGCCAGATAGAAAAAGTGGCGCCCAACACTGCGCTGGGCGCCGTCCTCACCGTTGTGGGGATTCTCTTTGTCGTCGGCGGTTAGTCTGCTAGCGCTCCAGCGTTGCGAGCTCCGCTTCCACCGCCTCCATCAGCGGTTTGACCGTCTTTTCATCGAATCGGAACTTCGCACCGGCGGCCTCAAACAGTTCGGGTAGTGGCCGCGATCCCCCCAACGCGAGCGCCTGCCAGTATCGCTCGACGGCCTCACGATGGTTGCGCCGGCTCTGCATCCACACCTGTAGCGCGCCGATCTCGGCGATCCCGTATTCGATGTAGTAGAACGGGCTGGTAAAGAGGTGCAGCTGCGCGTGCCAGCGGTACGCGCGTGCGGCATCATAGCCCGTCCAATCCACGAGCGTGCTGAATCGGTCGAAGATCTCGAGCCACGCCTGCTTGCGCTCCTCGCGCGAATGTCCCTGGTGTGTGTAGACCCAGTGCTGGAACGCGTCGATCGTCGCGACCCAGGGGAGGATTAGCACCGCATCATGGAGTGTGTTGATGTACGATCGCCGGTACTCGTCCGGGTTCGTATAGAAGACGCCCAGGTGCGGCGCCGCGAGCAATTCCATGCCCATCGATGCGACCTCCGCAAACTCGAGCGGCGCGTGGCGGTAGTAGATAATTGGCTCCGCGCGTGCGGCAAGCATATGGAAGGCGTGGCCGCCTTCGTGGAGGAGCGTGCGGATGTCGTCGTCACGCCCGACCGCATTCATGAAGATGAACGGCCACCGTCGCTCGTGCAGAGTACTCTGATAACCACCGGGCGCTTTGCCCTTGCGACTTTCCAGTTCGAGTAGTCGTTCGTCTGCCATGAATTGAAACTGCGCGCCGAGTTCGGGGTCGACGCGGTTGAAGATCTCATAGGTGCCGCGCACCAATTCATCGGCGGTGCCGAATGGCCGTAGCGGCGGCCGATTCAATGGATCGACCTGCAGATCCCACGGCCGCAACCGGTCGACCTTTAACTTGCGCCGGCGGTCTTCCATGATCGAACGGACCATCGGCAGCACCGCACTCTCGACACCTTCGTGGAATCGGAAGCAATCCTCAGGCGTATAGTCGAACCGGCGGCGGCGCTTGAACGCGTAGTCGCGGTAGTTGTCGAACCCGGCGTTCTTGGCGATCCGGCCGCGTAGCTCCACCAGTTGATCGTAGAGCTCTTCCATTTTGTCTTTATCCTGGAGCCGCCGGTTGGCTACGAGTTCCCAAACATCCTGGCGCACCTGGCGGTTGGGCTCTTCCAAGTGCTTACTGGCCTGCTGCAGCGTGAGTTCGTTGCCCTGATAGGTCACGGTCATAGCGCCGGTGACCTTTTGGTATTCCTTGGATAGCAATGCCTCCTGGGTTTCGAGGGGCACGTTCTCGTCGCGAAACAGCTTCACGTTTGTCTCGACGATGCGATCGAGAATCGCGTAGCGTTCTTTTGGCAGCTGGCGGCGCAACGGATGGTTGAGATAGGCCACCTCGAGCGCCTGCCAGAGCGGCTTGACCTTGGGGTCAATGTTCTCGACGAAGTGCTGGTAGGCAGCCTCGCGGGCTGGATCGTCCGTCTGCAGTGTCATCGCAATGTAGCGCTTCGCGCGCTCCTCGGCGATGATGCTGCTCAATTCCGAGCAGTCGTGAAGCCACTGTTCCAGTTCTTCGACCGTGCCGGGCTTGCGCTCGAGCAGCCGGGTGAAGAGTGGCTCCATCTCGGCCCAGTTGCCCATATCCGCGGCGGCCGGCACGAACTTCCGGGGGAACGGACGGCGTGGATCGACATACATCAATTTCTGCACGTGCATCGCCTCCAAATCGTGTGGTAGAGTCGTTATCCTTGCGGAGCAGGCGCGATCCCCATCAGGTGAAATCCGCTGTCGACAAACAGGATGTTGCCCGTGACGGCCCGCGACATGTCGCTGGCCAGGAATACTGCGACGTCACCCACGTCTTCGATTGTGATGTTCCGGCGCAGCGGAGCCGTCTCTGCGGTTATGTCGCGGAGCTTTGAGAGGCCCTTCACTGCGCTTCCGGCCAGGGTCTTCAGCGGCCCGGCCGAGATCGCGTTGACCCGGATCTGGCTCGGGCCCAGTTCCGCAGCGAGATAGCGGACTTCTGTCTCCAGAGCCGCCTTCGCCACGGCCATCACATTATATCCAGGAACGACCCGTTCCACTGCATTGTACGTCATGGTAAAGATGCTGCCCCCGCCCTTGCTGGTCATAAGTCGTGCCGCATGGCGGGCCACGGCAATCAGCGAGTACGCGCTGACGTCGAGGGCCAGCGAATACCCCGACCGTGAGATCTCGTGGAAGGGACGCGCGAGATCATCGCGATTGGCGAACGCGATGCAGTGAGCCACAGCATCGAGGCCTCCCCAGCGGTCTTGCAGCGCCGCGAATACATCAGCCACCTGCTGATCCTGCGCAACATCGCAGGAGATCGTCGCAAACTTGGCCTTCCCTCCGATCGTATCCAGAAGCTCGTCCAGATTCTCTTTCAGCCGTTCGTTCTGGTAGGTGAACGCCAGCTCGGCGCCCTCACGGTGGCATGCTGCGGCCACACCCCAGGCAATGCTGCGCTGGTTGGCCACGCCCATGATCAACACGCGCTTACCTTTTAGGAGCACAATCGATTCCCCCTCGAACGGCGGGATACGTACCTTATCCCATTCTCCCCTTATCCCTTTATCCCGACTTTTTCGAC
>JAHZOA010000193.1 GCA_020028455.1 Armatimonadota bacterium | reverse complement strand
CGGTGGCCTGGGCAGTATCCCGGGAGCCATTCTCGGGGGACTCATGCTGGGGCTCATCGACTCCATCGTCGCCACAGCCCTCGGCGCCGAACCGGCGTTCCTCCTGAGCTTCGTGTTCATCATCCTGTTGTTGCTCTTCAAGCCGACCGGACTCTTCGGCTATGCGCCGCCTTAGGGTCGGCGTGCTCATCGTCCTGGGCCTGCTCCTGCTCCTCGTCCCGCAGCTCGGTGGCGACTACTACGTGCATGTCTTCGCGCTCGTCTTCACGAACGTCATCCTCGCCGCCAGCCTGCGCCCGTCGCTGACGTGCGGCCAGCTCAACATCGGGCATTCGGCGTTCATGTCCGTCGGGGCGTACGCCTCCGCGCTCCTTGCGAAGAACCTCGCCGTCCCGTTCGAGGTCTCGATGCTGTGCGGCGCCCTCCTCGCGGCCGTCGTCGGTCTGGCCATCGGCTATCCATCGCTCCGGTTGCGGGGCGTGTACTTCGCGATGGTGACCGTGGCCTTCGTCGAGGTGATCCGCCTGATCGCCCAGCTCTGGGTGCCGCTGACCCGGGGCATGAGTGGCTTGAGCGGCATCCCCAAGCCCAATCTCCTCGGGGTGACGCTGGCCACGAAGGCGAGCCAGTACTACCTGGCGCTCTTCCTGATGCTGCTGACGCTCCTGATTCTCTGGAAGCTCGAGTCCAGCCGCCTCGGACTCATCTGGAAGAGCATCGGAATGGCCGACAATCTCGCACAGTCGCTCGGGGTGAACATCGCCAACCACAAGCTGCTGGCGTTCATGCTCGGCTGCTTCTTCGCCGGCGTGGCCGGAGCCTTCTACGCGCACTTCATTCGCTTCCTCTTCCCGCCGGAATTCGGCTTCCTCATGGCGACGAACATCCTCGTCTACAACTACGTCGGCGGCCGCGGACACTTCGCAGGTCCGATCGTCGGCGCCGCCTTCCTCTCGTTGTTGTCCGAGCCGTTCCGGGGCAGTGCGTACGAGACGATCTTCTTCTCGATCGCCATGCTGCTCACCATCCTGTTCTTGCCTGGGGGGCTCATCACGTTGCCCGGAAAGCTCGCCGAGCTCCGGTGGGGGAAGAGCGCATCCGCTCACAGTCCGAGTCCCGCCGCGTGAGCTCCGCGCTTCTTCTCGAGACACACGGTCTCACCCGGCACTTCGGCGGACTCGCCGCCGTCAACCGTGTCGATCTCCGCGTTGCGGAGGGCGAGATCGTCGGCCTGATCGGTCCGAATGGCGCGGGCAAGACGACCTGCTTCAACCTTCTGTCTGGCTTCATCCGGCCCACCGCCGGCACCATCCGGTTCGACGGCGAAGACATCACCCGACTCCGGCCGCATCAGGTCGTCAAGCGCGGGTTGGTGCGCACGTTTCAGCTCACCACGCTGTTTCAAGAGTTGACCGGCCTGGAGAACGTTCTGCTCGGCTTGCATCTGCACAGCCGCAGGAGTCTGGGCCGGGCGCTGTTCAGCCGTCGGAGATTTCCGCCGGATGAGGTTGCTCGCAGCCGCGAGGTGCTGGAGTTCACCGGCCTGGCGTCGCAGGCCGACCAGCTCGCACGGAATCTGCCGCACGGCCACCAGCGCGTACTGGGCATCGCCATGGCGCTCGCCGCTCGACCACGGCTGTTGCTGCTCGACGAGCCGGTCACCGGCATGAACCTGGACGAAAGTGGTCGCGTGATGGCCCTGGTCAAGACCATCCGCGATCGGGGCGTCACGGTCCTGCTCGTGGAGCACAACATGAAGGCGGTGATGGGCACGTGCGAGCGCATCGTCGTGTTGAACTTCGGCCAGACGCTCGCCGAGGGCTCGCCTGCCGAGGTGAGTACGAACGCGAAAGTGATCGAAGCCTACCTGGGAGCGGGTCTCGCGCATGCTCGAGGTTAAGGATCTACGCGTCCGCTACGGCACCGTGGAAGCGGTCAAGGGCCTGTCCTTCCAGGTGTCCACCGGCGCGATCGTCAGCCTGATCGGCGCGAACGGCGCCGGCAAGACGACCAGCCTCCGCGCGCTGACAGGCCTGATCAAACCCAGCGGCGGCGAGGTGCGCTTCGAGAACGCGTTACTGAACGGTCTCGCCCCGCACGATATCGTGCGTCTGGGGATCGCTCTCGTGCCCGAAGGCCGGCGGTTGTTCCCGAAGATGACCGTCCTCGAGAATCTCAGGATGGGCGCGTATCTCCAAACGAGCAAGGCGAACGTCGCGTCCACACTGGAGATGATCTACCAGCACTTTCCGATCCTGAGAGAGCGCGGACGACAGCGCGCGGGCTCGCTCTCCGGCGGTGAGCAGCAGATGCTGGCCATCGCGCGTGCCCTCATGAACCGCCCGAAACTACTGCTGCTGGACGAGCCCTCGATGGGCCTCTCGCCCATCATGACGGCGGAGATCGGCAAGATCATCCGGCAGATCAATGCGCTGAACGTGTCGATCATCCTGGTGGAGCAGAACGCGATGCTGGCCCTCACGCTGGCGCAGTACGGCTACGTGCTGGAGACCGGCACGCTGATGCTGCAAGGCAAAGCCGAAGAGTTATTGCGGGACGAAGGGGTGAAGAAGGCTTACCTGGGAATATGAGCGAGGGCGGCGGATGAACTGATCCAATGAAACGGACCACTATCTCTTTTCTCTTGGGGCGCCTCGTAAGATATCCGAGTCCAAGATGAAGTTCTGACCGGAAGGCAGCATCATGACCTGGATCTTGTCGCTCAGTTTCTGAACCATGGCGTACCGCACGAGCTCTGGCGTAAGAGAAGCAGCCAATTTTCTGTTCGCTTCTGCCTCCTTCTCGGCGCGGAATAAAATGGCGCTGCCTTCGCCTTTGGCCCGTTCAATAGCCTGCTGAGCTTTGTGCTTTTCCCCCTCAATCTTTTGTTGTTCTTCCAGGGCGCGCTGCGTGGCGATCTGTTTATCCTCGATCGCTTTCTTGAACTCCGGGTTGAAGTCGATGTTGTCCAGAAGCAAATCGACCACCTCTATCGAAAAGGGGGAAAGCTCTTTCTCCAGCCTTTCCCGGACGGCCTTTCTGATGTTTTCGCGGTTGGGAGCAATCTCGACGCTCTTGTATTTCACGGTTTCATCTTTGAAATTCTGAATGACCCTCGATTCAACCAAGACATTGAAAAAGTTGGGGCCGACGGACCGATAGAGCTGTTGGATGGTTTGAGGAGAAACGCGAACATTGAGACTTGCTCTGACAAAGACATCCTGGCTTTCTTCGCTGAAGGCGTTGAGCTTATCGAACACGCGACGCTGCACCTGGATGTTGGCAAGCAGGACGTCGCGCCACGGCGCCACAAACTGGAGTCCCTCGCCGATCTGGCCTTTGATGCCGCCA
>JAHZOA010000192.1 GCA_020028455.1 Armatimonadota bacterium | reverse complement strand
AATGACGGCGTTCCGGGTGGGGGAGTACCGTGAGGCCGCACGTCGTCTCGAGGAGAGTCGAGCGCTATGGCGCCAGGTCGGCGATCACTCCGGCGGCGCTGCAGCGCTGAACAACCTGGCGCTCGTCACGATGCTGGAGGGGGACTACGCGTGCGCCAAGCCGCTCTTTGAGGAGAGTCTGGAGTGGGGGCAGTCCGAAGGTAACCTGCAGATGACGGCCACCTGTCATGCCAATCTTGGATGCGTGGAGTTGAACCTTGGGAACAGGCGTGCTGCTGTCGAGCATCTGCTGGAGAGTCTCTCCCGGTTTACCGACTTAGGCGTCCGCGATGCGATCGCGGAGTGCCTCGAGGGTCTCGCTGCCGTTGCGGTCAATGGCGGTGAGGCCGAGCCCGCTGCACGCCTTCTCGGCGCGGCGGAGACCCTGCGGCAGGCGGCGGGCATCCCGGTAGACTCGAAGGACAGCACGTTCCAACGGGATGCGCGATCGTTGGCCCGGGCCTCGCTCGGCGACACGGCGTATGCGCGCTCGTTAACCGCGGGAAGGGCGATGACGCTGGATGAGGCTGTGGCCTACGCGACGTCGCTGCCTGCCGTCTCAGCCCGCCTGCCGAACGGCACACGGGCTGCGGGCACCGTGGGAATAGGTCTGCGCATCTTCGCCCTCGGCCCTGCGGAGGTGCATCGGGCGGATCACATCCTCGCCCGGGCCGACTGGACCTACGCGAAATCGCGCGAACTCCTCTTCTATCTGGTGACGCTGGGGCCGCGCACGAAGGAACAAATCGGCTTGGATCTCTGGCCCGATGCCTCGCCCACGCAACTGCGTGGCAATTTTCACACGTGCCTGCATCATCTGCGTCGGGCGCTCGGCGGTCAGGAGTGGATCCTCTTCACCGGCGAAGCATACACGTTCAACGGCGGCCTCGACTACTGGTGTGACGTCGAAGCATTTTCCGCGCTCCTCGATGAGGCGCGCAATGCGGGGGAGGCCGCACAAGCGCCGTCCGCATTGGAGGATGCCGTCGGTTTGTACCGGGGCGAGTTCCTCGAGGATTTCTCCGAGGGCGACTGGTTCCGCCCACGGCGCGAACTGCTGGCGGCACGATACGTCGATGCGTTGCTGCGCCTGGGGCGGGCGGCGTTCGAAGACGAGCAGTTCGGGCTGGCGGTACAGTGGTTCGAGCGGATCCTCGCGCGGGACGGCTATCATGAGACGGCACATCGAGAACTCATCCGCGCGCTGGTGCGGCTCGGTGAGCGCACGCGTGCGGTCCGCCACTACGAGGCGTTTGTCGAACGGCTTCGCGAAGAGCTGAGCGCTGCCCCCGATCCGGAGACGATCCACCTCGCCGAGCGCGTCCGCCGCGGCGACCCTGTATAAGCAGTCTGCAATCAGTTCTGCAAGCGGCCCTCCCCCACAATTGCTCCAACGTGCACTCGTGCATATGAACACTGACAATCCCTGAAGTTGCCAGATAGCGGCGTCAATGCCGCGCCCGTCAGGACGCTGTCGGCTAAGTTCGTCAGGGATTGTCAGTGGAAGCGGTCAGGAGTATGCAATCGTGTACAAGTGCGACCGCGAGTGCGCGTCGGAGGAGGGGGACGGCTGTGGATGACCACGAGACGCTGCTTACGGTGCGGCAGGTGGCGGAGTTCCTCCAGCTGCACCGCATGACCATCTACGAGTACATTCATGCCGGCAAGATCCCAGCCAGCAAGATCGGCAAATCATTCCGCGTCAAAGAGGGAGACCTGCTCGCCTTC
The DNA here is from genome assembly GCA_020028455.1 of Armatimonadota bacterium. Taxonomy (GTDB): domain Bacteria; phylum Sysuimicrobiota; class Sysuimicrobiia; order Sysuimicrobiales; family Kaftiobacteriaceae; genus JACPRY01. The sequence goes on along the minus strand of JAHZOA010000192.1, from coordinate 1,607 downwards.
CTCGAGGCGACACGCCTCGGGCGCCCGAAGCCGCAAACACCCGGCAAGCCCTGGCGGCCGGCGCGATCCCGAGAAGGGCGTTCCACCGAGCAGGTGGTTCCTCTTGAACGCAGGACTCAGCGCACCGCGCCGCCGTCATCGGATCTTCGCGCGGCGACGATGCTCGACCCGGTCATCCGCGGGATTCGATAGGGAGGTGACGGTATGAAGGTCAAGGCATTCAGCCTGGGGCTCGCGCTCGCGCTGGTCGCCGGGGTGAGCCTGTTACCCGGACCGGCGGCCTCCGCACCGGCCAGGACCGACGTGGTGTTCGGGACCCAGCAGGAGCCGGCCATCATCGGCCTGGCCATCTGCGACGCGTGCGCCATGTATACATCCGCGGTCGTCTCGGCGCAGTTGCTGCTTCCTACAGTCGACCTAAACGACAAGTGGGAGTTCTACCCGGTCATCGCACAGAAAATGCCGAGCGTCCGGGACGGCGACTGGAACCTGCTTCCCAACGGGAAGATGCAGGTGACCTGGAAGCTGCGGCGCGGGTTCACCTGGCAGGACGGCACGCCGCTGACGGCCTACGACTACGTCTTTGCGTGGCGCGTGAATACCCACCCCCAGTTCCCTTCGGGCGGCCGAGATGTGAGCGATCGCATCGAGAACATCCAGGCGCCTGATGCCTACACCCTCGTCGTCCAGTGGAAGTCGCGCCACGCCTTCGCCAACGTCCTCATTACGGGGGAAGCGGGATATCTGCCGAGACACATCCTGGGCAAGGCTTTCCAGACCAATCCGGCCACGCTCGACTCGCACGAGTGGGCCACCTCGGCAAAAATGGTCGGCACCGGTCCGTACCGCATCGTCGAGTGGCAGCGCGGGGCGTCCATCACCCTGGAGCGCTGGGAAGGGTTCCGCCACGAGCTTGGCGTCGGCCCGTATGCGCAGAAGCCCACCGTGCGGCGCATCACGTTCCGGTTCATCTCGGACACCAATACCATGGTGGCCAACGTCCTGGCGGGGAGCATCGACGCATTCGATATTACCGCGGTGCCCTTCACACAGGGCCTGGAACTCGAGAAGCGGCTGCAGCGGGAGGCGCGGCGAGACTTCATCGCGCAGGCGACTCCGGGCCTGACCTGGGAGCACCTTGATCTCAATATGGAGAACCCGAAGCTTACCGACCGGCGCGTGCGCCAGGCTCTGATCTACGCGATCAACCGCGAGCAGATGGTCCAGAGCTTGTTCGAAGGCAAGCAGCCCGTCGCACATTCGTTCCTGCCGCCAAAGCATTACGGGTACCTCAAGAACGCCAAAGTCTACGGCTACGACCCCGCCCGCGCCAATCAGCTGCTCGATGAAGCCGGCTGGGCGCGCGGGGCCGATGGCATCCGCACGAAGGACGGAGTGCGGCTGGAGCTCACCATCAACACCACCGCGGGCAACCGTGTCCGTGAATCGGTGCAGCAGATCCTCCAGCAGCAGTGGCGCGCCGTCGGCGTGGAGTTGAAGATCCAGAACCTTCCGGCGCGTGTGCTGTTTGGGGACGTGGGACCAAGCGGGAAGTTCGAGGTGATGCTCTACGCCCTCACCTTCAGTCCCATCTCGGACTGTGAGGG
>JAHZOA010000191.1 GCA_020028455.1 Armatimonadota bacterium | reverse complement strand
GTGTGAGACAACCAGACAGGTCATTTCCTTCCGGTCGAACAGGCGCGCCCACAGATGCTGCTCTGTTTCCACGTCCAGCGCGCTGCTGAGGTCATCGACGACCAAAAGCTCAGGTTCCCTGACGAACATGCGTGCCGCCGCAGCCCGCTGAATCTGGCCGCCAGAGAGCTTCACACCTCGGGGCCCGACGAGTGTCTCTAGTCCGTGCTCCAGCGCATCAACGTCGCGCTCCATGACCGCCGACCAGATCGCCCCATCAAGATCCGCCCGGTCCTCATCGATCCCCATCAGCACGTTGTGCCTTAAGGGCTCACTAAACAGCCGTGGGACCTGAGGAACGTACGCGCTTCGCGGGGGGACGAAGAACGAGGCCGGATCCTCAACGGGTCGTCCGTTCCATCGGATCTCGCCCGCGTCTCTGGGCAACAGTCCAATGAGGGCGCGGACAAGGGTGCTCTTGCCCGAGCCGATGCGCCCGGTCACGACTGTGAGCGATCCACGTCGAAGCTTCAGGTTCACGCCCTCGATGCCCCTGCCGGTTCTGGCATCCCGATGAGTCAACCCGATTGCCTCCAGAACGTGCAGAGGCTCGACCTCTGTTGATGGCTGCGGCACATCGGGGAGCGGTCCTTCCATATATACGGGTCGGTGGCGGAGGACGGCCTCGACCGGTTCGTCCTGCAGAAGGACCACCAGCCGTTCAAATGAGACACCGGCCTGTTTCAGCCGTGCGATCATGCTGCCGAAGAAGTTGATACTGTTATTGACACTCCCAAGATAGTGGACGAACAGTGCGAAGTCGCCCACGGTGAACGTTCCGGCGCTGATCGGCCGGGCCGCCATCAGCAGGATCACGCCAGTGGCAATGTTGAGCGTGTTCTCGATGACAACCCTCATCAACTCATTGAAAAGCGTGTCCCTGAGCGCCGCCGTCTTTCGAGTCTCGTTCAGGTCACGGAAGTGCGCGATGACATTCTCCTCAGCCGCAGCGACCTTCACCGCCTGGACAGCGCCGAACATTTCACCGACGAACTCCGCGACGTTTCCCGCGGCGTCCCGTGCCGCACGCCGGAACCGGATGATGTGCCGGCGGATCAGAACGACGAGGCCGAGGATCACGGTCATCGGCAGCAGCACGACGGTCGCGATGAGGGAATTGATCAGGACCATCACGGTGATTGCCCCGAGCCCGCGGACCAGCGCGCCGCCCCCGTCCACGGCCCACTCCACCAGGGCCGTCAGTTCGTCCACGTCATCGCGGAAACGGCTCATCGCTTCGCTCGACGAAAACGGCAGCGGCCGAGCTCCGGGACGATGCAAGATCCGCTCGAGAAGGTTCCCACGGAGGAGTGCTGCCAGCGTGTACCGGTACGTCGTCCACACATATGCGCCGGAGGTATTCACGGTAATCCGGGCAGTCGTCGTGGCCACCAGGAGCGCAATCCAAGTCCACACGCTGCTACCGGCCTGAGCACCCGCGCTGACGACATTGAAGATCTCTCGCACGATCAATCCGGTCACGAGCGGCAAGACCCAGAACATGCCCCACAACGCGACGTTGATCGCGTAAAGCCTCGGGCGGTACCGGATGAGGTGCCATAGAACCCGCCAGATACTCACACAAGCACCTCTTCCAGGCCGGTCCGCAACAGCCCGGCGAACCGCGATGAGGGGTCGCGTTCCAGTGCCGCCCGGGCGCCGTGTTCTTGAACGCGTCCATCGTCGACGATGATGATTTGATCGGCCCGCCGTACGGTCGTGAGCCGGTGGGCAATGATGATCGCAGTTCGTTGCTCCAGCAGCACGCTGACCGCGTGCTCGATCAGCGCCTCTGTCGCGGGATCCAAGCGAGAGGACGCCTCGTCGAGGACCACCAACCCGGGATCCTTGAAGAAGACCCGGGCGAACGCCAGCAACTGCGCTTCTCCCGCCGATAGCCCCCCGCGCGAGGACAGGGTCGTATCCAGGCCATGGGGCAAACCCCGGTACCAATGGTCGAGCCCCAAGCGGTGCAGGACCTCGAGGATCATCTCGTCAGGGATCGTTCGATCAAAAAATGTCAAGTTGTCTCGCACACTGGCGTGGAACAATTGCACATCCTGGGTCACCATACCGACTCGACGGCGGAGGTAGTGCAACCGCAGGCCCCGGATGTCAGCGCCTCCAAGACTGACCACGCCCGTGGATGGATCGTACATCCGAATCAGCAACCGCCCGATCGTCGTCTTACCGCTGCCCGTGCGGCCCAGCAACCCGAGTACCTGTCCGGGCCCGAGCCGGAAGGTCACATCTCGCAGCACGAGCTGCTCTTCGTAGGCGAAGGAGACTGCGCCGAATTCGACCGCCAGCGGGCCTCGCGGCAGCGCGCCGCTGCCGTCCACCGTCTTGCTGCGAATCTTGAACAGATCTCCCACCCGGCCCACGCTGGCGCTGGCCCGCTGTAAATCCTGGACTTCGCGGGTAATCTGCTCCAACGGCCACCGCAGCATCTCCGTGTAATGGAACAAGAGGTACACGGTGCCGAACGTGATCAATCCTGCGCTGTAAAGCGTTGACCCGAGTCCGAACGCCATGGCATTGCCGAGGGTGAGGAGGGCCGCGGTCGTCGCCCACATTGACGTGCCCATGACTCCGGCGCGCCGGGTCTTCTCCATCTGGTCGCGCACGGCCTGGAAAAACCGGCGCATGACATACGGGGTCGCGCCGCTGCTGCGGATGTCCTCTGTGCCCGCGAGGCGCTCTTCGAGAAACCCCAGGAGGATGGCACTGGCCTGACGCGCCTGCTTCCAGTAGGGGACGGCGAGCTCCAGCAGCTTGCGCAGCGCGAAAAGAGCAAAGAGGGAGAAGCCGACATACGCCAGACCCACGCGCCGGTCCACGCGGAAGATCATCACCAGGACGCCAAGCAAAAGGACGAGATTCCCAAACACCCGGAGCGCAAACTGCGAAAAAAACCTGGAGAGATGGGTCACGTCGCCGTCGACGCGCTCGATCATCTCGCCTGGAGTCTTCGCATTGTGGAACGACAGGTCCAGACCCAGACAGTGCAGGGCCAGGTCGGCGCGTACGAGGTTGGTCGCCGTCCAACCGACGTTCTCGCTGGCATACGCGGCAATGGTGCTAATGATCTGGCCCGCGCACGCCACGGCGAGGAAGACGGCGGCGAGCTGCATTAGTTCGGGGATCGCCACTCCCGCCCGCGCCATATCGATGAAGCGCGCGAGGATTTGAGGACCGAGCAGCTGCAAGCCGATGCTCGCCAGCAGGACAACAGCCAGGAGGGCGGCTCTCTGCCACTGCGGCCGGAGGTAGGTGACCAGAAACTTCGCATGTGTCCTCAGCATTGAGCTCGTCACGATGACTCAGAAAACACAACAGCCACGGGAGGTCC
>JAHZOA010000190.1 GCA_020028455.1 Armatimonadota bacterium | reverse complement strand
TCGTCCTGCTGGATCGTTGCGACTCGGCCAGCAGCAATGCCGACGTTTGCCACCAGAGTCCCCGCCGGCGTGACCACATGTCCGCCGCGCACGACCAGGTCGAAGCTCACGTCCTGGCCTCCGCCCTGTTGCGGATTGCTTTTAGCCAGTCTCGTCGGATGAGCGCGCTCCCGGGGCGAATTACGAACCAGTAGAAGGCGAATTTTCGTCGTGCGACTTCATCCGTAGCGAAGATCCGAGTCTCGGTAGTCACGCGTGAAGTCTCGTCGTCACCTTCTACAAGAAAATTTGCAGCGACTTTGACATGATCGGCCACGGAGAACGCTATGAATTCTTCGGGCCTAGTGAGCGGGTAGGCACGCTGGACCGGTCTCCAAAACCGGCCGACGGCGCCGAGAACCAATTCGGGTCCAATCTCGTCGGCCAGCAGCACAAAGCCGGCTTGGAGGAACGCTGAAAGTATCGGCACCGTCCTGCTCGACGGACCGCGTGCTTGACGGGCGAAGCGAAGGCTGAACGAACGGATCGTCATCAGGATCACGAACAGGCTGATCTCTGCCGGCGTCACCGTCTTGACGGCCTGATAGCAACGGGATGCCGAAGCGTTTACGTGGATGGAGTGAATCTCATTGAAGTGGTAGGTGGGCAGAAACTCGTCGATCCTGTGGCTATTCTTGACCTTCAATCTCTTTTCCAGCCGCCAGACCGTGGAGTTTCGGAACGGGCTCGGGATACGGCACATCTGGTGCCGGCGGTGGACCGGAAGACGTGACCGGCGGACTCAAGCCGATGAGATCATCTGGGCGCACCGGAACCCGGTTGAGTTCCCGGCCAGTGGCGTTCCGAAGCGCAGCGGCGATCGCCGCGGTCGACACGACGGTTGAAGGCTCGCCCGCCCCCTTTGCGCCGAATGGCACGCCCGGCTCAGGCTCTTCCACGAGCTGGGACACAACGGGCGGCATATCAAGAATCGTGGGGATCAGGTAATCAGTGAATGACGCGTTGCGGATCTTGCCGTCCTGGAGCTGAATCTCTTCCATCAGCGCGAGCCCAAGGCCTTGGGCTGTGCCACCCTCGATCTGTCCGTACACGTTTTGGGGATTGATCGCCTTGCCGACGTCCTGCGCGGTGGCGATTTGGACCACGCGCACCAGTCCGAGGTCTTCATCCACCTCAACTACGGCGCGCTGCGCCGCAAACGCAAACGTCACGTGGGGGTCGCCTTGACCATCCTTATCGATTGCACGAGTCTTCCGGTGATGATAAACACGAGTTGCCTCAATTGGTGGGTCCAGAAATTGCTGGATCCGCGCGATCGGTGTGTTTGCGTCGAGCACGTCCTCTCCGCTGATCGACAGCGGCCCGCGGAGCACCCGCCCAGTCTTCTGCGCCCACTGCCGCACACGATCAAGGAGCACAGTCCGAACCGCGACGGCAGCGAGCTGCGCAGCGCCTCCTGACATCATCGTCTGCCGCGACGCCGAGCTCGAACCGGCGGAACCAATAGCGGTATCGGAGGGATGCAGCACGACGTTGTCGATGCCGAGCTCGGACCGCACCACCTGCACTAAGATGGTATGCACGCCCTGGCCGACCTCGGCTGCGGCGCTGTGGACTTCCGCGATGGGTCCGGCGGATCCGGCGAATAACTTGACGCGGCACTCTGACGAATCATCAAACCCTTCACTGTACCCAATGTTCTTGTAGCCTACCGCGAATCCGACGCCGCGTCGCAGTCCCTCACCTCGACTGACGTTTCCAGATCCGCCTGGGTAATCAATGGAGTCGTGTCGTTCGCCGGACTCGCCGGGTAGCGGAATCCCCCAACACTGCTTGATGATCTCGCGAACCGGCGCGCTGCCGCGAATGACCTGTCCGGTCGGCAGCACAGAACCGGTGTGCACCGCGTTCATGACGCGCAACTCAACCGGGTCAATCCCGAGCGCCTTCGCGAGTTTGTCCATCTGCGCTTCGTACGCAAAGCAGGCCTGGACCGCCCCAAATCCTCGCATCGCCCCGCATGGCGGGTTGTTGGTATAGACAGCCGTCCCTTCAACGAGGACATTGGGCACTTCGTACGGCCCAGCCGCGAATGTTGAAGCATTTCCAATAACGGCGGTCGACGACGACGCGTACGCTCCCCCGTCGACAAGCAGCCGGGCGCGCACATTTACCAGACGTCCATTGGGCGCGGCGCCGTGGCGCATCCAGATCCTGGTGGGATGCCGGTGCACATGTCCGTAGAACGACTCTTCCCGCGTGTATGACATCTTCACGGGTTTGCGGGTTCGAAGCGCCAGCATGCAGGCATGGATGTGCATGCTGACATCCTCCCGCGCGCCGAACGCGCCGCCCACCCCCGCGAGATGCAGCCGCACCTGTTCTTTGGACAATCCGAGACATGGTGCCACCTGTTCCTGGTCGACATGGAGCCATTGCGTGGCGACGTAAAGATCGATGCTGCCGTCGGGCCCAGGAACCGCGAGGCCTGACTCAGGCCCGAGCATGGCCTGATCCTGCATCCCAGTCTCGTAGTAGCCCTCCACCCAGACATCTGCCCTCGCGTTGGGATCCCCATGGACGATGCGCACATGCCGCAGCACGTTGCCGAAGTCATGCAGCCGCAGCGCATCCGGCCTGAGCGCTTGTTCCATGTCGGTCACCGCGGGCAGCACTTCGTAGTCAACTTTGATCCTGTCGGCAGCGCGGCGCGCAACCTCGAGATCAGTCGCGGCGATAATCGCCACAGGCTCGCCCTCATAACGCGCCCGATCTCCTGCCAGCACAGGCTGGTCCGCAAAATCCAACCCGAACGTCTTCTTCCCTGGGACGTCGGCGGCCACCAACACCGCATGGACGCCCGGACTGCTCAGCGCCTGCGAAGTATCAATCGAGCGGATTCGCGCGTGGGGGTGCGGGCTCCGAAGTGTATAGCCCCAGAGCATATCCTCAGCCCACAGGTCGCTGCCGTACAGAAACTGACCTTTGACCTTGGGAACACCGTCAACCCGGGGCGCGCTCTCGCCGACCCTGCCTCGTACCCGTTCCGCGATCTTCGTGCTCACGCTTCTACACTCAGCAGTCGCCTGGCCCTACGGCTCGCTTCTTTAATGATGTCATCTTCACGAATGTTTTGGAGCCGCTCGTTTCGTACGACGGAACGGCCATCAACAAAAAGATCGCGCACGCGCTGCGGGAGCGCGAAGACAAGCGCTGCGACCGGATCAACCTCAGCTCCCACAAACCCCAGACCGTCAACACTAAACATGGCGACATCTCCGCGCTTCCCGACTTCAAGTGAGCCGATGTCCTCGCGTCCCAGGCACACTGCGCTGCCGCGCGTCGCGACGCGCAGCGCCTCGCGGGCCGTCATCGCCGTCGCCCCGGCGCGACCC
>JAHZOA010000008.1 GCA_020028455.1 Armatimonadota bacterium | reverse complement strand
GTTCGAGAGCAGTGCAGTTTTCCAATCGTCGTATATCGCCGCACGGTGGCTTTGCTGAGATTGAGCAGCGCTGCGGCTTCGTGGAGCGTCATCTCTGGATCGAGAAGCCGTAGGATGATTTCTTCTCGGGTCTCGGTGAGCGGCCTGCGCCCAGGGCGTCTCGGAGCGTTGGTATCCGAGGAAGGAACGATCGGAAGCGGGTGCCGCCGCACAGGGCCAGGAGTCGTCGTGTCGGTGGCGAGCAGTTCATCCGCCGGAGGAATGCGAAACACCCTTGATTGAGCTGCCTGCGCGGGGGACGCGTCGGAGGAAGTCGCCTTGCGAGCGATCTCCTCGATATAGGTGTACCAAGCCCGAAGATCTTTCATCATTCGCCCCGGTGTCAATGATGCTGCGGTGACCGGTCCGGCCCATGCTGCGTTTGGGCGAACTAGTAGAAGGGGGTTCGCGGCTAACCGGCTGAATCCTCTCGCCGGAGGCGAGCGGTGGCGCCTGCCACCTCTCTCACGACATCGTCCAGCTCGGCCAGGATTTGGTCCCGGATCGCGACGATTTTCCTCCGTAGACCAGGCGAAACATCCTCCAGTTCATCGGTGTCCAGAACCTGTGTGCGACCATCTGGTGTGCGCAGGATGTCGACCGCGAGGTCCCGCCATTCAACCCCGTCTTCATGGAAGGCAACCGTGTCCCCGAGGTTCACGTAGTAGCCCAGCGTGGTTCCATCAGGAGCGATCCAGTGATAGACGTTGAACGGCCGGTCGCTCCAATAATGCGCGTAGGTAGTGGTTCCCGCCGGCAGGGAAAGCTCACCCACCTTGGCGTCGCTGGGGATGCGATAGAGCAACACGACACTGCGGTCCGAGCGCTCTAAAAGCTTGCAATCAAATTCCATCCGCTCTCCATTGAGTTTGTGCTTGATTTCCCTTATGCGCATGTGGGCTTCCTTAAGATTGGAGCGGATGTGACTTGGGGAAACCCCCGACAAGGGAACCGGGTTCCGTTCATCGAATGAAAGGCACCACTTCCGACCAGACGAGGATGAGCCCGGACGCTTTCCTCAGCAGGCAACTGTGGCGATGGTACATCATCGTCTTCATCGCCAACGAGCTGGACCTCGTATTTACCTACTTTGGCCTCGGACAGGGATTCTTGCAGGAAGTCAACCCGCTGCTGCGACCACACATCTACACGTGGTGGCCCATTACAATCAAGGTCGTCGCGCTTGCGGGACTGGCCCTCGGCATTGCCGCCGCCGTCCACGCGAGCTTCGCTCGAAAGCGGCGGGTGCTGAAAGTCTTACACGGCGTCGCCGCCGTGTATTGCCTCGTCTTGATCCTGCACCTCGTGACGATACTCCGCGCCATAGGAAGCTAAACTACAGTCTACACAGTCTCCTCGGTCTGCACGGTCTCCACTGTCTAATACAACAGGCGCACTTCCATGAGGATTTCGTGCTCCACGAGGATGTGCTGACCGTGAAAACTGTGTAGACCAGCAGTGTTGGTCGGGGAGGCCGGATTTGAACCGGCGGCCTCAGCGTCCCGAACGCTGCGCGCTAGCCAAGCTGCGCTACTCCCCGACGCTTTCCTATTCTACTGGAGCCCACGCAGTAGGTCCACCGACAGAAAAATGAAAGCCGCTGAAGGCGGAGCTCGCGGGACACCGTTGGAATGGGATGCTAGCCTGCGTAGGGGGAGATCGCAGCCTGAGGGGTCCCCGTATCAGTTTCAGTCGGGGAGAGGCTGCGATCTCCCCGAGAGCAGGCCACGATCTGCTGCGAGAGACTCCGCGCCCCAAGCGGCGCGGGCGCCTTCAGTCGCCCTCGCCCTTTTCCGACTCTCCGTCCCCAGCCGCCGGGGTGACCGCTTGCCGGAGGAGTTCCCCCGCCAAGTCGCCGATCGTTACGCGGCCACCGTCGTCCTGCGACTTCAACACTTCTTTCACCCGCTTGCGTTCCACATCGCGTTCCAGTTTCCTGATCGATAGTGTCATCCGCCGCTCGTCAGGCCGGATCTCCATGACGACAGCTTCGACGGTGTCGCCCGGCTTCACGACCTCATCCACTTTGCTCACCCGGCGCTCCGCGAGTTCTGAGATCGGAATGAACGCGTCAAGATCTTCCAATCGCACAAATGCGCCGGATGGAACCGTACGGACCACTTTGCCCTTCACGGGTTCCCCGACGCGGTACCGCTCTCGAACTTTGTGCCAGGGATCATCGAGGATTTGCTTCAAACCAAGGGAGATGCGGCCGCTCTCTCGGTCCACGCGCAACACCAACAGCCGCAGCTGCTGGTTTCGCCGGATGACTTCCGAAGGGTGCTTGATGTAGGTCCAGGCGATCTCGCTGATCGGAAGCAGACCATCAGTACCGCCAAGGTCCACAAAGGCACCAAAATCCGTCAGCCGCTTCACCAGCCCTTCCACGATCTGTCCTTCCTGCAGCGATTCGAGGAGATCCGCCTTGCGCTTGTGCCGCTCCTCTTCTACAGCCTGCCGGTGGGAGAGGATTACGCGGCCTTTAGGCCGGTCGACCTCAATGACCTTGAGCGGAATCGATTGACCGACAAACCACTCGAACCTGCGGCCTTTCGCTTGGGTGAGATCAACGTGGGACCCGGGCACGAATCCACGCATGCCGAGATCCACAACGAGTCCGCCCTTGACCTTGTCCACCACCATCGCGTGGAGGAGCGCACCGGTCTCCTTTGCATCGTGCACGCGGCGCCACGCGACCTCGAAGTCGGCGCGGCGCTTGGAGAGGATGAGGTTCCCTTCGTCGCCTTCGACGCGCATCACCATCACGTCGATGCGCTCACCCACGCTGACCTCAGGCTCACCCTGCTTCCCGAGCTCAGTGGGCGGAATCAAACCCTCAGACTTCGCGCCGACATCGACCAACACGCCCTCCGTATCAACACGCACAACGATCCCCTGCACAATTTGGCGTGGAGAAAGATCCGGAATCTGTTGCTCGAGCTGAGGCTGATCTTCTGAAGTTTTCATCTGCTGAAACGGCTAACCGTATTCGCGTCCGGCCAAACCGTTCCTCCACATTGAAATCGCGAATCACACGGTCGCTGCGCCCAACAAGACCGTGCGCACACGCTCTGGCACTCGCTGCACACGCCCGGCCAGATCCGTCGCGGCGTGCACCGTATGCCCGCTGACGAGCAATGTATCATCCGATTGTAACCGCACTTCGTAACGAAACGTCAGCGTCGCCTTCGAGACTTCCTCGACCGTCGTGCGGACGACGACCAGGTCGTCATACCGCGCCGGCCGTTTGAACTCGGCATGCGCCTCTATCACCACGAGCCGGACCCCGTCTTCCTCGACTTCACGGTACGGGAGGCCTGCCGCCCGCGTGTACTCGGTCCGGCCAACCTCGAACCATACGAAAAAACTCGCATGGTGGACGACTCCCATCGCGTCTGTCTCTGCATAACGCACACGGAACGTGCTCTCCACGATCCGCCGGCCATTTCCAAAGGGCGCGCGATCTGTCGCCATCCTCGGTGCCCTTTGGCGGACCTGCTGCCAAACCCTTGCAATTTGAGAACGGGAAAGGGCCCTTGCTGGTTCCCTTTAGGGCCCTGGAATTAGATGTTCCAGTAGTTGCGGGCGGCGCTGCGGATTGCGCGGACTCGGGTGGCTACCTGCTGATAGGGGAGTTCGGAATGAGGTTCATCCGTTTCACCGTTGAGAGCAGTGCCGCCCGTGAAAGCTTCGAGGGTCGCCACGACGGATCGGCCGAGGTGAGCAAGATGGTAACCGCCCTCGAGCACCGCCGCCAGGCGCGCCTCGTGACGACCGGCCGACGTGACGAGGAGTTCTGCCAGCCTTCGGAATCCGGCACGGGTGAGCACCATCCCACCCAGGGGATCGTCAGCATGCGCATCGTATCCCGCGGAGATGAGCAGTAGCTGCGGGGCGAACGCGTCGAGAACCGGCAGGACGATCTCTTCAAACACCAGCCGGTAGCCTTCGTCGCCTGTGCCGGCCGGCAGGGGGATGTTGAGCGTGAACCCCTCGCCCTCCCCTTCGCCGTGTTCGTCGATACTGCCCGTGCCGGGGTACCAGTATTCTTGATGGGTCGACATGTACAGCACGGAGCGGTCCCGGTAGAACATTTCCTGCGTGCCGTTACCGTGGTGCACGTCCCAATCCACAATGCTGATCCGCCTCAAACCATATCGCTCACGCGCCTCAGCCGCGGCAACCGCCACGTTATTGAACAGACAAAACCCCATGCCCTGCGAGGGACGCGCGTGATGTCCCGGCGGCCGGACGACGGCGAAGGCCGCCCGATGCTCCTCCATCACTGACGACACCGCTCGCAAGGCGCCGCCCGCGGCGAGGCGTGCGACGTCGAATGAGAGGGCTGATACGACAGTGTCGGGGTCGAGATGGCCGCCGCCCTCGACGGCCAGATTCTTCACCCGGTCGATGTATGAACGATGGTGTACGCGCTCCAGAACGTCGGCATCAACCGGCTCCGGCGTGATCTGGGCGAGGTGTTCTTGCAGCCCGCTTGCTTCGACCGCGGCGCTGATGGCCCGCATGCGCTCCGGCCGTTCCGGATGGCCGGGACCGGTCTGGTGCTTCACGTAATCGGGGTGTGTTACTAGCGCAATTGACATCGCAAGAACACTACGAAGGCAGTAAGCAGAAAGCAGCAGGCGGTAACTTCACTACAATTTGCTCTGGCTGCCTACTGCCTACTGCCTTCTGCTTTCGCTGTTGCGGTCGCAGCGGCGCGCAGTCGTTTGGCGGCGGCCTCCGGGCCACCCTCTCCTTTGAAGATGGCCGATGCCGCGACAAGCACGTTGGCCCCTGCATCCACCGCGCGTGGCGCAGTGCTCTCATTGATGCCGCCGTCCACCTGCACGTCCAAGTCCAGCCCACGCTCCTCAATCCACGAACGTAGCTGGCGAACTTTCGGGAGCACCGATAGGATGAACTGCTGGCCGGCATAGCCCGGGTTGACCGTCATCAGCAGCACCATGTCGAGGTCGGGAAGGACCTGCTCAACGGTACCGAGCGGTGTGCCTGGGTTGAGGGCGGCCGCGGCTCTGACCCCCAGATCCTTAATCTGCTGAACCACGCGATGCAGATGTGGCACGGCTTCGACGTGCACCGTCATCGATGTCGCACCGGATCGGGCGAATGCTGGGACCTGTCGCTCAGGTTCCATGATCATCAGGTGAACGTCGATCGGCCGGCGCGTCGTGCGCTTCACGGCCTCGAGCACCACCGGTCCGATGCTGATCTCGGGGACAAACCGGCCGTCCATGACGTCAACGTGGATGGTATCAACGCCGCCGCGCTCGGCTGCGGCGATCTCCTCACCGAGCCGGGTGAAATCCGCGGACAGGATGCTGGCCGCGATCGTGATGTGCTGGGCCGTCACGGACGGATCTCTTGAACCAGCTTGTTCTGGATGAACACCTGGATAATCGTGAATCCGCGCGACCGGATCCGTTCGTCGACGCGATCCCCGGGGGCGAGAGTCTTCTGGAACACCGTTTGTACTCCGCGCTCATCGATCACAACGATCTTGACCTCCTGGTCCTGGTCGCCCCCTGGCACCACGAGCTGCACGCGCGTCAGCTTCTCTTCCGGAGAGGGTGGACGCTGCGGCTGCGCGGTGACGACCGGCGAAGGAGGCGGCGTGGTCTCCTGTCCGGGCCGCACCGTCACGGTGACCGTGACGGCGTCTTGCGCACGGATGCGCGTACCGGGTGATGGCGATTGGTCCACGATGGTCTCGGGATTCACGTCGGCGGTTGGCACTGTCTTCACCGCGGCCAGCGTCACGCCGAGCTCCTGAAGCATACGGCGTGCCTCCGTAAGAGAACGGCCAACCAGGAGGGGCATCTGGATGCGCTGCGGACCTTTGCTGACGACGAGATGGATCGGCGAACCGCGCTCCAGCCGCGCGCCGGGCTGCGGATTCTGCGAAATGACGAAGCCGCCTTTCACATCTTCATCGAACGCCTCGCGCAACTCGCCGATCTGCAGGCGCGCGCGGTCAATGATCAGCCTCGCTTCGATCAGCGCACGCCGCTGCACATCAGGAACCCCCACCATCTCCGGACCGAGACTGACGGCAACATTGACGACACGCCCGACTTTGACCGCTTTCCCGGCCGGCTGATCCTGCGAGATGATCAGGCCGGCGGCGACGCCAGTGCTGAAGGCCTCTTCTGTCACGCGCAGGGTGAGCTTGCGCTCAGATGCAGACTGATCGGCGGCCTGGACCGTCTTCCCGACGAAATTCGGGACGTCGACTTCCGGAACGGCAATGTAGCTGCTGAAGGCACGCCATCCGCCCCAGACGCCCCCAATGACCAGTGCAATCAGTCCAAGGGCGAGGACCGGACCGGGAACCATCAGGCGGCGCTCCTCCGGCTCTGCCGTCGCACCCGGCCGCAGGAGGACTGTCGGCGGGGTGTCCTCCTTGGTTCGCTTCGGGGGCGGGAGCTCTTTCCAGAGGTCGGTCTTCCCCAGCAAGTCCCACCGCATTTGATCGGCCGACTGGTAGCGATAGCGCGGTGCCTTTGCGAGCGCGCGGAGGATGATGCCCTCGGCGCGAGGCGGCAGGTCGGGTGCGTATGTCGACGGCCGCGGGGGGTCCTGATCCATGTGCTTGAGCGCGATCGCGATTGGGCTGTCCTCATCAAACGGGAGAGAGCCCGTGACCATCTCGTAGAGGACCACACCCAACGCGTACACATCCGCGGTGCGCCCCACCGGCGAGCCACGCGCCTGCTCGGGGGCCAGATACTGCACCGAACCCAGGACTGTTCCGGTCTGAGTGATTGTCGCCGAGCTCATGGCACGTGCGATACCAAAGTCGGCGACCTTCACTTCACCATCTTTTGTCAGCAGGATGTTCTGTGGTTTGATGTCGCGATGAATAATGCCATGGGCGTGCGCGTATTCGAGGACCTCGCAGACTTGCGCGGCGATCTCTGCCGCTCGCGACCACGGCAGCCGGCGCTCCCGGCGGAGAAGGCGTTTGAGATCTTCGCCTTCGACGAACTCCATCGCAATGAAACGGATTCCGTCGTCCTCCCCGCTGGCGAACACACGGACCATGTGCGGATGGGATAGTTCGCTGACCGCCTTGGCCTCACGCTGGAAGCGCTCTACGAACTCGGCATCTGCGGCGTACTGCTCGCGCAGGACCTTGAGCGCCAGGACCTGGCCGTCGCTCGCGCGGCGGACCTGGTATACGGTGGCCATGCCGCCCTCGCTGATGCGGCCAAGGATCTCATACTCACCGGCGATCACTCGTCCCCGCGTAATCACGTCACATTCCCTGCGCCTTCTTCCGCCGTCAGATACCTTGCCCCTTCCCTCTCTCCATGATCCACTAGTCTCACGCGTGCGCGCTTACGCGTTTGCGCGCTTGCGCGTGTCCGCGAATTCCGGCCCGTGCGTCCTTCTCAGCTGCCCGCATGCCGCGTCGATCTCGACGCCGCGCTCCAGCCGAACCGTCGTCGAAATCCCCCGCTCGCGCAGCCGGCGCGCGAAGGCCTCCACCCGCTCCACCGCTGGCCGCCGATACTGCAGTCCATAGACGGGGTTCCAAGGAATCAAGTTCACGTGCCACAGGCCGGGCGGATCGGCCAGGAGGCCGCCCAGCGTCGCCGCCAGGGCCGTGGTATCGTTGATGCCTTCCATTAATACGTACTCAAAAGAGATACGCCGGTTGGTCAGAGCCACATACTCGCGGCAGGCAGCGAGGAGCTCGGCGATCGGCCACTGCCGGTTGATCGGTACGATCTGATCCCTGAGTTCGTCGGTGGGAGCGTGGAGGGAGACGGCCAGCGTCAGTTGCAGGTGCTCGAGGGCCAGGCGCCGGATCTGCGGGACCATGCCCACGGTGGAAATGGTCAGGTGACGCATGCCGATCTCGGTGGCGTATGGAGCGTTGAGCAGATGGATCGTACGGAGCGTCGGCCCGTAGTTTGCCAGCGGCTCCCCCATGCCCATGAACACGACATTGCTGACGCGTTCCCCCGTGAGATGCTGCACGCGGATGACCTGGTCGACGATTTCCGCAGATGTGAGGTTGCGCGTCAGACCGGCCAGCCCTGTCGCACAGAAGGTGCAGCCCATCCCGCAGCCCACCTGCGTGGAGATGCACACGCTGCGCCGACCGTCCTCATAGCGCATGAACACGCTTTCGAGGGTCGGCCCGTCGGCCAGCCGGAATAGATACTTGATCGTGTCACCGCCGTCGGCTTGAACCGATGTCACCGGAAAGAGAGTCGTGATACGTGCTGCGTCGGCGAGTCGCGTGCGAAATCCCTGGGGCAGGTCCGTCATTTCCGCAAACGCGGCGGCTCCTCGCTGGTAGATCCAGTGGGCGATCTGCCGGCCGCGATAGGCGGGTTCGCCCAATAGTTCCGCAAACCGCTCGAGTTCTTGGAGGGTGAGACCCTTCAGGTCTGGTCGGGCGTCGCGTTCGGCAGTCACAGGCGCGCGTCCTCAACACGGCGCAAACGTGATATGAAGAAACCATCAGTCCCATGGCGATGGGGCAGCAGCAACGCGGAAGCCCCAACGGGCAGACCCAGCGCCTCAGGCCAGACAACCGGGTCTGGTTGGAACTCGTGATGTGCCAACAGAAACGACTCGATGACCGCCGAGCCTTCCTCCGGTTCGGTTGTGCAGACGCTGTAGACGAGAATCCCGCCCGGCTTGACGGAGGCCCACGACCCTTCCAGGATTGAACGTTGCACCCGGGCGCAGACGGGAATCTGCTCCGCCGTGACACGCCACTTGATCTCGGGACGGCGGCGCACGACGCCGAGCCCGGTGCAGGGAGCATCCACGAGCAGGCGGTCCGCGCGCATCTTGAACGCGTCTCCAATCGTTCTCGCATCCGCATGATGGGTGTGGACGATGGTGGCGCTCATGGCTTCGGCGCGGCGACTGAGGGTTTGGAGTTTTCCCTCATGCACATCGCAGGCAATCACGTGCCCACGATTATGCATCCGCTCCGCGATGTGCGTCGTTTTGCCGCCGGGCGCCGCGCATGCGTCGATGACGGTCTCACCGGGCCGCGGATCGAGCGCATGGGTGACGAGCATCGCCCCAACGTCCTGAACTGTGAGCCGGCCCCCCTGCACAAGCCGGTGGCGTTCGTCAAATCCACCGCGCACTTCGAGCCCCTCGGGCATCACTGTGCGATTCACAATCACACCTGCCGCCTCGAGTTCGTGCGTCGTGTCGTCGATCGGTGATGCCAGCACGTTGACCCGAGCTGTCCACGGAGCAGGAGTGTTGTTCGCGCTGCAGAGCGCATCCGTCTCCTCCACCCCCCACCGGGTCAACCACCGCTGGATCAGCCAGAGCGGATGGCTGTGGTGCACCGCCAGGTGCCCCGGGGGGTCGGTCACAGGATCCGGCAGCGTCCGTTCTCCGTCGCTCGAGAGGCGCCTCAACACGGCATTCGCAAGGTTCGCCGTTCCAGAGTGCCCATAGCGCCGCGCGAGCGAGACGGCTTCGTTCACTGCCGCATGAGCGGGTATGCGTGATAAGAACAGTAACTGGTATGCTGCCGTGCGCAAGATGGCCCGAATGTGCGGCGGCAGTTCTCCGAACCGGCCCCGGATCACCCCCGCGAGTGACCAATCCAGCCGGCTTTGGTGACGGAGCGTTCCCAAGACGAGCTCAGTGGTCAGCGCCGCGTCGGCCGGTTGCAAATTCGCGCGGGCGAGCTCGTGGTGAAGGAGCAGGTTGGCGAACGCGCCACCTTCCACTCGAACGAGGATAGAGCTGGCCAGCTCGCGGGCAGATCGAACAGGAACGCGCCGGACGGCGGAAACCACCGCCCGGCGCCTGGTTGTTACCATCGAGTCTTAAGAAACTTAGTCGTCGCTCATCCTGCCCCGCAGCACGAGCATCCGTAGGAGCTGAGAGATCGCCATGGCTGCGGCGGCCACGTAGGTGAGCGCGGCGGCGTTCAGTACGGCGCGCACGCCCTGCGCTTCCTGCGGGAGCACGAGCCCCTCCCCCTGCAGCAGTGCCACCGCTCTGTTGCTGGCATTGAACTCGACTGGAAGCGTAATCACGGCAAACGCGATGTAGCCCAAGAACAGCAGAATCCCAATGTTCACCAGATTCGGTGAGCTCGTGATCCAACCGATGATAAACAGGATCCACGCCGCGCTTGTGCCGATCGTGGCCACGGGTACGATCGCAGAACGCAGCGCGAGCGCGGTGTAACCCTCCCGATGCTGCACGGCGTGGCCCGCTTCGTGCGCCGCGACGCCGATCGCGGCAAGCGAGTTGCTGCCATACACGTCGGGTGACAATCGCAGCACCTTGGTCCGTGGATCGTAATGGTCGCCCAGCATGCCCTGGACGGGCTCCACCTTCACGTCGGTGATCCCTCTGCGCCGGAGAAGCTCGGCCGCAACCTGCGCGCCGGTATACCCCGTCCCCGACGGGATCTCCGAATAGCGCCTGAACGTCGACTGGACCTTGAATTGCGCGTATAGTGCCAAGGCGATCGCGGGGATCAAAATGAGAAACGTCGAGTCATACATGAAAGGCACAGTCCTTCACCTCCACAGCCAATTATAACGAAAACTGCGGTCGTAGGTCGTCGGTCGTAGATCAAGAATGTCTTGAACGCAGTCGCCACGACCTACGACCCACGACCGCCTTCCTCACCGAGTTGATCGCCGATTTCGAGCCGATAGCCGCGCACGTATTCGTCCGCCGTCATTCGCCTGCCGCCTTCCGGCTGAACCTCGAGCACAATCAGGCTGCCCGAGCCCGTTCCAACGACAAATCCTTCCCCGCGGCGCATGTCATGGATCACGCCGGGCGCGCCGTGATCACTCGTGGTCCGGGCATTCCAGATCTTCAACAACTTTCCGTGATGCGATGTGAACGCCGACGGCCACGGGTTCATCGCGCGGATGAGCCGCTCGAGTTCATCCGCCGGCCGCGCCCAATCGATGCGGCCGTGCTCCTTGGTGAGCTTTTTAACGTAGCTCGCTCTCGCCCCATCTTGCGGGCTGCGCGCCGCATCGCCGGCGGCAATCAAGCGCAGGGCCTCGACCAGCGCCTCGGCTCCGACCTTCGCCAGCTTGTGCTCCAGGGTCACCGCAGTGTCATCTGGAGCGATCGGCACCCGGCGCTGGAGAATGATGTCGCCGGCGTCGAGCTCGTCAGTTTGATACATGATGGTCACCCCTGTCTCCCGTTCCCCCGCGGCGATCGCGGCCTGAATCGGAGAGGCACCGCGGTACTGCGGAAGCAGTGACGGGTGAGCGTTGATGCAGCCTAGAGGCGGCAGCGCTAACAGCTCGCTGGGAATGATCCTGCCATAGGCGACAGTGACAATAATGTCGGGTTGCAGCTCACGGAGGGTTTGAATGACGTCGGCGTCTTTCAGCCGCGCGGGCTGAAGGATGCGAAGCCCGAGCTGACGGGCCTTTTGAGCCACCGGGGGCGGGGCGACCTGCCGCCCACGGCCTCGCGGCCGATCGGGTTGGGTGACAACCGCCAGGAGTTCAGTCTCGCCATGAACGGCAAGCAGCGACGGTAGAGCAAACTCCGGCGTGCCCAGAAATACGGCACGCAATTTCCGGGAAGAATCATTCATCCGGACGCCGGCGCCACCTCAGCCGACTCGGCGACCTCACGGATCGTAGACTTGTCAACTACGCGATCCAAGAACAGGATACCGTCGAGGTGATCGATCTCATGCTGCAGCACGCGCGCCAGCATTCCCTTTGCGCGCAACGTCATCCCCCTGCCCCGCCGGCTCTTGGCTTTGACAACGATGTGCGCCGCCCGCGGCACATCGGCCACAACGCCGGGGATCGAAAGACAGGCCTCGGCATTGACGTCCTCCCCTTCGCGCTTCACGATCACGGGATCGATCAATGCGTACGGCCGCTCTTCCACTTCGGCGACGAGGATGCGCTTGCTCACGCCGACCTGCGGACCGGCCAAGCCGATACCGTTCGCCTCCCGCATCGTCGCCGTCATCCTGTCGATCAGTTCGTGAATCTCCGTGGTGACCTTGCCGACCGGCTTGGCTTTTCGACGAAGCACAGCCGCTTTCGGACTATTTACAGTGATAATCTCCACGACTACTCAATCTACACAATCTCCACAATCTGCACAATCATTCATAGGAGATCCACGGGATCGACATCAACGATGACTTTCACCGCCCGCGGCAGATCGATTTCGGTCAGCAAGGTTCGCAGTCGAGTGCGCGCGCGCATGTCTTCGCGCTCTTTGACCAGGATTTGCCAGCGGAAGCGGCCCCGGATCCGCGGCAACGGAGCCGGCGACGGTCCAAGGACTTCGCCGTCCTCGGCGAGCCCGGCGGCCAGAGCGCGCGCGGTGTCTCCGGCAGCCTGCTGATCTTGACCGGTCACAATCAAATTGATTAGGACCACATATGGTGGATAGCCAAACTTCAGGCGCGCAGCGAGTTCGTCGGCAAAGAACTTCGCCGGGTTCGCGTTGACGAGCGCGGTCAGCGCGGGATGCGTCGGAGCGAAGGTCTGGATGATCATTTCCTTTTCTGCCAGCCCTGCGAGTTGCGAGAGCACCTGATAGGTGCGCTCCGCCGCACGAAAGTCCGGGAGGTGAAGCGCAGCGTCTACGCCGATCGCCCCCACGATCGGCGCAGATACTTGTCCTACACCTTTCACGAGTAGCTGGGTACCAACCAGCAGGCCGCCCCGCCGCTGGAACTGCTGCCAGATTTTCTGCTGGGAGGCCTCATCCGGCGCTGCTTCAGCATCCAGGCGCTGCACCGGCGTACCACGGAACAGTTTTTTCGCCGCGGCCTCGACTCGCTCGGTGCCGATGCCGTGAGGCCTGATGCGCGTGCCGCCGCAGACGCGGCAGATGTCAGGCGCCGGCTCGACCGCTCCGCAGAGGTGACACCCCAGGTGTCGCTCGGCCACGTGATACGTCATGGCAACGCCACAGCGCTGGCACCTGGTGACCGCTCCGCATTCATGGCAGAGAAGAAAATCTGCATATCCGCGCCTGGGGACGTACAACAATGCTCTTCCTCGTGGCAGTGTCCGTGCAAGCGCCTGATAGAGGCGCCGGCCGAATAATCCGCCCAGCGGTCCCGCCTCTGACCGCACATCGGAGAGGGCAATCGTCGGCCTGTCTGCGGGGGGGAATGTGAGCCGGGCAGCCCGCCCCTCCTCGATCTCGCGAACGACCTCCAACGAAGGGGTCGGCGAGCCCCAGACCAGCGCCGCCTGTGCGATGCGCGCGCGCGTCTCGGCAATCGTTCGTGCATGGTATCTCGGAACGCGCTCTTCCTTATATGAGGTGTCCTCCTCGTGATCCATGATGATCAAGCCCAGGTCTGGGACGGGAGCAAATACGGCTACCCGGGTACCGGCGATGACTTTGAACTCGCCGGAGGCAATTCTCTGCCAGAGTGCCCGGCGTTCGGAATCAGCCAGGGCGCCGTGATAGATTGCCACCGGGATCCCAATTTTCCGTTCGATCCATGCGGCCAACCGCTCTGCCTGTACGAGTTCGGGCTCGAGCGCAATCGCGCCGCGACCATGCTGAAGCGCCCACAATAGCGCACCTGTATACGCCTCAAACCTGGCATCCTCGCCTGTGATGGCGACCCGCGCGGCAGAATCTGCGGTGAGAAGTTCGACAACCCCCATTCGACTCGTCTGCTCCGCAGACTCGCTCGTGGCCTCCGGCCGCTCCGAGTCGAATGCCCTGAGCGAGCCATGCGAGTCGAAGGGCGTATGGTTCACCGAAGACGATCTCGAGCGAGGCGGCAGCATCGCATCGATGGCCTCGCCGACCGAACAGACATGGTGGTCGGCCATCCACGAAGCAAGTGTCACGAGGTCGGAGGGAAGAACTGGGAGTCGTTCATCCAGCGCAGCGACAGGCTTGACTTCACGTACGGCGGTTGGAGAGAGCCCCACCACGTATCCCGAAGTAGTCTGCTTCCCAAAGGGGACGCGGACTGGAATCCCAATCGTGACGTGACGCTCGAGGGCTACGGGGACCGAGAAGGTGAACGTCCGATCGCCGGCCCTCAGCGGGGCGTTGATCGCGACCTCCGCAAATACAGCCATCGCTCCCCTACGACCGCCGTCGGTCTCAGGGGGGAACGGCGGTCTCGAAACTAAACGCTCCGTTCTTCACGCGAAGGAGAGGAACATCCTTGCGAGGAGTCTGCGCACCCGCATAGGTCATCGTTCCCGTCACGCCGGGGAAATTCTGTGTCTGCACCAGTGCAGCGCGGATGGCTTCCGCATCGGTCGAGCCCGCGCGGACCAAGGCCGCGTGAAGCAACTTTGCGGCATCGTACGCCAGCGCGGCAAACGCATCAGGATCTCGTTTGTAGGCGGACAGGTATCGAGCCCGGAAGCGGACGACGGCCTGGCGGGACTCATCGGGCGCGAAGTGCACGGGAAAGACTGTTCCTTCAACCGCCTCGCCGCCGATTAGCGGAAAGTCAGGCGAGTTCACGCCCTCCCCCGCAAGAATGGGAATCCTGACGCCCATTTCCCGCAGTTGCGTTGCGATCGCAGCGGTGGCGCGATAGTAATTTGGGGAAAGCAGCACGGTCGGCCTCGCCCTGCGAACGCGCTCGAGGATGGAGCGGAATTCCACCACCATCCGTTCGTCAGTAAATGCCTCCTCTGCCACCACGGTCCCGCCGAGGGCGGTGAAGCGAGCTCGAAACGATCTGGCCAGCGTGACATTATAGGGTGTGGCCGTGTCGAACAGCACCGCGGCGCGCCGCGCTCGCAGCGAGTTGAACGCATATACCGCGAGGGCCTCACCGGCAAGCCTATCGTCATAGCACGCCCGGAAGATCAGCGGTCCTGAGCCGGTCAGCCCTGGATCGGTTACCGCTGGGACGATCAGCGGAACGCCGTGCGTTGCCGCGGCGCCGGCTGCGCGCTGTGCCGTATCGGGCTGCACCGGCCCGATGACGGCCGCGACGCGCGCGTCGGCAAGTTTCTTCAGAGCCGCCTCTGCCGTGGCGGGCTCGCCGCGATCGTCCTCAGCCCGTACGATGATGCGGGCCCGTCTCCCGCCGAGGATTACACCGGTTGTGCCGTTGATCTCGTCAACCGCAAGCTGCACGCCATTCACCGTCGCTTCGCCGAGTGGGGCAAACTCCCCACTCCGGGGGGCGATGACCCCGATGGTGACGGTGGCCTCAGATTGTCGTTGGGTACAGGCGGAAACGGCAAACAGGATTGACAGAAGAACGGTAGCCAGGTACACCTCTATCGCGCTTCGAGGATTGCCGCGATCTCCTCGACAATGGCGTCAGGTTCGGACATGCGACCGATCGCCTCTTTTCCGGATGCGAGAGGACCCACCTCAGGTCCAATCACGCGACATCCGCGGCCGCGGAGTGTCTTGAGATGCTCTTGAGTAGAAGGATGTTCATACATGATGTCGCTCATGGCGGGAGCGAGCAGCACCGGCGCACGTGTGGCCAGCGCAGTCGCGGTCACGACATCATCCGCCAGCCCCAACGCAAGTTTGGCAATCGTCTGCGCCGTGGCCGGCGCAATGATCAAGAGGTCGGCTCGTTCGCCCAGATAGACGTGCGGTTCTTCGTGCGGGTTGTTCGGATCCCACATGTCCGTGATCACGGGGTTCTTTGAGAGTGTACGGAATGTGAGTGGCTGGACGAACTGGATTGCCGAGGCGGTCATCACCACGTGTACGTCCGCACCCTGCTTGCGTAGTGTGCTGACCAGGTGCGCGGCCTTGTAGGCTGCGATACCGCCGGTGACGCCGACAACAATAAACTTTCTGTCCAATCGATCTCCTGTGTTCGTCACTGCTTCCGCCTGGTGGTCGTTGTGGTCGTCATCTGCGTCGCTTGTACAAGTCCGGCGAGCGCCCGTGCGATCGCCTCGGCGCTCCACTTTGTGGTATCGATGACAAGGTGATAGGGGTTGAGGTCATCGACGTCGATCCCATACAACTGCTTATATCGTGCCCACTCACTACGCTCACGCTCCGCCAGCTCTGCCTGCGCTGCCGCGATCGGCTGCCTCTCGCGGGCCGCCACACGTTCTGCGCGGATCTCTGACGGCGCCTTCAGCCACACCTTGAGATCCGCCTCGACCATCCATCCTGAGAGACGGCTCTCGACAACACAATCGCCCTGTTGCGCCAGTTCACGCTGCCGCCGGTCGAGCTCGTGGTCGAGGGAGGGATCCCGCTCGGCGAGCCTGTTCACTTCGGTGACTGAAATCCCACGTTGCCGGGCTATGTCGCGAAACACTTCGCCGCCGGAGATGTACCGGTAGCCCAGTTGCTGCGCCAGCAGCTTCGCGACTGTACTTTTCCCGACTCCGATCGGCCCCGCGATCGCCACAATCATTAGAAAACGTCTGAGCAGGTCATTCCGGCACCTCCTCTTCATGTTCGGTGAATCGGTGGGCAACGGTCTCTGGTTGCACCGCCGAGAGGACGACATGACCGCTGTCGGTGATGACCACCGCCCGCGTGCGCCGGCCATAGGTGGCGTCGATGAGCGTCCCACGGTCACGCGCTTCCTGAATGATGCGTTTGATCGGGGCCGAATCGGGCGCCACGATGGCAATGATGCGGTTGGCCGCGACGATGTTGCCGAAGCCGACGTTGATCAGCCTGGGATCTGCGAGGCTATTCAAGGTTCTGGACCTGCTCACGGAGACTTTCCAGCTCGCCTTTGATCGCGATAATGGCCCGCCCGATATCCAGGTCGTTGGCCTTACTGCCGATCGTGTTGGCCTCGCGTCCCATCTCCTGCAGCACGAATTCCAGTTTTCGTCCGATGGCCCCGGCCTGGTTGAAGAGGTCCTCTCGAAACTGCGCTACGTGGCTGCGAAGACGTGTGATCTCCTCGGTGATGTCGCTGCGCTCTGCGAAGACCGCCATCTCGGTGAGGAGACGTTGCTCGTCGACGGGGATCTCGCCGACGAGTTCGGCGATCCTCTGCCGCAGTCGCGCCGAATAGTCGGCCACCACCGCGGACGCACGGCTCTCGATCTCCTTTGCGCCCGCTTCGATCCGATCCAGCCTGGTCCGCAGATCGGCGGCGAGCCTGGTACCCTCCGCTTCACGCATCGCCACAAGCGCGTCGAGCGCCTCGTCCAGTCCCTGGGCGAGGAGAGGCCACGTGCCTTCCACGTCCTCTGGTGCCTCTTCCATCTTAATGACGTCCGGGAATGACGCGATTTGCGGCAGCGTCACCTCGCCACCGATCCCAAGCGTGCGGGCGATATCTCTCAGGGCCTGCGTATAGGCGGCGGCGAGTTCAGTGTCGGGCCGGATGGCGCGGATGCGGGCGGCGCGATTGTCTCGCATGATCGAGACCTCCACCCGGCCCCTCGACACACGGGACTGGACGGCCCCCCGCACGCGCTCTTCGAGCGGGGTGAACTCGCGGGGCAGACGCACCAGGACCTCGCCGAAGCGGTGGTTGATCGATCGGATTTCGACTAGAAAGCGGCCAGAGGAGGCCTGCACCTCCGCGCTGCCAAATCCGGTCATCGAACGGGGCATGACGCTCATCCGATTCTTGCCACTCTATTAGTACTCCTGTGGCGACCACTTGGGCTGACCGCGGAGCGGTTCTGCGGCGCTGTTGAGGAGGCCGAGCCGAATGCGAGGCCGGTGGAGCTTGCTCGTTGCTTGAGTCTGGAGCCGAGCTACAGCGAGGCCGGGGGAAGCTTGTTCGTTGCCGGGTTGAATAGGTTGCCAGCTTCAGCGGGCGTGGAGTATGGTGAGTCCTGATGTCCGTCAGGAAAAAAGCGCTCACGTCGTTTGACAGCGTCGTGCTCGCGGCGGTCGTGGTCGACCTTGAGCAGTATGTTGGCGGACGGATTGTGCGAATCGTCCAGCCTTCGCCGGATGAAATCGTCCTCGACATCAGACGGGGACAATCCACGGGACGACTCCTGATATCGATCCATCCGCAATGGGCGCGCGTCCATCTCACGACTGCCGGCGAGCGAGGAACCCTGTCCGCGTTTGCCCAGATGCTGCGACGCCGGCTGGACCGCGGCGTCCTGCGCTCGGCGCACCAGCCACCCTTCGAACGCACGCTGACGCTGGACGTTGGCACCGATGATGGACGCGCCGCGCTCATCATCGAGATCATGGGGCGCCACAGCAACCTGATCCTGGTTGAGAACAGTCATGTCGCAGGAAGTTTGAAGATGGTGCCGCGCTCAAAGTCTTCCGTACGGGAAGTGAGACCGGGAGCGCCCTTTGTGCCGGCTCCACGCGATCGACCCTCGCCATTCGAGCTCACGCCCGAGCTGCTCGCCGATATCCTTTCGAAAGCGCGGGTGCCGCTTTCAAGGGCGCTCGCCTCGAGTGTCCTCGGAATGGGCCCTACGCTGGCGGCTGAGCTCGTGTTCCGCAGCGGGTTGCGCCCCGACGAGTCAGCGGCCGAACATGACGATGCCGCCGTACGTCTCTGGCCCCAGCTACAAGAACTGGTCACGATTGTCAAAGATCGCCAATTCGCTCCAACGATCTACGCGGACGACACCGGAGCAACCGGCTTCACGCCGTTTCCATTCAGACACCTCGAGTCGATCAGGCACCAGAGCGCAGCCACCATGAGTGAAGCGGTGGACGCAGTCCTGACAGCAGCAGGGTCTCTTTCGCTTCTTGAAGACGCACGTGGCCGCACGATCGCGGTCGTCGACGCGGCGCTCGAGAAAAACCGGCGGACGGAAGACAAGGTAGCGAAGTCGCTGGTGGAGGCACAAGAGGCGGAAGACCTTCGTGCGCAGGGAGAATTGTTGCTCGCATACGCATCGCAGGTTGAGCCGGGGGCAGTGGAAGCAAGCATCGCGGGCTACAATGGCAACCCCCTGGTGGTACGTCTTGACCCAGCGCTTTCACCTGTTGAGAATGCGCAGCGTCTGTTCAAGAGATATGGAAAGCTGCGTGACGCCCGTGCAGCCCTTCAGACGAGGCAGCAGCGGCTGGCCGCGGACCGCAGCTTTCTGCAGGACGCCCGCGCCATGGCCCTCAAGGCAACGACAAAGGAAGATCTCGACGACATCAATCGTGAGCTCATGGACGAAGGCTTTCTACGTGCTCAAAAACTGTCCAGGACACGCGAGAAATCGGCCGGCCCACGCACCTTCAAACTGGCTGGAGGTACCGTCCTGGTCGGCCGCACGACTCGTGAGAACGATCGGGTCACGTTCACTCTGGCGTCGCCTGAGGACGTCTGGCTCCACGCCCGCGGGGTCGGTGGATCGCACGTGGTGCTTAGATCGGAAGGGAGGCGGCCGAGCCAACAGTTAATCGCGCAGGCGGCCTCGATCGCCGCGCACTTCAGCCAGGCTCGCGAGGCAAGACAGGTCCCTGTGGACTACACGTTGAGGAAATACGTGCGGAAGCCGAAAGGCGCGAAGCCCGGACTGGTCACGTACGAACGAGAAAAAACCATCCTTGCGAAACCCGAACTGCCATAACAAGGGGAACGGTGACTCGCCCTGCGCCGGGGAGGGCGGGGCCTGAGGGGTCCCCGTATCAGTTTCAGTCGGGGAGAGGCTACGCCCTCCCCGAAAGCAGGGCGCAAAAGATCACGACACAGGTTCCTCAATCACCACTTCATCCACCCCATCAATTTCCTGCAGCCTGACTGCCACGTGTTCTCTCGATGACGTCGGTAGGTTCTTTCCGACATAATCGGGACGGACCGGCAATTCTCGGTGGCCCCGGTCAATCAGAACTGCGAGCTGGATGCTCTGCGGCCGGCCCAGGTCGATAAGGGCGTCTAGTGCAGCACGGACGGTGCGTCCCGTGTAGAGCACATCGTCGACCAGGATGATGGAGCGCTGCGCCACATCGAACGGCAGTGTCGCCTTCGCAGTGTGCGCGCTCGCTGTATGCGTCGCGGGACTGCGGCCGATGTCGTCCCGATAGTTTGCGATGCTGAGGGTTCCTACCGGGAGCGACGTGCTCTCGATGCGGTCGATGATCGAAGCGAGCCGCTGGGCGAGCTGTACGCCTCGTGTCGGGACGCCGACTACCGCGAGGATGTCTGCCCGTCCGTTGCGTTCGAGCACTTCGTGGGCCATGCGGACCAGCGCGCGGCGGATGGCATCAGCATCCATTACTTTGGCCTTCTCGCGCATCGTCGGTCGCATCATCGGGCCATCCTGCCTTCATGACGTCTTCCCTCTTCCTTCCTCCTTCTTCCTTGCGCGCAACCATGCCAAGACCTGCGCGATGTCCTCCGCAAGTGGCGCTTCAAAAGACATCACGTTACCCGTCTGCGGGTGGGTAAACCCCAGTCTCCATGCGTGCAACGCCTGCCGCGTGAGGCCGAGGGTTTCTCGCCGGCCTCCATACAGCGGATCTCCGACAACCGGATGTCCAAGGTGCGCGAAGTGCACCCGAATCTGATGCGTGCGTCCTGTAAGGAGCCGGGCCTCGATCAATGTAAAACCAGGGAATCGCTCAACGACCCGGTAGCGCGTCACGGCCTCTCGCCCGTCGGGGCGTACAGCCATCTTTGTGCGGCGTCGCGGATGTCTGCCGATGCGCGCAGCGATCGTCCCTTCGAGTTGCTGGACATCGCCGTGGACGAGTGCCACGTATCGACGGTCCACAGTTCGAGCTGCCACCTGCGCCTGCAGCGCATCTTGCGCCTCGGGGGTCTTCGCCACCACGAGCGCGCCGGACGTGTCTTTGTCCAGCCGGTGCACGATTCCCGGGCGGTCCGTATCATTGCGGAGTTGAGGGACTCGCGCCAGGATCGCGTTGGCCAGCGTCCCCCGTGCGCGACCAGCCCCCGGATGCACGGCGAGACCGGCCGGTTTGTTGATCACCATGAGAGAGCCGTCTTCATACAGGACATCAAGCGGGATTGGCTCCGGTTCCAGCTCCCGCCGGGGTTGCGCGGGGACCTCGACCTCTACGCGCTGCCCGCGCCGGACAGGCGTCGCCGGTTTCGCGCGCGCGCCGTCTAAGCTCACGCGGCCGGAAGCAATCAGCGTTTTGATGCGAGACCGTGATAGTGCGGGGAGATGCCGCGCGAGAAACGCGTCGAGGCGCGTGCCGCTGTGCGCCTCGTCGACAAAATAGGTGTGGTGCGGGTTGGGCGACTCGTTCACACGGTCGGCGACGCGACCTCTGGTTCCGCGCCGGGCCGCCGCGCCGACACGACCAGACCAATCACTGCGATCACAGCGGCCGCCACGTTCACGATCTGCGCCAGCGTGAACGGCCCGAAGGCGGCGGGACTCTCGACAAAGAATTCTACCGCGACGCGCGCGAGCGAGAACAGCAGGAGCCACAGGTAGAACAGCACGCCGGGCGTGGCGTCTTGCCGTTCCTGCGCCTTGAGGACTTGATACGTCCCCAGCGACGCCAGCAACAGGTAGATCTGGGTGGGATGCCGGCGGTCCAGCAGCATCGTAACGGCCCACGGCACGCCGCTCGCCCTGCCCACATAGAGGCCGTGAAGCAGTGCCCCGACCATCGCGACCGAATAGCCGAGTGCCAGCGCGGACGCAAACACGTCCATCAGCCGCGGCAGGGGGATCTTCCGCCTGCGCGCGAAGACCCACGCGACAATCAGTCCGCCCACCAGGGCGCCGTAGAATGTCAGGCCCGAATCTTTCCAGATCTTGAAAATTGAAAGCGGTGCAGCTGCGAACGTCGGCCAGTTAATGATCACATATCCGAGACGTCCGACGATGATTCCACCGATGATCATGTACAGGCTCAGATCCAGCATCTGGGAGGGGTCGATACCCAGTCGCGTCCCGCGCCGACGCGCAATGGCGATGCCGGCCACAAACGCCAACAGCAGGAACAGTCCAAACGAGGAGATTGGAAGGCACCACTCGGCTGGAGTGCACGGGCCAAATTCAAGTAAGACAGGTTTCATCCGTCACCTCGCGCGCTTTGAGTGCCCGGCCTCACGGCGAACGTCAGGATTAACAGCGCAGCCCCCACCGTGATGGCCGCGTCGGCCAGATTGAACACGGGCCAGACTCGAAGGTCCAGGTAGTCGATCACCGCGCCCACCCGCACCCGGTCGATCAAGTTCCCGATGGCGCCTCCGGCAAGCAGCGCGACGCCAAAGCCCGCCGTCGGACGATGCGACCACCGGGCCTTATTGTAGAATAGGAGAAAAATCAAGGTCAAGGCGATGGCGGCCGGGACGATCAACGGAATCCCCGGCAGCGCGCTGAACGCGATCCCGGGGTTCCGGACATTGGTCAGGAACAGCACGGGGGGAACCAGCGGAAGAGACCCGCCCACAGGAATGGTGCGATCGACGAACGCTTTCAGCGCTTGATCCAACGCGACCACCGCGACGACAATTGCTGCGGATGGCAGCCGCATCAGGGCGCTGTGTTACCGTACGGAACTCTTCTCTTCGAGTTCCTTACAACGGATGCACAGTGTTGCGTACGGGAGCACGCGGAGGCGCGCGGCATCGATCGGTTCACCGCAGCGCTGGCACACTCCATAGGAACCGTCATCAATTCGGGACAGCGCTTCTTCGACCTGGGCCAGCATGGCCTGCACGCTTGATTCCAGTGCCAGCCCCTTTTCCCGTTCGAAGGTGCTGCTGGCCACGTCTGCCAGATCTTCGTCGTAGCCGCCCCCGATATCCATCCCGACCTGCTCCTCGACCTCGGGAGCGTGCTCCTCCATGGCCTCGAGCTCTTCCGTCAGCCTCTCGCGTTCTTCTTCGAGCATCTTGCGGAACTCTTCGAGCTCCCGCCTCGATAGCGACTTGCCCCTGTTTCCCTTCGTGGGCCGGACGGGGCGCGTCGGCGCGACCCTGGTGGCGACCGCGCGGCTCTTGGCGGGCTTCCGCCCCGCTCTCGCCCTGGCCGGTTTCATTGCTTTTGCCATTCGCAAGCCTCCTGCACTCTTGCCTTCCTCTTAATTCTCCTGCGAAAACGCGTTTTTCCCGGATTTACTCCCCGTAGTGTATCCATTGCCCTATGTATTGACAAGAGGTTCAATTACGCCGGGGCCAGGACTGTTCGACTTGGGATACAGGGCGCGCCCTTCGACTAGCTCAGGGCATTCGACTCGGGGCGGCCGAGGCCATGAGCGAGCCCGGGTCGCGGGCGAGTCGAATGGCGGCGCTCGCCAGGATCAAATTGGAATCGAGAAGTGGCACTGTGAGATCCTGCTCACGCAGCACGAAGGGCAGCTCGGTGCAACCCAGCACGATGGCCTGGGCGCCGCCCGAGACCAGCGCGGCTGCCACGGCGACGAGTTCCCGGGTCACCTCCGGGCCCATCCGTCCCGCTTTGACGCCATAGATAGCCCGGTTCACCGCGTCCTGACCCTGTTCATCGGGCCCGACCACAGTCACCCCAAGGCGCTCAAATGCGTCGTGGTACAAGCGCGATCGGACGGTTGCAGCCGTCGCCAGAACGCCGACCTTGCGCAGACCGGGCACGGCATCGCCCGCCGACGCGGCGACCTCATTCATGATGTGCAGGACGGGAACGCTGACCGCCCGGCGTACGGCATCATAAAAGAAGTGCGCTGTGTTACAGGGAATCACGATGAAGTCGGCTCCGGCGCGTTCGAGATTTCGCGCAGTCTCGACCAGGGCCGGTGTTGGATCTTCACCGGTCCCGAAGATCGCGGGCGACCGGTCGGGGATCTTGGGGTTGTTGTCGATGATCAGCCTGAGGTGCTCTTGGTCTCTTCCCGCCGGCGTCAGTGTGAGGATCTTCTCGAAGAGGTCGAGGGTTGCCCAGGGACCGAGGCCGCCGAGCACGCCGATGACTTTCTCAGCCATGAGTTCTCCGCTGGTCTTCCGGCTCATTTCTTTCCCGCCGGCCGGATGCCTACCCTGACCTTTTCCCCGTCGAGGCGCAATTCAGCCACGCGGAGATTGTGTAACGATGCGAGCTTCTCATCCTTCGCCACGTCGACGGCCAGCGTCTCACGGGCGATGTAGGCGCGGTGGGCTTTGAGCAGCGGCTCGAGGCTGCCATCGTGGACGACAACGATCCGGTCGTCGACTGCCAGCCCGGCGTCCCTCCGCAGATTCTGGATCTGATGAACCAGTTCGCGGGCTTGTCCTTCGAGCACCAGCTCGGGCGATAAAGTGGTCTCGAGAATGGCGAACTCCCCGCCGGATCCCTCGGCCGCGAACCCTTTCGACTCATGCATGCGGGCTTCGAGCTCATCCCGGCTGAGCGTCAGCGCCTCGCCATCGAGCGTAATCGCCAGCCGCCCATCGCGCTCCAGCCGCTGCATCGCCTCCGCCGGTTTCAAGGCCCCAACCGCGCGGGCGACAGACTGGACCTTGGGCCCAAGCCGGGGGCCGAGGATATCGAAGCGGACTTTCACCTCGTAGGTGAGATACCGGGACGGATCATTCACAAACCGAACCTGCTTCACATTCAGCTCGTCGGCGATTTGCTCAAGGAGCTCGGGGTGCTTCGCCAGTGTCTGGTGTCGCGTGACCAGCAGCACGGCCGGCAGCGGCTGGCGCACCTTCAGGCGGGCATGGCTGCGCGCGGCACGTCCGAGCGCGACCAGTGTCCGAACACCTTCCATCAGCGCCTCGAGTTGCTCGTCCACGAGCGAGCGATCAGCGGCGGGGAAGTCCACGAGGTGGATGCTGACCGGCGCGTCCTGTTCAACGGGACGGATCAAGCCCTGATAGATACGTTCG
Organism: Armatimonadota bacterium; assembly: GCA_020028455.1. Lineage (GTDB taxonomy): Bacteria > Sysuimicrobiota > Sysuimicrobiia > Sysuimicrobiales > Kaftiobacteriaceae > JACPRY01. The sequence goes on along the minus strand of JAHZOA010000008.1, from coordinate 6,471 downwards.
GCGAGGAACGGCACGAAGGGAGCCAGGGTCAGCACGAGTGTTCGCAGCACACGGTACAGTGTGTAGTAGGCCGCACGTTTGTCGGCATCGTCTTCGCTCTTCCAGAACCGGCGGCGACACCGGCGGACATACCAGTTGGAGAGATCCTCCACGAGCGCTTCCACCGGCCGCGTCGCGCCCTGCGGATCATAGTCATCCAGACGGTCACTGACCGCGGCGGTCATCCGCTGCGTGCGGGAGAGAATCCAGCGATCCAGCATCGGCATGACGGGCGTGGTCTTGACCAGCGTGGAGAAATCAAACCGTTCCAGGTTCGCATAGGTCACAAAGAACGCATAGACGTTCCACAGCGGGATGACGAGCCGCCGCCGGACGTCGTCGAGCAAACCATAGCCGAAGTTGAGATCGCTCGCCGGATTCTGGGTGCTGTACGCCCAGCGCATCACGTCCGCGCCGGCGCGGTCGGCCGCCTCGTTGAAGTCGATGGCGTTGCCTTTGCTCTTGTGCATCTCCTCCCCATGCTCGTCCATCACGTTGGCGTATCCGAGGCACGTGCGGAATGGCTCTGCTCCGGCAAGGACCGCAGACATGACGAGTAGCGAGTAGAACCAGTTGCGATATTGGCCCGGAAAGCCCTCCGTAATGAAGTCCGCGGGAAACCACTGCGACCAGTACTCTTTGTCCTTGCGGTAACGCAGTGTGCTGAACGAGACGATCCCGGCGTCCAGCCAGGCATTGCCGACGTCGGCGATACGGGGAGTCAGGGTGTCGCACTTGGGGCAGCGGATCTTCACCGCGTCGATCCACGGCCGGTGCGGGGAGTGGCCGTCGAACGCCTCCCAGCCCTCAGCCGCGCGTTGCTTGAGCTCCTCGGCCGAACCGATCACGTCAAAGTGCCCACACTTCGGGCACGCATAGATCGGCAGCGCGAGTCCCCAGTACCGCTTCTTGCTGATCATCCAGTCGTGCATGTTCTTGAGCCAGTCGAGCTCACGGTCCAGTCCGAACTCGGGAATCCACCGGATGCGCCGCGTGATGTCCATCAGGTCCGCCCGGATGGGATCCATCGCGATGAACCACTCATCCACCAGACGAAACACGAGCTCGCTGTCACATCGCCAGCACACCGGATAGCGGTGGGTGTAGCGCTCCGACTTATAGAGCCTGCCGCTCTTCCGCAGGTGCTCGGTGATCGGCCCCGCTGCCTCATGGGTGCTCATTCCTGTGAGCCAGTCGAAGCCGGACACAAAGACGCCGTACTCGTCGATCGGCGCGATGACGGGGAGGTTGTGCTCTTTCCCGAGCTTGAAGTCCTCGGCGCCGCACCCAGGCGCGATGTGCACGATGCCCGTGCCTTCCGCGCTGGTCACGTCCTTCCAGGGGATGACGCGGTGCTCGACGCCGCGCTGCACGGGCAGATCGTCGAACGGCCCGTGGTACCGCAGACCAACCAGACGCTCGCCCGGCAACTGCTCGACGACAGTGTACTTGCCGCGCAGCACACCAAGCGCGCCCTGCTCGAGGCACAGTTCCTCTTCGCCCTGGCGCACAAGCACATAAGTCAGCGTCGGATGTACGGCCGCAGCGACGTTGCTGGTCAACGTCCAGGGCGTCGTGGTCCAGACCAGCAGCGATCGCTTGGGTTGGTCCACGAGCGGGAAGCGCACAAAGAGGCCGGGGTGCGTGAGCTCTCTATAGCCTTCCGTGACGATCTCTTGCTCGCTCATGCCGGTAGAGCAGCGTGGACACCACGGCATCACGTCATGGCCCTTGTAAATCATCCCGCGTTCCCAGCAGCGCTTCAGGAATCCCCAGATCTGATAGTTGTTCTCATCCGAGAACGTGAAGTACGAGCCGCCGATCTCCGGATCGCCCAGGCGGCCCACGACCTGCTCCGCCCGCTGGCGGACGGCACCGCCCTTCGCGGGATACGTCACGATCTGCGACGGGTCAGACTTCATCGCGGCCGCGAGCGCGCGTAGGTCACCCGGCTCGTTCCAGTCCATCCACATCCCGAGGCGCATGGACTGCGCCGTCTGCACGGCCGCGTAGGTCAGGACGCGCTCTTTGCAGAGGTTCACGAATGGGGCAATGCCGAACGTCTCGATGTCGCGCTTGCTCGTGAACCCGAGCTCCTTCTCCACCTCGACCTCAACCCACAATCCCTGACAGTCAAAGCCGTTCTGATACCGCTGCCGGAACCCGCGCATCGTCTTGTAGCGCTGAAACAGATCCTTGTAGGTCCGGCCCCACGCGTGATGGACTCCCATCGGGTTGTTGGCGGTGATGGGGCCATCCATGAACGACCACCGGCGTGATGAGCGCTCGTTGCGGCGCAGGTATTGGTCGACGATTCGCTCCTGAGCCCACCAATGGAGCTGCTCCCGCTCCATGGCGGGGAAGTCGACTTTAGACTCTACGGGTTTGAACGTCGCCATTTGCACCCTCAGTGCTTCCTACGAAGGTATCATAGGGAACGGCCTTTCGCACAGCGAACACGCAATGTACATGCGGGTTCCCATTGCTGATCGCTATATTCTCAAAGAGCTTCTCGGGCCATTCCTCCTCGGGATCGCGGTCTTCATCGTGATCCTGATCGGGGACATCCTGTACACGCTCGCGGAGTTCATCGCGGCTGGACGCATCACGATAGACACGATCCTGAAGTTGCTTGCCTATAAGATGCCGGCCGTCATGGTCATCACCTTTCCCGTGTCCACCCTGATCGGCACCCTGCTCGGACTCGGAAAGCTGGCGAAGAACCGCGAGGTTCAAGCCATGCGGCTCTTCGGCATGAGTCTGCTGAGAATTTTTGCTCCCGTTCTGGCTTTTGGTCTGGCGGTGGCCGGACTGACCCTCGTCACCAACGAGTTCATCGCGCCGTGGGCCAACCACCAGGCCAACAACCTCATCCGGCGCGCCGCGTTCGCTGAGGCCTTTACCCAGGTCCGCACGCAGGTGTTTTTCCGCGGGCCGGGTCAGCGTTTCTTCTATGTGGACCGCGTGGACGACAACCAACGCGTCCTGCATAACGTAATGATTTATGAGGCCGCGGGACCGCTTCCACGGTTGATCACGGCGCGGCGGGCCACCTTGCACGAGCGCAAGTGGTCACTGACCGGCGGGGTGATTCGTGAGTTTGACGAAACCGGGTTCACGCGTTATGAAGCGCAGTTCGCCTCCATGGAGATTGCCGTGGGCGTAGACAGCGGGATGTTCTTCGCGGGACAGAAAACCCCCGAGGAAATGACGGCCAAAGAGTTGAGACGGTACCTCGCGCTCTTCAGCAGCGGCGGCGCCGCGACCATGCGCTTCGCCGTCGAATACCATCGCAAGTTCGCCGTCCCATTCGCCGCTGCCGTCTTTGCCCTTGTCGCCGCCCCTCTCAGCGTCCAGACAGAACAGGGGGGACGCTTCCTTGGAGCGGGCTTGGGCGTGGTGCTGTTGTTCATCTACTATGTCGCGATGTCGATCGCGCGGGCCATGGGCGGGGTTGGGGCTCTGTCTCCCATCCTGAGCGCCTGGCTGCCCAACGTGCTGTTTGCGATCTGCGGGATCTTGTTGTGGGTGCGCGAGGAAGGGTGGCTGCGGCGCGCGCCCGTGCGCAGGGTGGTGACGGTCGGTGCGCCGCTTTAAGGTTGTCGTTCCCCTGCTGGTCGTCCTCGCCATCGGTATTGTCATAGGGCGAGTGTGGCGAGATCCGCCCGCGTCTCCAACTCCCCGGACCCAGCAGGCCCAACCCGCCCAGCCGCCTGCCATCGGCCTCCGTCAGGCCAGTATCGTCTTGCGCCACAAAGGGACGAAACAGGCGGAGGTCAGAGCCGCGTCCGTGGCGGTGAGCCGGGACCTCCGATACGCCGTGTTCAAGCGCATCGAGAAGGTCACACTCTACGACAAAGGGCAGGTGGTGCTGTTGTTGAGCACGGGCGAGATCGTGCTCGACCGGACGACGAATGACCTGGTCGCGCGCGGGGAGGTCGAGATCGCCTCACCTCAGGGCGATCAGCTGTGGGCTCCCGAGGCGCGATGGGTCAATGCCACGCAGCGGCTGGTATTTCCTCAGGGCGTGCGATTGAAAGTCGGCGGGGCCGAGGTCACGGCGTCCCGCTTGAACGTCGACACTCGCTTGCAAGTCTTCGTGTTGGAGGGCGGAGTGGACATCACGTTCCAACTGCCGACTGCCCGCCCATGAAGTGGAGTAAGAGCCGCGACCTCTTGGATAGGACGCGAAATCCATGAAAAACATGCGATGGATTGTGTCGGCGTTCGCTGTGCTGATCCTGACCTCCATCGCGGCGGGGCAAGGGTTCCAGGAACCCACCGCCGACCAGGGCCGGCTCCAGGCCGACCGTGTTCGTTACGACGCGAAGCAGAAGATCTTTACGGCCGAAGGCAACGTGCATCTGGTCATGGGCGACGTGGAGGTGCATGCGAAGCGCGCGCGCGTTGAGCAGATTCCTCAGCGCGTCACAGCGTCCGGCGAGGTGCTCGTCGTGCAGCGCGAGACGTCGCTTCGGGCGGCAGAGGTGATCTATGAAATGCGCCCAGGTCTGGTCAATGCCTCGGGTAATGTTTTTGTCGCCTGGAGAGATTTGATCGTCAACGCCCCCGCGCTCAAGTACAGCGTCCGCACGGAGCAAGTGGCTGCCCAGGGCGGGGTCAGACTCGCACAGGGGACGAGTATCCTGACTGCGCAGACCCTGGACGCGGACCTCCGCGCGAAACGGGCGGAAGCCACCGGGAAAGCCAAGTTGGTGCGCGCCGGTGGAGGGCTGGCCGGCACGCAGGATCGTGTTGCCAGCGCGCTGGCACAGGAGGAGACCACGATCACGGCCGCGCGCATGACGTTTCGCTGGGACACCAACGAGGCCCGCGCCTTCGATGGGGTCACGGTGATCCAGCCGGACAAAACCGCGCGCGCCAAGGAAGCGTTCTACTCGGAGACCGCGGGTCGCATCGAACTCCAGGGCGAGGTCGTGGTCGAGCAGCTCAGCGGAGAGTGGTTGGTGAAGGGCAAAGTCATCGACGCTCCTACGGACGAGGCATCAAAGAAAGCGCTGGCCTCAAAGACCACACTCACCACTGCGCGGCTCGTCATCGAACTGAAAGTCCGCAACATGCTGGCCGAAGAGAACGTGACGGTCACCCAACAGGCACGGACGGCAACCGGGAATCGCGCGACGTATACTGACAAAGACAAATTGCTTGTGGTCACGGGCAACGTGCGGATGCGCGAGGAGGATGGCAGTTGGCTGCGCGCAGACCGCGTCGTGATTTCGTTGATTGAGGAAACCTTTGAGGCGCTCGGGAACGTCGAGACAGAGTTCCGGGTGAAGCGAGGAAAGTAAGTCCCGCTCGTCCCCGCCCTTGATTTCTCGAATCCTTCTTATTAGCGCGCTCTCCCTGATCGTTGTGGCTTTGCTTGCCTCCGCGGCGGTGGGCCAAGAGGACGACCTCCCCGTCCAGATCAAGGCCGATTTCTTTCGGTACGACCGCCGCACGAGAGTCCTCACCGCGACAGGCAACGTCGTGCTTACGTTTCAGGACGTCACGATTCGCGGCGACGCGCTGGTGGCGAATCTGGAGACCGGGGCCGTGACTGCGGAAGGCCACGTCGTCCTCGAGGCCGCCGGGCAATCCGCCTCCGGCGACCTGCTCACTTACAACCTGAACACGCGCCTCGGGGAGATGGTGAATGCGCGGGCCGACTACACTGGCCCGCTCGTGTTGGGACGCGTGCACCTGCGCGCTCGGCGCGTGCTCGGTATTCCGAATCAGTTTGGGAGCATCAGGGATGCGTTCTTGACCACCTGCGATGAGGATGACCCGGTGATCCATCTCACTGCGGACGAGATCACCGTCTTCGTCAATGACAAGATCGTGGGACAGCGCGTTTCACTCTGGGTTGCCGGACGGAAGCTCTTCACGTTGCCCCAGTTCGTAATCTTCCTGCGCGAGCGTCGGGAAAGCCGGCTGGTGCCCATCGTCGGATACAGTCAGGTCGAAGGCTGGTTCGTGAAATCCGCGTACACGTATTTTATCAATGAAGATCACTACGGCATCTTACACGGCGACTGGATGGAGCGGATCGGCGTGGGGCTGGGCGTCGAGCACATCTACCGAACCGGCCGTGGCCTAGGTTCAGCCCTTGTGTACCGCCTCTCGAACAAGCAGACGGGCGGCGCGGATTTACGCGCCGTGTGGAGCCACTGGCAGCCGATCGGCCAGAGCATCACGGCGCGCTTTTATGCGGATTACCTCGGACGAACGTTTTCAGGCGGACCTTCCTCCAGCGACGTGTTTGCGGCGCTCGATCTCAGCGCGTTCACGCCACGGTCTGCGACGTTCTGGTTCACAACGCTCAGTCAGAGTTCATTCGGCCCCACGTCGTTCCTGACATCGCGATTCGCGCACAGTCAAACGCTCAGTCCCGAACTGTTTGGGGAAGTCTCGGCAGATTTCAACCGCAAT
>JAHZOA010000189.1 GCA_020028455.1 Armatimonadota bacterium | reverse complement strand
CGGTGCCGGCGGGGTGGGACAAGACCGGTGACACCTGCCAGAACGTGGTGTTGGCCGCAGGGCAGACCGGCACGTGCACGCTGACGAACACCAAGCGGGGCCATCTAATCGTCACCAAGGTGACCAACCCTGCCAGCGATCCGACCACGTTTTCGGTGACCGCGAACGGAACGGGGACAATCACGGGTTTGGCTGCGCGAAGTGTCAGCTCGACGGCGGCCGCAGATTACGAAGTGACGCCGGGGACGTACTCAGTGGCGGAGGCGGTACCGAGCGGGTGGGACAAGACCGCCGATACGTGTCAGTCGGTCGTTGTGCCGGCTGGGCAAACGGTGAACTGCACGATCACGAATCAACGGCAGCCGAAGCTCACGGTAACCAAGATCGTCATCAACAACAATGGCGGCACCAAGCAGGTGTCCGACTTCCCGCTGTTTGTCAATGGCAGCCCCGTGACGTCTGGCGTGCAGGTCATCCTGCCGCCCGGTGCGTACACTGTGACCGAGACGTCGAGTGTGGGCTACGCCTTGTCCTTCACTGCGACTTGCCCCAATGGCGCGATCACGCTCAACTACGGCGACGTCGTGACCTGCACGCTCACCAACAATGACATTTACCTTTTCTCTGGCTTCTTCAGCCCGGTCGATAACCTGCCGGCCCTGAATTTGGCGAACGCCGGGCAGGCAATTCCCATCAAGTGGACGATCACAACACCGACTGGAGTGGTCGTCTCCGATCCGGCGAGCTTCGTCAGTCTTGAGTCCTACCAGATCGCTTGCATGAGCAACGATCCACAGGGCAGCCCGATCGAGGAGTATGCGGCGGGCAACTCCGGACTCCAGTATGTGGGCAACGGCAGCTGGCAGTTTGTTTGGAAGACGCCGAAGAGCTACGCGGGCACGTGCCGCATGATGCTGCTCAACCTGAACGACGGGACGCAGCACACCGCGAAGTTCAAGTTCAAATAGCCAATGACAACAGGCCGACCACTGATAGTGACAGGCCTCTGCCACCGAGGGTTGACGGCCGTCGGTGACTGGGACGATCATTACGAGCCTCTACCATCATGACTTCGGGACTGGCGGCGGCTATCGCAGCCGGTATACTTGCACTCACTTCACCCTCGGTCATCGCCGAGATCGTCATCGAGCAGCGTGACGGCATCTTCTACGTCAAGAGCGTGGAGCCACCGCCGCCCGTCGTGGCCGCGCCTCTGGCAGGCTCACCCTCCGGGGTGATCGTCACTCGACCCGCAGCGCCCTACGGCGAGCTGATCCGCGCAGCGGCCGCGCGGCACGGGCTCGCGTCCGAGCTGGTCGAGTCGGTCATCCGCGTGGAGTCGAACTTCGAAGCGCGCGCTGTGTCGCCGAAGGGCGCGCGGGGGCTGATGCAGCTCATGCCCGCGACCGCGGCGAAGCTCGGCGTCCGCAATGTCTTCGACGCGCGCCAGAACATCGAGGGCGGGGTCCGCCACCTGCGGCATCTGGTCGACCGTTACGACGGCAACCTTGCGCTCGCGCTCGCGGCTTACAACGCGGGCGTGGAGGCGGTCGGGCGGTACGGAGGTATCCCGCCGTATCCGGAAACGCAGGCATACGTGGCGCGCGTGCTGCGACTTCTCCAGCGAGCGGCGCCGTCGGCGAGTGCCGAGGCACGAGTGCTTCGCCGCTACGAGACGGCCGATGGCCACGTCGTCTACTCGAACCTTCCAATAGATAAGCTCTCGGTGACCGTGCGCGAGATGCTTGCGGAGCGCCAGTAGCGAGCGGGGCCAACAGAGTTCCTTTTCTACGCGGGCTTGTCCCCGCGCCGGCCTCCGGCCGGAAGTCCGAGCCTATCCCGAGCTTAGACCCCACCACCCACGTCATGGCGTGGCGTCAGAAAGGCTCTCCTGCGCCACCGGCTTCTCTGCGCGGACGTGGTACGTTCGCGCAAGCACGACCGCCATTGAGTGAATGCTTCCTTGCGATCGTTCGCGCCGAAGATGCGGCGTCGACCATGCGCTCATAGCGCTTCCTAGTGATGCGCCACAGAGGGATGGCGGGAACTTTCCTCAGTCCTGCGGCGCTTCGCCCCTGGACAGCCGCATGAGGAACCTGCCGAGATCGCGCGCCATGTCGTCGTAGGCCTCCCCCATCAGGTCGGACGAGCCCCCGCCGATCTTCGCAATCCGTCGGTCGGCTGTCGCCATCACGACCTTCCCGGCCTGGACGTCGACGAAACGCATTTCGGCTTGCGTGCGTGCCGCGCCTGCGCCGCCACCGACCCACATCCGGAGGGCCCGGTCACCGCGGCCCAGCCGCGTGACGACACCTTGCAAGCGCAGGGTCGGCTGCCCGGTGCTTGCCGCGTATTGACCGTCACCGACGTTCACGACCTGCTCGAACAGCTTGCTGTCGCGCAGGCGTCGCACCAGCTCGACCTGGAGGATCCCGCTCATCTTGTCGGCGAACTGACGATCCTCGCTGTCCTTGACCGCCGTGTCCGTGACCGGGAACTTCTCGACCGCAATGACCTTGTACTTCGTGATCTCGAAGCCCGGCGTGATCGCGACGAGCCCTGCGTGCTTGTCCTTCACGCTGGGCGTGAGGCCCTCGACCGTCAGCGGGTTGTCCGCTCCCGTCTTGATAGCGCCGTGCTCCATGCAGCCCGTGAGCACGAAGGCCAGGACCAATCCAACGCGGATCGCCGCCTTCGGTGACGTCATGCTGTGTCCTCCTGCGTCGGTGTAGTGACTACAACGAATAGACATAGCGTTTCGTCGTCCGAACTGTCAACTTACTTCATCATGCTCGGCAGGCTCAGGAGCGGGAGTGCGATCAGGATCGCGAGGCGGATTACGTCCGCCCACATCGCCAGCTCCTCCATCGCGGTGCCCAGGAGCACGTAGAGGACGCAGGTCGCCGAGACGACCATGATCGGGCTGACGTTGAAGCGTGTGACGACGCTTTCAGATCGGCCGGCATCGTCGTCATGTTCATCGGGCGCTGTAGAATGGTGAGGGAGGGCCTGTGATGGCGGCTGCGCTGTCGGTGAAGCGCGCCTGGAGGGCCGAGAGCCTGGTCGGCCGACAATCTGCGGGTGCTCGACGCGTACGTCGGAAGGTCCAACTCTCAGGCGCCACGGGTGAATCGCCCTTACGAGGTGTTCAAGATCACGCTACTGTGAGACCGCCATGTCGTTCTTGAGCTCACGCACCCGCTCGGCCCGCGAAGGCTTCGGCAAGCCTATCTTGAGGAAGGAAGACGCGCGCCTGCTCGTCGGCGGAGGCTGCTACAGCGACGACGTCAACCTGCCCGGCCAGGCCTATGCCTGCTTCGTGCGCTCGCCGCACGCCCACGCGCGCATCGGGCGCATCGAGACCGCCGCGGCGCTCGCCACGCCGGGCGTGACTGCGGTGCTGACCGGCGAG
>JAHZOA010000073.1 GCA_020028455.1 Armatimonadota bacterium | reverse complement strand
AGAAAGATAGTACGCTGGCCCTATATTTCTGCCAACGATTTTTCTGCCAACAGCACAAATATCCCGATTTGGATCCGCATATCCTTTTGCCTCCTTCTCCTGCTCTGGAAGAGGCATCGTCCTTCGTCGCACGAAAATGTATTCCTCTGCGGATTTGCCGGGATGATCAGGAAAGACATAAGGGATCAGGCTACTGACACAGCGAGACTTGAAACTTTCGCCGACGGCGTGTTCGCCATCGACCGTCCTCCGTCTACGGAGGCGTAGCCAATCGATTTTCAAGGAGGCGCACCATGCTGAGAACCGCGTTTACTGAACTGGTGGGGTGTTCCATCCCGATTCAACAGGCTGGCATGGGTGCGCTGGCCAATCACGATCTGGCCGCTGCCGTTGCCAACGCAGGCGCATTAGGGACGGTGTCCGTCACTGGAGCGCCGCCTGACCTGATCGCCAAGATTCTCGACCAGTGCCGCGCGCTGACGCGGGGCGTCATCGGGGCGAACTTCATCGTGGACCCGGCCCTTGTCCCTGACCGCGCCTCTTTGCCGGAGGCGGTCGATGCCGCCGCCGCAAGGGTCAAGGTTGTGGACTTCTTCCACGGCTGGCCTGAAGCATCGCTCGTCGACGTCGCGCATAAGCGCGGCGCAGTCGTTTCTTGGCAGATTGGTTCCAGTGATGAGGCGGTCGCGGCGCAGGAAGCCGGGTGCGACCTGATCGTGGCGCAGGGGATCGAGGCCGGCGGTCATATCCGTGGGAAGATCGGCTTGCTGGCACTCCTTGATGAAGTCCTCGAGGCGGTTACCATTCCGGTTATCGCCGCCGGTGGCATCGGCACTGGGCGAGCCATGGCAGCAGCGCTCGCAGCCGGCGCGGCTGCTGTTAGGGTGGGGACACGCTTCATCGCCGCTCCTGAGTCTGAAGCGCATCCGGCCTATGTTTCAGCCCTCATCCAGGCCGGGGCCCAAGATACCGTGTTTACCGAAGCCTTTTCGGTCGGTTGGCCGGATGCACCCGGCCGCGTCCTGCGCTCTTCGCTTCAGGCAGCGGAGGCCCATGAGGGCGACATCGTCGGCGAGCGCACCGGCAAATATACTGGCACAAAGTCTCAAGTCCGCCGTTTCGAGATCGGCGTTCCCACTGTGAGAACGACGGGAGCGATCGAGGCCATGCCCCACTGGGCGGGAGAGTCCGTTGGCGGTGTCAGGCGGGTGCAGTCAGCGGCGGAGATCGTGCACGAACTATCGAGCGAGGCTGAGGATCTCCTGAAGCGTTGGGGCTGATGCGTGCCTACACGATCCAAGACCGCCTCGAGTGGACTATCACACCAGAACTGTACGAAACCATACGTGCGCTGTGGATCAAACACTCCAGGGCGGAGGATGCCCGCGACCTGCAGGGCCTGATCGACACCTTAGCTCCAGACTGTGTCTATGAGATCATTCCAACCGGCCAGCGTTGGGAGCGGCACGACGGCGCGCGGCAGTTTTATCTTTCGTTCCTCGGTGCGTTTCCCGACGTGAAGTTCGCAATGTCCGACATTGTGATCGGCCCGCAGGGGGTGTTCGAGGTCGCGGAAATGACCGGGACACAGAAAGGGACGTGGGCGGGGATGGTGCCGACCGGAAGGCCCGTCCGGTTGCAGATCATCATTCACTTTCCGTGGGACCCGAAGGCGCAGAAGTTCGCGGGTGAACGGATCTACTTCGACCGCGTGGCGCTGAACGAACAGTCTACCGGGTCTGCAGGGTCCACTGAGTCTACCGTGTCTTCTCCCACTCACGCCTAGCGGCAGTCTGCTAAGTCTATTAGTCTTCAGAGTCTACCGAGTCTCTCCATTCTGGACGCAGTAGACAGGGCAGACTCAGTAGACCCGGTAGACACAGTGGACACATGAAGAGTGGATGCGGACTCGGTAGACGCAGAAGACTCGGTAGACTCAGTAGACGCAGGCTAGCTGAGCCGTCGCTCACTCAGCCAGCGGCGTCAGTGGGCGACGGGCAATGACCTGCAGCCAATTGCGCGGTATAACCGACAGCTTCAGTTCGTCAAAGGCCTGGTTCACGCCCCGCCGCAGCGCTTCAGCGCCCATTTCGAGTGGCACGCCCGGAAGCGCGCCCTCGATGAACAGTGAGAACGAACCAATATCTTCCAAGCTTTCAAGGCTCAGAGGTTTCTCGTGCAGGGTGACGACGGGATCCTCGAACCCGACCGTCCGCAGTACCTCGCGGTATTGCTCCACCGTCAACCACTGCATGGCGGTCGCTTTCACACCGCGCGAGATCGAATAGCCTCGCTCCTTGAGCCAGAGCATCGCCCGCAACACCCACAGTTTATAGAAGCGTGAGGTCCCTTCGGGGTATGCTCCATGGAAGAACGTTGTATTGAAACTCACGAGGCCTCCGGGTCGCAGCGTCTTGAAGATTTGTTCGAAGGCGGCGGCCTTGTCGCCGATGAGGTGCACGGCGTTCGTGAAGACGACGCGATCGACCTGCGGTACCAGGGTGGCCAGGCGCTCGGCGCTTCCGTGCACGAAGTGCACAATGCGCGACCGGATCCGCTTTTGAGCGATCGCGAGCGCAGACTCCGACGGGTCGACCGCATAGACGCAGGCCCCCGGCGCTTCCTCGTCCAGCTCACTGAGGATGAGCTCAGTCACAGCACCCGGACCGCATGCGAGGTCGACGACGGAGGCATTGGACGAAATGTCGGTATGAGCCACCAACCACGCATTCACCTGGCGAAAGAAAGGGTGCCGGGCAAAGCGCTCGAACGAGAAGCGATCGTCGTCAGTGACCGTCTGCTGCTGCACGGCGCTTCCTCCGATTCCGAACCTGGCGACTGGCTATCAGGCCTTCGCCCGCGCGACTCCGCTTCCTGCTAGCGGGTGTATCAGCGGAATTCCCTCTACCATCCCCGAAAAGTCTATCCTGCCCGGTGGTATCTGATCGAAATCTCGAGAGGAGAAAAGCATGTCTGAGCAGGGCACCACGGTCGTCGAACGTTTCGAAAGTCAGGTGCTCAAAGGAAATCCTCTGGGCGATCCACACATGCGGGAAATCCCAGTCTATCTACCTCCGTCATACGAACGAGATCGCTCGCGGCGCTACGCCGTGATCTACTGGCTGCACGGCTTCACCGGAATCGGGTTGTCGTCGATCAACCGATCGCTTTGGGCGCCGACGTTGCCCGAATTGATGGATCGCGTGATCGCAGACGGGGCGCCTGAAGCCGTGCTGGTGATGCCAGACGGGTCGACGCGCTACGGAGGCAGCCAGTACGTGAACTCACCGGCGACCGGACAGTACGAAGATCACATCGTCGGGGAGCTCGTGCCCTACATCGATGCTACCTACCGCACGAAAGCGTCCCCCAGCCACCGGGGCACGGTCGGAAAGTCGAGCGGGGGATACGGGGCCCTGGTCCTGGCGATGCGAAACCCAGACGTGTTTGGTGCCGTGGCGTCGCACAGTGGGGATATGTATTTCGAATCGTGCTACAAGCCGTTCTTCTGGAAAGCGCTGAATGCGATCAACAAACACAGCGACCTTCGGGGCTTCCTCAAAGCCTTCGATGCCATGCCGAAGAAAGAGCGCGAGGCGACGGAGGCCTTGACGATTCTCGTGGCCATGGCCATGGCCTACTCGGGGAATTCCGATGGGACCTATGAACTGCCGGTCGACGTGAAGACCGGCGAGATGCGGGACGCGATCTGGAGCAAGTGGCTGGAATGGGACCCGGTCTACATGGCCGAGCGTCATGCGGAGGCATTGCGAAAGATGAAGCTCGTGTACATCGAGTGCGGCCGCAAGGATGAATGGAACCTGCACTACGGGGCGCGCGTGCTCTCGGGCCGGCTCAAAGCGCTTAACATCAAGCACGAACATCAAGAGTTCGACGACGATCACATGAACATCCAGTACCGTTATGTCGAGTCGCTGCGTAGGCTTGCCCAGGTGCTGGCATGAGCTGGATTTTTGATCCCGAGGTTTGGATTGCACTTTTCACGCTGACGGCGCTGGAGATCGTCCTTGGGATCGACAACATCGTGTTCTTGTCGATCCTCGCGGGAAAACTCCCCTCCGAGCAGCAGGCCCGGGCGCGCCGTGTCGGTCTCTTCCTCGCCATGCTGATGCGCATCGCGCTCCTCACCACAATTGCATGGATCGTCCGGTTGACCCAGCCGCTCTTTGAGGTAATTGGCCACGCGTTTTCCGGCAGAGACTTGGTTCTTATCGGCGGCGGCCTGTTTCTGATCGCCAATAGCACGCGTGAGATCCACGACAAACTCGAGGGTCAGCCCGGCCATGTTTCCGCGCGCGTGCCGGCAAGGTTCGGAGCCGTCATCACGCAGATCGTGTTGCTGGATATCGTCTTCTCGTTGGACTCGGTCATCACGGCCGTCGGCTTGGTCCGGGATCTCTGGGTGATGATCACGGCGGTGGTGGCCGCCGTCGCGGTGATGATGGTGGCCGCGGGTCCGATCAGCGCGTTCGTCGAGCGACGTCCGACCGTGAAAATGCTCGCGCTCAGCTTTCTTCTCCTCATTGGTCTGTCGCTGCTCGTCGATGGATTCGGCCAGCACATCAGCAAGGGTTACATCTACTTCGCGATGGCGTTTTCGGTATTCGTCGAGATGCTGAACCTGCGTGTCCGCGCCCAGGGCCAGCCCGTGGAGCTGCACCAGCCGTTTACTCCCTCATAGCCCACTTAGGTCATTGCCCGCCGACAGGTGGATGGGCTAAGGTCGTGCCACCAGGTGCGAAAGGAGCATGCTGATGGCACAGGGCGTCAATCTCATCACGCTGGTTGGCCGGCTCGCCCGCGATCCAGAGTTGCGGGTTACGGGCGAGGGAACCCCGCGGGCGTGGTTTCTGCTCGCCGTTCCCCGGGCTTTCGCAGGCAAGGACGGGGAACGCGATGCCGATTTCATCAATATCGTCGCCTGGCGTCAGCTGGCGACGACCGTCGGGGAGCACCTTAAGAAAGGAAGGATGGTGGGGGTCACGGGCCGGCTCCAGGTCAGCCAGCTGGAAACCGGTGATGGCGGGAAGCGGACCTCGACAGAAGTAATCGCGGATCAGGTTGTCTTCCTGGACGCTCCTCGAAAGGCGGTGCCGGCAGAGGCCTGAGCGAAGTCGAATACTTATCTATCGCCCCTTCCCCAAGGCCCCCTCATGGCGCTCAGAGATCCTGGAAGAAGAGGCACGTACTGCCGAACCGGAATCCACTGAATCTCCCGGCCGGGGTTGGTGCGGTCGAACAAGAGCGACGCCGAGAAATAGAGCAACAGCAGGAGGACTACAGCAACTCCGAGACTCACCCCACGGGTCATGGCCGTCTTCACCTCTCCTGCGCTGAGGATACGCACTGCCTCACCAACAGCCATCGGGCAGATGTCCTGAAGTGACGTCGCCGTCGTCCCAGTTTTCCGGGACGATGCAATGTGCAATGACCAGGAAGGGCCGCGTAGTCGCGCGAAGGACGGCAGGCGATGGGTGAATCAGACGTCGGGTGCCTGCTCCTGCACGGCTTTTCCGGCTCGCCGCTCGAGATGGTGCCACTCGGCGAGGCTCTGTCAGCAGCAGGCTGGACGGTTACGATCGCACGGCTGGCCGGGCACGGGACGTCTCCGAAGGATCTGGCGCGGACCAGTTGGCGCGATTGGGTTGCGTCTGCCCTGGACGCCTATGAGGACTTGCGGCGCCGTACTCGGCGGCAGGCAATCATCGGGTTGTCCATGGGCGGCGCGATCGCCCTCTACCTCGCCGCGAGAGAAGGCGCCGATGCAGTCGTCGCGATCTCCACGCCCATCCGCGTACGACCGCTACTTGCGGGGGCTGCCCGGCTCGCATCTCGAGTCATCCCCCTTATGCCGGTGATCATACGTCTCAGCCCCCGCGATCCGATGGCCTTGCAGTATCGCTCACCCTACGCGCAGATCCCGCTTGGCGCCACCGCGGAACTGTCGGCCCTCTTGAACGAGACCGTGCTTTCGCTAACGTCTCTGACCGCGCCGTTGCTTGTGGTCCAGGGGCGTCGGGATTGGGTCATCCCCAAAGACAGCGGGCCGGAGATTCTCGCGCGGGCCGCGCGTGCGCCCGGGCGTTTGGTGTGGCTGCGACGGTCCGGGCATTTGGCCACGCTCGACCGGGACCGCGAGGTCCTGTTTGAAGAAGTTGAAGGATTTCTCCACGAGCACTTGAGAGGAGCGCCGGTGGCAGATGGAACAGCAGATTGAACGCAGCAAAGTCGTCGTGCGGTGGATCGTCGCTGCCGTGATCTTCGGCGCCGTTTCTTATCTTAAACGTGCGGGGAGCGTGACGATCCCCTGGAGCACGATCTTGACGCTCACCGCGGCGGTGGCGGCCCTCAATCTGACCTACTGGAGCATTCTCCGGCGCTCGTCCCCGCACTGGCTGAAATATGTGACGACCGCCACTGATGTGGCGCTGATTTCGCTCCTGGTGCTGTTCACCGGTGGAAGCGCGAGTGTCTTCTATGTTGCGTATTTTATCGTGCTCGTCAGCAACAGCATCAGGTACGGCATGGGCATGGCCCTCTACGTGGCCACCGTCTATAACGTGACGTACGTCGCTGTGCTGGGCGTGGTGTCGCCGGCCGGCGATCTCACGACGGAGGCCGTGAAGATCCTCGCGTTTTGGGGCGTGGCGCTGTACGCAGGGTATCTCGCGATGCGATTTCAGCGGTACGCTCGGATTCTTGAGTCATACGAAGAGACGATCGCAAAGTTGCGCGCGGAACTGACCGGATTAAGACCCGCAAAGTGAACGCGCCGCGGCTTCCGCAAGCCCGCCCGACGCTGAAAGGTCGCCATGTGGCGTGGAGCGGCATGGTGGGACTCGTTCTTCTGCTTCTCCTCATTGCGATCGCGTGGCGGGCGACGAACGCGCTGTGGTTCCTCGTCTTTCCCGCGCTGCTCATTGGTGTCGTCGCCGCCGGCGCGATTGCGGTGCTGTGGGGTCTACGGCACTTCTAGACCCTGGCGCCGAGAACGCTTCCACCTCGGCCCGTGCCGTGAGATTGTTGAGGATGGTTTCCAGCTGTTCCGACACGCGGGCAAGACCGTCTTCGTCAATGTCTTCCGGGATATCCAGGCGCTCGCCGATCGCGAGCACGGCCTTGGTGAATGGCCGCGGGATCTCGAAGCGATCCCACGAGTCGATCGCGATCGCGTCGCGGATCGCGGCGGCCACCGGCAGCAGGTCGACACCGGTTTTCTTCCCCACGTAGACGGCACCAGGTTTCGCGCGGAATATCGGGCCTGCCGGGCCGTCGGCGGCGATGAGCCCCCCTGAACCGCGCTCCAGGAACTGCAGGAACCGGATCACTCCCCGCGACTCACTGTGAAATGTGGAGGCGTCGAGGACCTGATAGCCGAGGTGGCGGAGCGAGGCCAGCGTGAGCTTGCGGACGTATCGCGACAGTGCCGGGACTTGGCCAGTGCGCGACTGGCTGGAGTACACGACGAGGGGATAGCCTTGAAAGAAGAAGATCGGCAGAAGCCCGCGCCCATGCCACACTACAACCAGGAACGGACGCTTACTGTGCAGGACGGCCGCGACATGCTCGTGACCAAAAATCCTGAGGTCCAGCGTGCTATCAATTATCCGAAACAGCGCGACGGCCAGCAGCGCGAAGACCCAGATGGCCGCGTCGGTGAATCGGTCAATCAGCGGCGCTGGGTGGATGTCCGGCCGCGGGAGCTTTTCCGCCTTCGCGACGGCCATCGGTAGACTAATCGTCAAGCGCAAACTGCGCCGTGCGGTGCGTCTTGTGGTACATCTGATCGATCGCCTGCTGGAACCGATCGGTAATGACGCGCCGGCGGGCCTTGAGGGTAGGTGTAATCTCTCCCTCCTCCAGCGAAAACTCGCGGGTCATGACGGTGAACCGCCTGATCCGCTCGTACTGCGCCAGTTCGCTGTTCGCGTCCTTCACTGCCGCGGCAATGAGCGCCTCGGTGACATCGTGGTTTGCCAGCGCCTCACGGCCCTTGCCGTCCAGGCCGCGTTCTGTGAAGTATGCTTCGAGGTTCTCGAAATTGGGGACGATCAGGGCCGTCACATACGGCATGTTATCGCCGATGAGGACGGCCTGCGCCACGTACGGGCTCGCCCTTAAGCGAGCTTCGATCGGCTCGGGAGCGATCTTCTTCCCACCAGCAGTGGCGAGGAGGTTCTTCTTGCGATCGGTGATGAAGAGGTGCCCGTCTCGGTCCTGGTGGCCGATGTCGCCCGTGTGCAGCCAGCCCTCGGCGTCGATCGCCTCCGCCGTCGCGTCGGGCTTCTTCCAGTAGCCGGCCATGAGGTGTGGCCCGCGGGTGAGGATTTCCCCGTCATCGGCGATGCGCACCTCAACGCCCGGCACGATCGGGCCGACCGAACCAATCCTGTTGGACTCGAGGCGGCCGATTGCGATCACGGGCGCTTCGGTCAATCCATAACCGTTCAGGAGCGGCAGCCCCACGATATCGAAGAATTCTCCGATCTCACGCGCCAGCGGCGCCGCTCCGGAGAATGTGAACTTCAAGCGGCCGCCGAAACGGCCAAGGATCTTGGAGAATACGAGCTTTTTAGCGAGGGCATACTGCAGGTTCGTGAGGGTGGACGGCGCCCGGCCTTGCCAGACAGCCTCACGGGCCCGGCGGCCCACGCGCATAGCCCATGCGAACAGTTTGGCTTTCAGTCCGCCTTCGTGTTCGATCGTGGAATGGATCTTCGCGTACGCCCGCTCGTACAGACGTGGGAATGAGACCATGATCGTGGGCCGGATCCTGGTGATCATGTCGACCACGCGCTCCGGCGGATCGATGTACGTGACGTGGCAGCCACAATACAGGAAGACGTAATCGGTGATGCGCTCGGCGATGTGCGCGAGCGGGAGGAATGACATGACCTCATCATGATCGGTGATCGGATACAGTGGGCGGAGCGCCATGATTTCGAACATGAAGTTCCGGTGCGTGAGCATGACGCCCTTCGGTTCGCCCGTGGTACCCGACGTGTAGACGATGCTGGCGACG
>JAHZOA010000072.1 GCA_020028455.1 Armatimonadota bacterium | reverse complement strand
GGGGGACTTGTGAGTTGGCGCAGCCCACCGCCATCGGATCTGATCAGGAAGATCTGACGGGTGTTCTCGTCAAGACCGACGAAGGCCAGCGCAGAGGATTGAACAGCCGGTTCCGCGCCCGCTGCAGTCGCAACGAAGACCAGCAGCGCGAGCGCACGCATCCTAGTTTGGTGGCTCGAGAGATCCGTTCCTCGGGAGCGTGAATACGAAGGTCGTACCTTCGCCGAGCCGGCTGTGCACACTGATGCGTCCACCGTGCGCTTCGATGATGTGCTTGGCGATCGCCAGGCCTAACCCGGTGCCGCCCGAGCCCCGCGTGCGCGACCGGTCGGCGCGATAGAAGCGCTCGAAGACGTGGGGAAGATCCTCGGGCGGGATGCCGCGGCCGTTATCCACCACCTCGACCAGAATCTCCCCATTGTCGTCTGAAGCGCGAACCTCTACGCGGCCGCCCGGTGGGGTGTACTTGAGGGCGTTGTCCACCAGGTTTGTCAGGACCTGCTCGAGCCGGTCTGAGTCGGCCGGGGCGATCAACCCCGAGGGCACCGACTGCGACAACATCAGCTGGGAGTTTTCCGCGAGCGGGCGCATCTTATCCACGACGTGATACGCGAGGTGGCCCACGTCCACCGGTTTCAGTTCGAGCGCGACGCGCTTGCTCTCCAGCCTGGATAGATCCATGAGGTCATCGACCAGTTTGACTAACCGCTTGGCTTCGTCGTCAATGATCGTGAGGAACTGGCGTGCCGTTTCTTCATCTGTCATCGCTCCGTCAAGGAGTGTTTCTACGAAACCGACGATGGACGTCAGTGGCGTGCGCAGCTCGTGGGAAACGTTCGCCGTGAGTTCCCGGCGCATGCGCTCCGTGCTGCGGAGCTCCGTCACGTCGCGTAGGACGGCAACGGCTCCAATGACGCTGCCTCCATCTCCAGTGATGGGAGCGCAGTGGGCTTCCACGACCCGATCGCTCATGGATCCCGGGGGCAATTCTTCCGCGGTGAGCCGCCCACGATCCGTGGCATCCTCCAGCATCGCCACCAGTCGCTCTCCGGGCACGACGTCTCTGGCCCGTTGCCCCTGTGCCTGCCTGCGCTCCAACTGAAGCAAGTCTTCCGCGGCGCGGTTGAGAAGGATGATCTGGCCGTCGCGATTTGTGGCCACGACGGCGTCGGTCATGCCGGCGATGATCGCCTCGATCTTGTTACGCTCTGCTGAGATCTCTGCAATCACGCGTTCGAGGCGGCCGGCCATCGCGTTGAACGACTGGCTCAAGCGCCCAAGCTCCTCAGTCTCATCAACCGGTGCGCGGCCGGCGAAGTCTCCGGACGAGATGCGGTTGGCCATCCGGCTGAGCTCCTCGAGTGGTCTGGTGATCCGCCGTGATAGACGCGTGCCGATGAGCCACGCGGCGCCCAGGCCCAACAGCATCGCCATTCCGAACTGCGGCACCATCCGGCGAAGTTGCCGCCAGACCCACGCCTCGGGCGCCGAGACATGGACGATCCCGACGACCTCTTTCTTCGGGCCGAGGATCGGGGCGGCCGCGTAGACGCGTCGCTCTCCGGTCCGCGGATCCGCCCGCACGGCCTGACTTTCCATACCGGCAAATGCCTTCTGCACTTCAGGATACGAGGGGTCGATTGCAAGGTTGGCTGCCCTGCCGGTGGCGTCCGCTAGGGTGATGGTGGCCTCCTTTCGCCACCGCAGTTCCTGGACCATCGGCTGCAGGCTGATCAGGTCTCGCCCCGCATACTCGCGCAGCATCAACGAGATAACCTTTGCTTGAGTCGCCACCACGTAGGCATACGTGTTCATGTACGATCGCTCGAGTGCCCGCGCGACGTAGGCCGTCACGACGAGCAACACCACGATCACGAGGAAGAGATACGACGATGTGAGCTTCCAGCGGAGAGATCGCCGCATGTTTAGTTTCGCGTTCCCATTCGACTCGCCCACTTCGTGGGCGCGCTCATGGCCTTCGGCCGTTTCCTCATTTTCCATTCTCCTCGCGAGTCGAATGCCCTGAGCGAGCATAGCGAGTCGAAGGGCGCGTCTCCGTCTCTTGTACTTTGAATTTGTATCCGACTCCGCGCACGGTGACGACGAACGTGGGGGAGGCAGGGTCGTCCTCGATCTTTTCGCGCAGGCGGCTGATGTGCATGTCGACAGTGCGCGTGCTCCCGTAGTAGTCGTAACCCCAGATGTGCTCGAGCAGGAAGTCGCGCGTGAACACTCGGTTGGGATGGCCGAGGAGCAATTTCAACAACTCGAACTCCTTGGCGGTCAACTCAATGGACCGGCCGTTGAGCTGGACCTCGTGCGTGACGGGATTGAGCGTGAGGCCGCCGCTGGTCAGTGGTTCCTCCGGCCCGGGGCCGGCATCCTTCGCAGTGCGGCGTAGGATGGCACGCACCCGCGCCACGAGTTCGCGCGGGCTGAACGGTTTGGTGACATAGTCGTCGGCGCCAATCTCCAATCCGACGACGCGTTCCAGTTCCCCATCTTTTGCCGTGAGCATGATGATGGGGACCGAGGACTCGCGGCGGATCTGCCGGCAGACTTCCAGTCCGTCGATATAGGGCAGCATGATGTCCAGGATGACGAGGTCCGGGCGATGCTGGCGTGCGCGCGCGAGCGCCTCGCTCCCATCGTACGCGCTCAGCACGTCGAAGCCCTCCTGGAGCAGGTTGTACTTTACGAGTTCGACGATGTGAGGCTCGTCGTCAACCACGAGAATCTTTTGCGACATTGCTCTCTCCTTGACTTCGGTCGTGGGTCGTTGGTCGTAGGCAGGACGATTTAGCTACGACCCACGACCAACGACCTATGACCGCAGTTTCGTTCACATGACCCGCCGGATCTCCGCGCCTAACAGGGCTGTCAAAAAGATCAGTACGGCAGCCACCCCTGCGGTACCCACGTATACCGCCATCGGCATGACCCGCCAGCGCCATCGCGCCAGGAAAATGGCGGTATATGCTGCCGTACTGCCGTAGGCTACATAGCTGTGCACGCGGTGCCTGTCCACGAACGCCTGTCCCACTCCCTCGGCGACCAGTGGGATATAGTCGACGAATCCGAGCACAATGGAGACTGCCGCGCCCACCAGTCCAAACCCGATGAGGTATGCGGACACCGACGCGAAGAACCGCTGCCGCTTTGCAGCGTACAGCAGGTCGAACACGAAGCTGGTCAGCCATAGGGCCACCGGGAAGTGGACCACCATCGGGTGAAACAGAAAGCGCATAGTCGGACGCTATTTCGTTGCATCCGAAACGATCTGCAGCAAACTTCCCACGCCCCGCGCCGCAAACTGCACGCCGGCCAGATCCTTTGCCTTCACGCCCGCGACGGCAAGTCCGTGAGCGCTCTCGAGTACCGGCATCACACTGTCGGCGTTCTTCGCGCCTTTGATGTCGGTCGTGATGCCATCACCCTGTCCCTGACAGACGTGTCCCCACGCCGCGTTGAAGTTCTTGCCGCGCGTTCCCTCGATGCAGTTCAGGGCGTGGCCGAGGTGGCTCACGGCGGTGCTCATCGTGCCAGACTTCACGGCGTTGCCCGCATGCTCGACTGCCGTGGTGAGCTGCGTGTTTAGCTTGCCCGCCTGCGCGGGCTGGGGAGAACTATAATCTCCATATCCTTGAGCGAAGGCTGCGACTCCCCAGAGCACAGTCCCTAGTAGCACGGCCCAGACGCCGAGATGGCGCATCATCGTGCCTCCTGTTTGCGTTTCTTCCAGTGTCAGCGTGACACGTCCTTGGGCGGTAACCGCGGCGTAACGGCAGTGTAACACAAAGAAAACGCCTCGTCTGACATGGAGTTTCGCGTCCCCAGGGAGGCCATTCCGAGGCGTCGAAGGGACTCATTTGTGCCAGAATTCTATACTTTTCCCCCACCGCCTGATTCGCACGCTATTGAGTGGATGGGAACACCCATTGGGGCGGCCAACTGCATTACTCGTACGAAGACCCGCACGGCGATCAACGATAAAGCCATCGACCGTGAGGAAGGTAAGCGCGACGCCCTCGTCAACGCGGCCGTCGGCTTCATCACCCGCGAAACCGGAAGGCCGGTCTACCGCCAGGACGTCATCATCCATGGCGTCCGCGTCCGCGCCACGACCAATTCTGACCATCTCTTCGACTATTGGGTTGATAACTGGTATAGCCCCGAAGAGTGGCAGTCTATCACAGGACTCGTTCCGCCACGCGATCCGCAAGTGACCGTGTTCGCCCTGGGCGGCGTGAGCGACCAGCAAGAAGCTGCCTACTATAGTCGCAAGACCAGCACGATCGTGTTCTTCAATACCGCGTACTACGGCCAGCTGAAAAGCTGGGTGCTGGGAGCCGTCGGCCGGGTGCTCGCCGAGGAGCACGGGATCCATTCGATCCACGGAGCCTGCGTTGAGAAGGACGGACGCGGCGTCCTGTACATCGCCCCGACCGGGACCGGCAAGAGCACATCGTCGTACGGTCTCATGCACCTCCCGGGCACTCGCTTCCATTCCGACGACTGGGTGTACGTGCGCTACACCTACGCGACGCAGGACGGCAGGCGCATCCACCCGATGCGGGTCGCGATGCCGAATGGACGCGAGTTGCGAGGGTACCCCGTCTTCCGCTGGCTGGAAACCGACGCCGCCCACCATGCGGACGCTACCCTGACCGGCTTGGACCTGGAGAGCCGCGAAGTCACGGTGCCCGTGTCGGCCCTCGATTTTTCGGCGCCGCTCGAGGCGTTTGCCTTCACCTCCGAGAAGATCTTCTACCTTCGTACGAACCTGGTCGAGAACTTTCCACTCTCCGCAATGCAGATGCTGCGGTCGAAGATGGAGAACGTGCCCGACGTCTCCCCGGCGTTCTTGAGGCAGCACGATCAGATGCTCGAAGATCTCGTCGAGGCGATCCGGGCCGAGGGCGGCGAGGTCACGCAGTATTTCGCCGAGCACTCGCGCGACGAAGTCAAGCACCTGCTGGCCCGCATGATCGCCTTCGATAACGCGCGCGCGATGCTGGACATCAGCAAGGTGTTACCCGCGAACCGCGTGTTCATCAATCCCATGGAACCGACGAAACTATCGACCGTCATCTTGTTGCGGCGGGCAAAAGAGGATCGCTCGGTCGCTGAATCGCTGTTGCTGCCGGCGTTCTTCACCCGATTGCTGATCGGGGAGACGCCGGACAAGAAACGCGAAATCGCGTACAACGCGTATCGCGCCGTCGACGATAGTGAGGAGCAGGCGTATGTGAAGGCGTTGGAGGTAGATGCTGCCCGGCACGGCGGGCGCGGGATGGACCGCCTGTTTGACACGTTCGAACGGCGGGGCGACGCGCCGGAGACACTGCGCGAGGAGTTTGAGCTCTTCCGCGTGATGCACCGGGCCTGCCGGTGCTATTCGCTCAACACGGTGCTCACGGCGGATCCGCACGTCAAGGACAAGAAGGAAGCCGTCGCCTTAACCTTGCAGCTGATCGCTCGACTGGTCGACGATCACCCGACCGACATTCAAAAGACCCTCGACGATTATCGATCCCTGATTAGCGCTCCGGCGCGATGAAGGCTTTAATCAAAGCGGACGCCGGTCCCGGTCTCGAGCTCGTTGACGTTCCGAAGCCGGAGATCCGGGCGGGCGAAGTGCTGGTCCAAGTCTTTGCCGGCGGCATCTGCGGCACAGACCTGCATATTTTCGGCTGGAACGAGTGGGCGCGCTCGCGCATCAAACCCCCGCGCATCATCGGCCATGAGTTTTGCGGCACCGTCGTCGAGTCGGCTCCCAACGTCGCAGCGCTACAGCCCGGAGATTTCATTTCTGGTGAAGGTCATGTGGCGTGCGGGATGTGCCGCAGCTGCCGGAGCGGGTCGCCACACATCTGCGAACGGCTGGAGGTCATCGGGGTTGACCGAGACGGCGCGTTCGCCGAATTCTTGGCCATGCCGGCGCAGAATGCGTGGCGGATTGAACCCTCGATTCCCCGAGACGTGGCGGCCATCATGGATCCGCTGGGCAACGCCGTGCACACCGCGCTCGAGGCTCCGCTGGTCGGACGCAGCGTGGCCGTGATCGGATGCGGACCGATCGGGCTCATGGCCATTCCGGTGTGCCACATGGCGGGGGCCGCCTTCGTCGCAGCTTCGGACGTGTCTGAGCCCCGCCTCGCGCTCGCACGGCGGATGGGCGCCGATCTCGTCGTAAACGCAAAGACCGAGGACGTCCCCGCGCGCATCCGCGAGGGTAACGGTGGGCAGGGCATCGACGTCGTGCTGGAGATGTCGGGCCATCCGAATGGGCTGCGCGATGGGCTGAAGGCGCTCCGAAACGGCGGCTGGGTGTCGCTTCTGGGGCTGCCCAGCGCCCCTGTGCCCGTCGATATCGGCACCGACGTAATCTTCAAGGAGGCGCACCTCGTGGGTATTTTTGGCCGTAAGATGTGGCAGACGTGGGAACAGGCTACCGCGCTCCTCAAAAACGGGCTGGATGTGACCCCGGTCATCACGCACCGGCTGCCGCTCGACCGATTCGAAGAGGCCTTTGAGCTCCTCCAATCGGGATCCGCAGGAAAGGTGATTCTGTACCTGTAGCGCCGTGGATCCACTCAAATACCTTGAGAGAGAGCTCGATGACCTTCGAGAACGTGGGTTGTTCCGGTGGCCTCGACTGCTCGAAAGCCCTCAAGAGCCGGTTGCGAGGTACGACGGCAAAGAGGTCGTCAACCTCTGTTCAAACAACTACCTCGGCCTCGCGAATCACCCCACACTGAAAGAGGCTGCCCGGCGGGCCATTGATGAGCTCGGCGTCGGGTCCGGCGCTGTTCGCACGATCGCCGGGAACATGGCGATTCACAAGCAGGTCGAGCAGGAGCTGGCCCGGTTCAAACACACCGAAGCGACGCTCCTGTATCAATCGGGGTTCACCGCCAACGCGGGCACCGTTGCCGCGATACTCGGCAAAGACGACGTGATCATCAGCGATGAATTGAACCACGCCAGCATCATTGACGGTGCCCGCCTCTCCGGCGCGACGAAAAAGATCTATCCGCACAAGGACACCACCGCGGCGCGGCACTTGCTCGAGGAATCTCGCGGAGTCAGGCACGTGCTCTTGATCAGCGACGGCGTATTCAGCATGGACGGCGACATCGCGCCTCTCCCCGAGCTTGTTGCGCTTGCCGAAGAGTTTGGTGCGATCATGATGGTGGACGATGCACACGCCAGCGGGGTGCTCGGGCGGGCAGGGCGGGGAACAGTCGACCACTTTAATCTTCACGGGCGCGTGCACGTGCAGGTGGGGACGCTCTCGAAGGCATTCGCCTGTCAGGGTGGGTACGTCGCAGGCAGCCAGGTGTTGGTGGATTTTCTCATCCACCGGGCGCGGCCGCTGTTGTTCAGCACGTCACATCCGCCCTCGGTCGCGGCGACGGCGCTCGCGGCCGTGCGCCTGGTGCAGGACCAACCCGAGATCATTGAGCGACTGTGGGACAATACGAAGTTCTTCAAGCGGGGGCTGATGCAGCTCGGGTTCAACACCGGCGCGAGTGAGACTCCCATCACCCCGGTGATCGTCGGCGATGAGCGGCTGGCCATGGACCTCTCCGACCAACTCTTTCAAGCAGGAGTGTTTGCGCTCGGCATTGCGTTTCCAACAGTTCCCCGCGGGAAAGCCCGAGTCCGCACCATTGTGACGGCTGGACATACGCGCGAGGATCTGCAGAAAGCGCTCGACGCGTTCAACCGGGTCGGCCGTGCACTGAAGCTCATCTGAGCGTTGCTGGACACTCGCCCGAACTCCGCCGTACACTTAGAAGACGTCATGAAGGCCTTCACTTCACTCCTGAGTCCTGCCGCAGCACGCGAGCGATATGCTGCAGCGTTTCATCCCGCGCCGCTGGGCATCGAACGAGTGCCGTTGTTCGAGGCGCTCCGCCGCGTGCTTGCGGAGGAAATCAGCGCAACGGCAGATCTTCCGGCGTTTCCCCGCTCCACCGTTGATGGCTACGCGGTGCGCGCTGCAGATACTGAAGGCGCGTCCTCAGGAACACCGGTGATCCTCGCACTGGTGGGTGAAGTGCTCATGGGTGAAGAGGTCGGACTGCGCGTTGCGTCCGGCGAGACCGCCCGCATGCCTACGGGGGGCGCTATACCGACGGGCGCCGATGCGGTGGTCATGCAGGAGCACACAGTACGGGCGGACAGCACGGTTGCGGTGGAGCGGGCTGTACGGTCGGGGGAGAACGTCGTGCCACGCGGCGCAGATGTTCACCAGGGGGACCTGCTCCTCAGTCCTGGACGTAGAGTCCGCGCCCAGGATCTCGGCCTCCTCGCGGGACTGAACCGTCCGGAAGTCTCAGTCTACCGCCGGCCACATGTCGGTGTGATCGTCACCGGCGATGAACTGGTGGCTCCAGGGCAGCCGATTCGCGGCAGTCAGATTTATGACATGAATACCTACACCCTGTCCGGCCTGATCGACGAAGCGGGTGGACTTGCTCAGCCTCACGGGATCCTGGGGGATAACCTCGCCGTGCTCATGGATCGCGTCAGAGTTGCGCACGCGGCTTCCGACGTTCTGATTCTTTCAGGCGGCAGTTCGGTGGGTGAAAAGGACGTCGTCGCTGATGCAATTGCAGCGCTCGGGCCGCCTGGGATCGTTGTCCACGGCATCGCGATCCGGCCCGGCAAGCCCACGATCCTCGCCGTCTGCAACGGAAAGCCGGTCTTTGGTCTGCCGGGCAATGTCGTCTCAGCGATGGTGACCTTTGACCAGTTTGTCCGGCCGGTCATCCAGGGCCTCGTCGGCCTGCGTGAAGGGCGCCGGTTTGGTCTCGTGATCAACGCACGGCTGACGCAAACCGTGTCGCCGGGAGGCCGGGAAGACCACATGCGTGTTGCGCTGGAGGAGCGCGATGGGACAATCTGGGCCGCTCCACTTCCCTCGGGGTCGGCCATCATCACGTCGATGGTGAGGGCGGACGGCATTGTCGTCGTGCCGATGAACACCGTGTTAGAAGAGGGAACTGAAGTTGAGGTGAGAGTGTTTGGCTAGACGGACAACGACAGGGAAC
>JAHZOA010000188.1 GCA_020028455.1 Armatimonadota bacterium | reverse complement strand
TGGCCGCGACCTCGGAGCCACTCTCTGAGGGCCGTCGCGTTGCCCGGCTCGAAGCTCTTACGGCCGCGCTCTATCAGGGTACCGCCGAGATCGAAAATTACCGCTTTGATCACGATGACTCCTCTGGTGGCCGGACCGACCGGAACATTGCGAACAGTGTCAGGTCGTACACGATCTTCAGGCCGCCGCCGATGATGAATGGAAGTCCGAGCGAGACCACCTGCATCGCGTATCCAGAGATGATCGGCGTGATGGCCCCGGCCAGATTGCGAACAACGTTTGTGTATCCCGCCGCTGCCGCCCGCTCCCCCGGCGCCACGACCGTCATGATATAGCTTTGCCGTGTGGGAACGTCCATCTGGGACAGCGCGTGGCGCGCAAGCGTGAGGGCGATTGCCGCCGGGAGCGTCGGCGCAAAAGGGACCAGCATCAACAGCACGTTGCTCGGAAGATGGGTGAACACCATCGTGTTGATCAGCCCGATGCGATCGGCGACGCGGGCCGCGACCAGATACGAGGCCGACTGCAGAAGACCCACACCGAGGAAGATCGGGCCTAGCAGTTCTGGACCGGCGCCCCACCTGAGATGGAACCAGAACGCGATGAGACTCTGGACGACGAACCCGCCTGCGAGGGAGTCCAGACCAAACAGTGCGGACATTCTGAGCACTATCGGCTTGGACTCGTGAAGCCGGCCCCCAAGGAGCCTGTCTTCCGGCGTGAGCTCAATCGCCTCGCTCAGTCGAAGAATCAGCAGCAAGGCGGCCGTCGCGAGGACAGCGTAGAGCACGAACATGAAGCGCAGCGCGGACAGTTCGGTAATTCCGAGCCACGTCCTCAAAAACGCAGGTGTCGCGGCGAACAACGATCCAGCAGCGCCCGCCAGACCACCCACGGTGTTGTAAATGCCGAAGAGCAGGTTGCGGCGCTGCGGCGATGCAGTCTGCGGTAGGATCGCCTGCTCCAGCGAGAGGAACGGTCCGACCTCACCTGACGTCGCACCAATCGTGCCCGTCAGCGATGCCAGGATGAGCAGCGGGTACCGGTTCGTGATGGCAAAGAGCAGTCCCGCGCCGGCCATCAGCAAAGCGCTGATCATGAGCATGCGCCGCCGACCATAGCGATCGGCAACTCTCGTAAATAGAACCGTGAGGGCGGCAGATCCGGTAAGCGTCGCGGTCAACACTGCCCCGACTTGCCACGGCAAAAAGCCCAGACCGTCGAGATACACACCGAGCAGCACGCTCAAGAAACCGTAAGCAAATGTGCGTATGCCGCGTGCGGCGAGGATGAGACGCCCATCCTTCGATAACCAGCTCACGGAGGCGCTAGCGCAGGTGAAAGGTCATGCCTTCCTGGCCCGGCGTCAGCTCATATGGCAGTCTGGAATTACCGGCGACGTCTCTGACGACGCCATCGATGAAATCATCGGAATGCCCGGGGTCGTAGTGGAAGGTGACCAGGCGTTTCACTCTCGCCAGTTTGGCAAACGCGATCGCGTGTTGGATCGCGCTGTGCCCCCACCCCGCGCGCTCGGCGTATTCGGGCAATGTATACTGCGTATCGTGAATGAGCAGATCTGCATTCGCGGCAAGGTCATACCCTGACGTCCACTGCGCGCTCACCGGGAACCTCATTGCTCCCAGCGCCGGTTCGTGATCGGGGAGATAGACCAGGGACGAACCGCGTTCAGAGATCCGGTATCCCACCGTTGGACCGGGATGCGTCACGAGATCGCACTCGACCTGAAACCCGTCGACGTCGAACTTCCCCAGTGGGACATCGTGCAACGTGACCTGCGCGGGCAGGTCACGCAGCCGGACAGGGAAGAGCGGGGGCGAAAGATACTTCGTCAGGCGAGTTCTGAGATCGTGCGTGGTTGACGGTGGCCCGTAAACGTGCACCTGGACGTTCTCCCGCAGCAACGGCTCGAAGAACGCGAACCCCTGAATGTGATCCAT
Source organism: Armatimonadota bacterium (assembly GCA_020028455.1). GTDB lineage: Bacteria > Sysuimicrobiota > Sysuimicrobiia > Sysuimicrobiales > Kaftiobacteriaceae > JACPRY01. Next base: position 1,504 of record JAHZOA010000188.1, on the reverse strand, counting down.
GTGCAGGTGCGTAAGCAGGACGTATACGCGTTTGATGTCCGATTCGATGGTGCCGTTCAGCCTCCGGATCCCGGTCCCGGCATCAAGAACGAGGAGTGTGCGGTTCTCGCTGCGGACTTCGACGCACGAAGTGTTCCCTCCGTAACGAACGGTGTCGGGTCCGGCGCTGGGGAGGGACCCCCGAGTTCCCCACAAGGTGACTTTCACTTGTGGTCCGTCTCCCAGAACATCGCCGCGGCGCCGAGCATCCGGTTACCCTGGCCCTGCAGGGGGAACGCCACCACTTCCAGACTCCTCGCGACGCCGTCCAGGCCTGTGATGCGGACTCTCCGGTACGCCGGCACTTGACGGCGCAGCGCGATCACAAGCGGCTGACTGTCCAACGGAAGTGGGGCGTCATGCTCATCACGCGGCTTGAAGACGGTGGTCCAGTCAGCTTCCTGCATCTCACCGGCTTCGTCGAACTGGCGTCCAATCAACGCTTCGGCCGGCTCGTTGTAGAACAGTAGGGTACCTTTCGTGTCCACGACAAAGATGGGCACAACCAGATAGCTTGCGAGTTGCCGCATCAAGATGATCTCGATGTCGCGCTGGGTCACAGGAACGCTCCGGGTGGCTCCCGCACTTTTCAGCGGTCTGCCACCGGTTCCCTTGCCACCGCGAGCAGTGACGACCACGAGTATCGCCCACGGAGTGGGCCAACGACGCACAGAGGCCGAGCTAGGTCGAGGCCGGGAGAATTTTGCTTGGTGCCGGGTTCAGTTGACTGCGCGGCTTCGGGTGGACAAGATTAGTGACGAGCACTATATTGCCCACGGAGTGGGCCAACGACGCACAGAGGCCGAGCTAGGTCGAGGCCGGGAGAATTTTGCTTGGTGCCGGGTTCAATGAAGAAGAAACGCCTGCGGATTGCGGTCTTGATGGGAGGCCCCTCGCCTGAGCGCGCTGTGTCAATGACCACGGGGCTGCAGATCATCAGCTCGTTGAACCCGCAGAAGTACAGCGTTCTTCCAGTGGAAATCACAAAAGAGGGGAAGTGGCTTCCGCGATCTGAGTTGCTGCAACTACCCGGGAGCGCGGGAGCGGGGGAGCACGGGAGCCTGCCGAACCCCGGACCCCGAACCCCGGACCCCGTCAGTATCGAGGAAGTCGTCGAACGTGAGCAGGTTGACATCGCCTTCATCGCCATGCACGGCCCATACGGCGAGGATGGCACGATGCAGGGGCTGCTGGAGCTGCTCGGCATTCCCTACACGGGGTCTCGTGTGCTGGCGAGCGCGCTCGCAATGGACAAGCTGCGCAGCCGGCAGATCTTTGAGTGGCACGGGATTCCCGTGCCGGCGTACAGGAGCGTCACGGTCGACACATGGCGCGACCGCGGCCATGTCCACCAACAAGTGTCGCGCGACCTGGGATACCCCTGTGTCGTGAAACCCAACGCCGTCGGGAGCAGCATCGGCGTCTCAATCGTTCGTGAGCCGACCGGCCTGGATCCGGCCGTGGA
>JAHZOA010000071.1 GCA_020028455.1 Armatimonadota bacterium | reverse complement strand
CCGCCACTGTCCCGGCATTGCCGGAAGCGGCTCACGTATTCCCCGCCCCTCGCGCACAAACAACGGGTAGATGAACCGTGACGGGTCGAGACGCGTTTCGCGCACCAGGGCACGCACGGCAGAGGTGCGGCGCGTTCGCCGGGGTCTCAGTAAGAGGTTAGCCTCGCGCGACACCTGTAGCATCACTCTGCCTCCTCTGCAATAGCGCTGCGATCCCGTCAAGGCTGTGCTCATCCGCCATCAGGGGCGCCGGCCATCCTAATGCGCGGATCGCGTCTGCTGTCACTGGACCGATCGCGATGAGGATAAGGGGCGCGACCTCATCGTTGAGATCTGCATGTTGGACCAGGCGCGCAAATCCTCGCACGGTCGACGCGCTCGTAAAGATGACGCCGTGGACCCCGCGGACAATTGCCCTCCTCAGAAGCGGCACCGATTCCGGAGGCGCCTCAACCGTGCGGTAGGCGACGACTTCGTCGACCTCTATGCCGCGCGATCGAAGACGCTCAGCCGGCACCGGGGACGCTGTGTCCGCTCGGATCCGCAGCACGTGTTCTCCATGCTGCGCGGGCAACTCGTCTCCCAGAGTCGCACTTAGATATCGCGACGGAGTCCAGACATGCTCGATACCGTGAGCGTGCAGAGCGTCTGCCGTGCCCGGGCCCACCGCTGCCCACCGGAGATGACCTGACAACCATCCACTCTCGGCGGCGATGCGCTCAAAGAAGACCTGCACGCCGGTCCGGCTGGTGAACACTACCCACTGGTATTGATCGAGGTGATGGATAGCACCGTCCAGTGGGCCGTACGTCGCCGGCGGTTCATACGATACCGCGGGGACAGCGACAGGCTCGATATCAAGCTTCTGGAGCATTGCCGCTAGTCGCTCAGCGTGCTCCAGGGGTCTTGTGATAACGATCCGCCGACCGGTCATCGCCCGGCCGCCGCAAGCAGGCCCGCGCCTTGTGCGAGCAGATCTTCCGCGGCCCGTGCCGCGACGGCCTGCCACTCGTGCCCTAGACCACTATGTTCTACGGAAGCGCTGTACGTGCCGTCCAGCGACATCACTGCCGCTCGTATGATTACCCGGTCACTCTCGACGACGGCATAGGCACCAAGCGGCAGGCTGCAACCGGCATCAAGCCTGCGCAGGACGATCCGCTCCGCCAGCACTGCCGCGCGCGTCGGTGCGTGATCGACTGCTGCTGCTACCTGCTGCCGGCGACTGTCCTTTTCACTCATCTGCACGCCGAGTGCACCCTGGCCCGGGGCCGGAAGCATCTCTTCCACTGAAAACCACTGCGTGATCCGATCGTCCAGGCCGACCCGCCGCAGCCCTGCTGCGGCCAGACACACCGCATCGACTTCGCCGGCATCGACTTTCTTGACCCGCGTGTCCACGTTGCCGCGCATCGGGACGATCGTCAGGTCAGCACGCATCGCCAGCAGGCATGCCGCCCGCCTGACGCTGCTCGTGCCGACCCGCGCCCCGCGGGGCAGCATGCCGACCGTCATTCCCCCTCGCGCGACCAGCGCATCCCTCGGGTCGTCGCGCTCCGCAATCGCCGCAATCACCAGCCCAGCTGTGTCGGTGGATGGGAGATCTTTCATGCTGTGGACGGCCGCGTCTATGGTCCGCTCGTGCAGTGCGAGTTCCAGTTCCTTCACAAAGAAACCGACACCTGAGAGTTCACCGATAGAGAGATCCGGCTGGCGGTCCCCCGTGGTCCGGATGATCTGCGTTCGGATGGCGAGGTCGGGGAACGCCTTGCACAGACTCGCGGTAATCAGCTCCGACTGGCTCAGCGCCAGCCGGCTGCCTCGCGTCCCGATAACAAATCCCCCGTGCACTACGCCGCCTCCCGCAGTGCCGCCGCCGCGGCGCGCACGGTCAGGTCAATGTCATCATCCGTATGCATCGTTGAGATGAACCACGCTTCAAACTGCGAAGGAGGCAACAGGATACCTCGCTGCAGCATCCCGTGGAAAAAGCGGGAGAACCGGTGGAGATCCGCCGCGGCCGCTTGCGCAAAATTGTGAGGCGGCGTAGGCGTGAAGAAGACGGTGAGCATCGATGCCTCACGAGCGACGCACGCAGCTACGCCTGCATGCTCGATCGCCTCCACCAGACCGCGCTCCAGCGCAGCGGCCCGGCTCTCGAGAGTTTGGTAGAGTGCAGGGTCCGCCAGGCGTCGCAGCGTTTCCGTCCCCGCGGCCACGGCGATCGGATTTCCGGCCAGCGTGCCAGCCTGATAGACCGGTCCCTGCGGCGACAGCCATTCCATAATCTCGGCGCGGCCACCGTACGCCGCAATCGGCAACCCGCCCCCGATGATCTTTCCAAGGCAGGTGAGGTCAGGGCGCACATCATAACGCTGCTGAGCGCCGCCGCGGCTCACACGAAACCCGGTGATGACTTCGTCGAAGATCAGCAGCGTGCCGTGATCGGCGGTGATCTTGCGCAGCGCTTCCAGGAATCCGGGTACTGGTCTGATCACGCCCGCGTTCGCGGCAACCGGCTCCACGATGACGGCCGCGATCTCCTCGGGAAGCGCCTCGAAGGCTTGTTCAACCGCCTCGAGATCGTTGTACGGCAGTACCAGTGTCTCGGCCACGGCTGTAGGAGGAACGCCCGCACTGTCGGGCAGCCCGAATGTTGCGACCCCCGATCCCGCCTGGGCCAGCAAGTGATCTGCGTGACCGTGGTAGCAGCCGGCGAACTTGGCGATGCGGTTGCGTCCGGTGTATGCGCGAGCGACGCGCAGAGCCGACATTGCTGCCTCCGTACCCGATGCCACCAGGCGCAACCGCTCCATCGAGGGCACCACATCACGGATCAGTCTGGCCAGCTCGGCCTCGTATGGCGTCGGCATCCCAAAACTCGTTCCGCGTTGAGCGGCGTCGTGGATCGCCGCGAGGATCTCAGGGGCAGCGTGGCCGAGGATGAGCGCGCCCCACGAGCAGATATAGTCAAGGAACTCCCGTCCGTCGACGTCAACGACGCGCGCGCCTCGGCCCTCGCGGACCACGATGGGCCGGCCGCCCACCGCCCGGAACGCGCGCACCGGACTGTTCACGCCCCCGGGAAACAGCCGTTCGCTTTCTTCAAAGACGGCGGCCGAGGCCGACGTTGCGATGCGCCTCACCCTTGCTCCTCCTCCCCGTTCAAATCAAATAGATCTTTGGCGAGTTCTAGCACACGCCGGTTCGTTGCAGCCTCCTTCAACCGTACCGTGGGACCGTGGAGCAGCCGGCGCAGAGCGGTATGCATCGCCCCGCGCACACGAGCCTGACCGCGCGCGTCGAGCGATTGAAGCCTGGGTTGCAACCGCTCATATGCCAGCTCCGCGATTTCATCCGCGCGGCGGCGCAACCCGGCCACAATTGGCTGGGCCGCACGGGAAGCATACCAGCGCATGAACCTGTCCGCGGCCTCGTCAATGAGCAGTCCGGCGGCAGCAATAGCATCAGCGGGAACCGGCGGTAGGAATTCGGACAATCTGTCCAGATCGTAGACAATGACACCTGGCAGCGCGCCGACATCGGCGTCGACCCCGGGCGGCATCCCGAGGTCAAGGATAAGGAGCGCCGGCATGCGGCCTGAGGATTCCACGTGATCGCGGCGCAGCACGGGCTCGCCGGCGCCCACGGCGACGACCACCGCGTCAACCTCCGCCAAGACCCGAGGAAGGCCGTCAAGCGCGGTCGCGCGCGCGTGCGTCCGGCCGGCCAGCACCTGCGCGGCATTCAAGTCGCGGTTGGCCACGGCGGTGATGCGGGCGTGCGCCTGAGCAAAGACCTTCATCGCAAGGGCCGCCATCTCACCGGCGCCGATAATGAGAACGCGCCGTCCATCGATCGACCCGAGTGTCTGCCGGCACGCCGATAGAGCCGCGTGAGCCGCCGACACGTTGCGGGTACCCAGAGCGGTCTCGCGGCGGACGCGCCGTCCGGCCCCCATCGCCAGCTGCATGGCGCGGTTAAGCACCGGGCCCGTGGTATGCAACTCACGTGCTGTTTGGTACGCGCTGCGCACCTGACCCAGGATCTGCGCTTCGCCTACCACCATGGACTCTAACCCTGCCGCCACCCGGAACACATGGCGTACTGCACTGGCCCCCTGCAGGGAGACACAAGCAACCGACAGAGTCGTCACCGGAAGGCCCTTGATACTGCACAGGGACCTCAGGATGTCGGAACTTGGATCGTGTGAAGCGTAGACATAGACTTCGGTGCGGTTGCAGGTCGAGAGCAGCACGCACTCTTCGACGCTTGGCAGCGCCAGGATTGCGAAGAGCACCTTTGACGCTTCGGAGTCAGCAAAAGCGACACGCGAGCGCAGCTCGAGGGGAGCGGTCTTGTGGTTGACCCCGACGACAAGTATCGGCACGTGAAAAATCTATGAAATCTTGGGTGAAGTTTCGGGATTCTGGAAACAGAGTCCTGCGGGAGCCTAGAGCAGCTTCGCGCCGTTGATGTGCAGCTTGAACTCGCAGCTGAGGAACTGCGCGGCTCGGCGGCACATCACCATGCGACTGAGGAAGATCTCAAAGTACTCCATCACCTGCGAGAGCTTCGTGTCGATCGTCAGCTCGAGGATGATACGTTTGTTCTTCTCGTCGACGCGGAGGAACGAGTGCTCAACGGCATTGTTCACCCGGTCGTGGATGTCGAACGTGGTTGGATCGGGATTGCGGACGCGGGAGCGGTGCACATCGGACTTGTCTGCCAGAATGACCGCGGCGCCGACCGGACTGACGGGCTCCCCGCCGCGCTCCTCGTGGTTTCCGATCGCTCCCATGATGATCGCCCGCTCAACTGGATCCACGCCCAGGCGTTCCAGGATTCGGTTCGCCAGCACCGCGCCGGTGTGCTCGTGGTTCACACGGCTGACGAGATTCCCAATGTCGTGCATGTAGGCAGCAACCGCGGCCAGCTGTGCGTCGCGCTCCGGATGCCCCAGTCGCTTCAGCGTATTATACGCGATGTTGGCCGTGAGCGTGGCGTGCCGTGTCCCGTGCTCCGTATACCCGATCGCGCCTGTGTATTCGTTGGCCTTGTTGACATAGGCTTCCACTTCGGGATCGCGCCGGATATCATCCAGCGTTATCCCCGTGGTCTTCTGAACAACTTTCTCACTTAGCTCAGCCATTGCTCCATCACTATGCCCATTCGACTGACCTGTTTCGCGGTCAGCAAGATGAGGGACCTCGGACAAGGGGACCCGTAGCTAAGTCACTCCATAGCCGATTGCCGGGTCCCCGGTCCGGGGTCCCTCGTCTCGCTAGTGACTCGAGGGCTCTTCATCGTATCACCGGCGGTAACGGCGTTGACGTTGGCGGCGCCTCTTCTTTCTTTCTCGAACGGACATAGCTGATCGCGCTGCGGTCGGCTTTCACACGGAAGTTCGGTGCCAGCTCGAGCGTGAGCGTATCATCCTCCAAATCGTGGATGGTCGCGTGCAGCCCCCCCATCGTCACAATGCGGTCCCCCTTCTTGAGCTTTCCCAACATCTCGCTCCGCCTGCGTCGCTGCGTCTGCTGAGGGCGGATCATCAAGAAATAGAAGACGACCAACAGGGCGACATAGAACACGATGATACTCGGAAACCGTGTCCCCGTAGCCTGGAGAAAAATCACCGCGCACCTCCCACTCGATGCAACTCGGTTAGATTCGGCGACTCGGGATCGTTACCTACTCACGCATCTACCAGCTCGTCGTATAGGTCTGCAGTGTATCTTGTTTCCACGACTGAAAGCGTTCATCTGCAATCGCCGCCCGCGCGTCTGCTAAGAGCCGTGACAGGAAAAATAGGTTGTGGTACGAGGCCAGCCGCGGGCCCAGCATTTCGTCCGCATTGAACAGGTGCCGCAGGTACGCGCGCGTGTAGCGCCGGCACACCGCGCAGGTGCACTGCGGATCCGGCGGCGCGTGGTCCTCACGGTATTGGGCGTTGCGAAGGTTGACGCGCCCGGATCGCGTGAAGACCGTGCCGGTGCGCGCCACGCGTGTCGGCAGGGCGCAGTCGAAGAGATCGATGCCTCGCTGGATGGCCTCCAGCAGCCTCGCGGGTGACCCGACGCCCATGAGATATCGTGGCCGGTCCCCTGGCAACTGCGGCACGGCTGCCTCGATCAGGGCGGACGACAGCTCGGGTGGCTCGCCGACACTGATCCCGCCGATCGCGTACCCTGCAAAGTCGAGCTCTGCCGTGCGCTGCGCGGCCTCTCGGCGCAATGCTGGGGAGAAGCCACCCTGCACGATGCCGAACAACATCTGTCGCGACCCCACCCCGTGCTCCTTTGAACGACGCGCCCATAACACTGTGACACGCAGAGCCTCGGCGGCCTGCGCGTCGTTGAGGGGAAACCCGGAACAAATATCCAGGGGCATCACCACATCGCTGCCAAGATCACGCTGGATCTCCAGCACCCGCTCCGGCGTAAATGTATGCTCGCTTCCGTCGAGGGGTGAGCGAAACGTCACACCCTCATCGGTCAGCCGTCGCAGGTGCGCCAGGCTGAAGATCTGGAAACCGCCGCTGTCGGTAAGGATCGGGCCGTCCCACTGCATGAACCGGTGCAGGCCGCCCGCGCCCGCGATCAGGTCGGCCCCAGGCCGGAGATATAGATGGAAGGTGTTCGCCAGAATGATCTCGGCGCCGATCTCCCGCAATTCGTCGGGTGTGAGCGCTTTCACCGTGGCGTTCGTGCCCACAGGCATGAACGCGGGAGTCTGAATGGTTCCGCGGGGCGTATGCAAGCGGCCCAGCCGGGGACCAAGCACAGATGCAGAGGATTCAAACCGAAATTCACTCACGGCGCGGAGTATAGCACAGCACTCTTTTGGGGTGTTTACCTGCAGGAGCGTGGGGGAAACACCTTCTTAGCAGTGTACTGGTACCGACAGATGGACGCCAACACTTTTCCGATGATTGACGAGGGACAGTTCCGACTTCAGCAGCAGATGGGGGTCCCACTTGTTGAGGTCAGGGGCGATCTCGATATTTCCAACGCCGACAAATTTGAAGTGATCCTCAACGGCGTCATGTCGAGCGTCCCTCGCGAGGTTATCGTGTCGCTTGTCCACGCCACGTACTTTGACAGCCGCGGTATCCATACGCTGCTTCGGTTCGCCGACCGACTGTCGCATAATGAGGGGCAGCTCTTCGTGGTCGCTCCCGCAGGGACGTCGCCGCGGCGGATCCTGGACATCGCCCGGGTGCAACAGCTCATCCCGATGTTTGATTCAGCAGAAGACGCAATCGCCTCCCTGTCTTCATCTAAATAACCTTCGAACGTCAAATTACCCGTCCCAACACCATGGCGCGATAGGAGCCTTGGACAAGGGGACCCGTAGCTAAGTCACTCCATAGCCGATTGCCGGGTCCCCGGTCCAGGGCCCTCATCGAGCCGGGGCAACGGAATCTCGCTGCCAAGCGGCGAATCCCTTTCATGATTTTCGACAGGGAGGACTGCCATGCCCGACCGGACCATCGAAGCGCTCTTGCAGGAAGCTCGCACTTTTGATCCCCCACCACAGTTCCGGCAGCAATCAAATGCGCGCGATCCAGAGATCTACACGAGGGCGCAACGTGATCCCGACGCGTTCTGGGCAGAGGCCGCCCGCGAACTGCACTGGTACCGGCCATGGAATCGCGTCCTTGAATGGAACGTTCCATATGCGAAATGGTTCGTCGGTGCAACGACCAACATCACATACAACTGTGTCGACCGCCATGCGAAAGGGCAGCGGAAGACAAAAATCGCGATCCTCTGGGAAGGTGAACCCGGGGACGCGCGGACGCTGACCTACGGGGAGCTGTTCGAAGAAGTCCAGCGGTTCGCCAACGTTCTCAAGTCGCTCGGCGTACGCCGCGGCGACCGCGTCATGATTTACCTCCCGATGATCCCCGAGTTGCCCATCGCGATGCTGGCGTGCGCGCGCATCGGCGCGCCTCATTCCGTTGTTTTTGGAGGATTCAGCGCTGAGTCGCTCCGCGACCGCATTAACGATGCGCAGGCAAAGGTGTTGATCACCTCGGACGGCGGCTGGCGCCGGGGCAGCATCGTACCGCTGAAGCGCAACGCAGACGAAGCGCTCGCCGGCACCCCCACGATTGCGCATGCCGTCGTCGTACGCCGTGTGGGCGACAAGGCAGGCGCATCCATGAAGCAGGGACGCGACCACTGGTGGGACGAGCTCATGAGCCGCGCGAAGGCCGACTGTCCGCCGGAGGAGATGGACAGTGAGGATTTGCTCTACATTCTGTATACCAGCGGCACAACCGGCAAACCCAAAGGCATCGTTCACACAACCGGAGGGTACATGGTCGGTACAAACCTCACGACTCGTTGGGTCTTTGACCTGAAAGAAAACGACATCTACTGGTGCACAGCAGACATCGGATGGGTGACGGGGCACTCTTACATTGTGTATGGCCCGCTGTCGAATGGCGCGACAACGCTCATGTATGAAGGCAGCCCCGACTTTCCAGACAAAGATCGCTTCTGGGCCATCGTCGAGAAATACAAAGTGACGATCCTGTATACAGCGCCGACCGCCATTCGTACGTTTATGAAATGGGGACCCTCCTACCCCGAAAAGCACACCCTCGGGTCGCTGCGTCTGTTGGGAACCGTGGGAGAACCGATCAACCCCGAGGCCTGGATCTGGTATCACACCCATATCGGTGGCGGGCGTTGCCCCGTCGTCGACACGTGGTGGCAAACGGAAACCGGAATGATCCTAATCACTCCATTACCAGGCCTGACCACGCTCAAGCCGGGATCGGCGACGCGACCGCTGCCCGGGATCAGCGCGGATATCTTGAACGAGGCCGGCCAGCCGGTCGGCGCAAACGAAGGCGGTTATCTCGTGCTGACACGCCCCTGGCCGGCGATGTTGCGCGGTATCTACGGCGATCCAGAGCGCTATCAACATCAATACTGGGACCGCTTCCCCGGTGTCTACTTCACCGGTGACGGGGCGAAACGAGATCAGGATGGGTACATGTGGCTGCTCGGACGCGTGGACGACGTGGTTAACGTCGCCGGACATCGGATCGGGACGTATGAGGTCGAGTCGGCTCTCGTCGACAACCCATCGGTCGCCGAGGCGGCGGTGATCGGTGTCACGCACGATGTCAAAGGGCAGGCGATCGCCGCATTCGTCACGCTAAAGGAAGGACATCAGCCCGGCACGCA
>JAHZOA010000187.1 GCA_020028455.1 Armatimonadota bacterium | reverse complement strand
GATCTCAGGCTTCATTACATACTTGAACAAGTAGGGACTCAAGCCGATCATAAGACATTCTTGAGACTGTGAAGACTGTGTAGACCGTGTAGACTGGTGCAGACCTTCCTTAGGTCGCCAAAATGGCAGAACCGCGTGCTTGGTCGAGCAGGAATTCATCCTGAGATTCGGCCCGGATGAACCCTGGGCCTCGCTTGCACTTTTCGATCCGCACGCGACCGGCCAGGCACCCGGGGCACTGATGGATCACGATTCGGGTCCATACCCGATCCTGAGACTGTGGCTTACCCGCCCGCACGCGCGCCAGGATCGCCCTAGCCTCAATCGGCCGACGCTGATGCACAGCCAGTTCCCATTCGCGGACGGCCGAGGTATTCGCGCTCTCCACCAGGGACTTGAGCTCGTAGAAACGACGGTTGCGCCAGCAGAACGGGACGCCTATAACGAGCGACAGAGCCCATCCTGTCGCTACGAGCGTGCCGACGATCTCGACGGACAGGCGGACCATGCCCAGCCAGAACATAATCTGCGGGGGGATCCGCACCCACTTCGGGAGAACCGCCGCCGTGGACTTTGCGCCTTCTTCAACCAGGAACATGAGATACCGTGCCACGTTCATGATTTCCGTTGCGGGCAAGACGCGATCCCCCACGCGGAACTGAAGCGCCGTATAGTCGGCGACGATGACCAGCGAGTAAGCAAGAAAGCCGGCGACGTAGGCAAGCATCCTGAAGTCGTCCGTGTCGTAGTTGTTCGTGAGCCTGATCGCGAGTGCAGCGCCAAGCGCAGCACCCCCTCCAATGGCCATTGAACCCACGGGTATACCGCCGACGAGGTGAAAGTGGGCAAGGTGAAACTGATGGCCCAGCACGGCTATCACGATTGTGCTCGCCGCACTGAATATCAGGGCGAGTAGAGTGGTCATGCGCGCGCCCCTCCTCTCTACTCGTCCTGAACATGCCCGTTAAGCGCCCTCCCCAGTCAAACTCACCCCAGAAGGGCCGGCAGGCAGCTTACTTTGGGGGAAAGGTACTGTGGCTTGACTTCAGGGTTTTCGGTGGGCTACCGGGCGTTTGACCGTCGGCCCCGGACTGCCCGTTGAATCTGCCGGTCGGCATCGCGTTTGGCGATTTCTTCGCGTCGATCGTACTCGCGTTTCCCACGGGCGAGGGCGAGTTCCAATTTGGCCACACCGTGCCTGAAGTACAATTTGAGGGGAACCAGCGTGTAGCCTTTCTGCTGTGCTTTTCCGAAGAGGCGCTTGATCTCGTTGCGGTGCAGTAATAACTTCCTCCGGCGCAGGGGATCATGATTGGCATACCCGCCGGAGTCATAGGGGGGAATGTGCAGGTGGTAGAGCCAGATTTCGTCGGCTTCGACCCGCGCGAACGCGTCTTGGAGGCTCGCCCGTCCGGTCCGCAGTGACTTCACCTCGGTCCCGGTCAGCACCAGTCCCGCTTCGACGCTCTCCTCGATGTGATAATCGTGGCGGGCCTTTCGATTCGTCGCAATCAACCGCTCGTGGTTTTGCTCGGTGCTCATCCAGGATGTGCGGCCTGCCTAGTGTGAGTTCCGACGGCCACAAACAGCAGGCCGATCACGAAAGCAGAAACCTCCACGACACGCGTCCCGGGGCTCTCGAATCCGCCCCAGTGTGCGGCCGCGGACGCCAGCGTAATAATGAGCCAACCCGCCGTCTCGAGGAACGCGCGGAACGTGGCTGGCCGGAGGCGGCGCAGGTAACCGGCGTGTTGCCGTATGACCACGACGAGCGCTACTATCATGACTGGCAAGAACAGCCAGCGGAACACGATCACTTAACCCGGCACCAAGCGAAATTCCCCCGGCCTCGCTGCAGCTCGGCCTCTGTGCGTCGTTGGCCTGCTTCGCAGGCGACATTAGTGGTCGTCATTTCGCCGGCTTGACCGTGAGGAACCCACTGCCTTCGGCGACGACGACGCCGTCGGCCCGCGACACCTCTGCGCGTCCGGTCATGAGTCCGCCCTTCGCCCCTGTCGGGTGAGCGGAGATGATCAGCCGATCGCCGGGTTGGATCTCATGGCGGAAGCGGACCTCAATCTTGGCGGTCAGCGCCTCCTGACCGCGGGCAAACCAGACATTGGCGAGCGCGTCATCGATCAGCGACGCGATGATGCCGCCGTGTACAACGCCGTCGTACCCGACGTGAAGCGTCGAGGGGGTGAACTCTGCGCGCACGCCCTCTCCTACCTTCACGAATTTCAACTTCAAGCCAATGGGGTTATCTTTTCCGCAGACGAAGCAGTGGTCGGCCGATCTCATGGATGGATGGTCGAAGTCCCACGAAGTAGATCGACAGTATGCCGCAACACGGGCAAGAGGATCTCGAGCCACTCTTGTACCGCTTTCGGACTTCCTGGAAGGTTGATGATGAGCGTCTGCGCTCGGATACCTGCGGTACTTCGCGACAGCATCGACATGGACGTTTTCTGGAACGTCTGAATTCTCGCCGCTTCGACGAGACCCGGGACGAGCCGGTCCACCACTTCCAGCGTCGCTTCCGGCGTCACATCCCGTGGTGCCACGCCACTCCCCCCGGTCGTCAGGACCAGGTCAGCTTTGATCTCGTCGGCATAACTCTTGAGTTTCGCAACGATCCGTGGCTGATCGTCGGGCAACACGTCGCGGGCGACGACCTCCGCCCCCAACGCACTGACGGTGTTTACGATGACCTCGCCGCTGATGTCTTTGGCGCGTCCACCCGATACCGAATCACTGAGGGTCAGGACTGCGACCCTGATGCCGTGGAGGTCGGCCGTCACCCCTCACCCTTCCGGCGATAGTCGCCGCGTCGTCCGCCGGATTTCCGCACGAGCCGGATTCGACCGATGATCATCTCGCGGTCGGCAGCTTTGCACATGTCGTAGATCGCGAGCGCGGCCGCAGCGACCGCGGCGAGCGCTTCCATTTCTACGCCCGTCTGCGCCGCAGTACGCACTCTCGCCTCGATGCCGATCGCGCTGGCGCGGCCATTCGTACTGAACGTGATGTCGATTCCGCTGAGAGGCAGCGGGTGGGCCAGCGGGATAAATTCGTCGGCGCGCTTGGCGGCGAGCACCCCCGCAACCTGCGCGACCGCAAGCACGTGGCCCTTCGCCATCTGGTTCTTCCGAATCAATTCCAGCGTCTTCGGACGCATCCGCACTTCACCGCGCGCCACAGCTTCGCGGACGGTCGAGGGTTTTGCCGAGACATCGACCATTTGGGCTTTCCCACCGGAGTCAACGTGCGTGAGGCCACCCCGGGAACCCGGGAACGCGGGAGCGCGGGAACGGGCATCAGACTTCCTTCCTTTACCTCGCATTTTTTGCATTCCCCCGTTCCCTCGTTCCCTCGTTCCCTGTCGTTGTCCGTCTAGCCAAACACTCTCACCTCAACTTCAGTTCCCTCTTCTAACACGGTGTTCATCGGCACGACGACAATGCCGTCCGCCC
>JAHZOA010000186.1 GCA_020028455.1 Armatimonadota bacterium | reverse complement strand
CGCCCCGAACGCCCGCACCATGGCCACGGCGTCCGGGCCGCACGACGTAAAGATCTCAGCTCCAACTTTGAACCAGGAAACGCTCGACACGAGCTCGCCAACCATCTCGGTGGCGTCAGCGAGAGAGGGAAAGTCGAGGGCGACGATGAGGCGCTGGCGGGCGCCCTTCGACTCGCTTTGCTCGCTCAGGGCATTCGACTCGGAGCGGCCGGAGGCCATGAGCGAGCCCGCGTCGCGGGCAAGTCGAATGGGAACGCGACGGGTTTCAATGGTCATACCGTGATCTCCAATGTGCCGACGACTTCGCTGATCGAGGACATGTTGTTCCGTTCGAGATATTGCGTGAGTCCGTTGCACAATTGCGTTGCAACGTTGGGATTGTCGATGACCGCTGAGCCGACGGCGATGGCATGCGCGCCGGCGATAAAGAACTCCAACGCATCCTCGGCGCTGGAGATCCCGCCCATCCCGATCACGGGAATGCTGCAGGCACGGGCCACTTCCCAGACCATGCGCACTGCTACAGGCCGCACGGCTGGTCCGGACAAACCTCCTGTCGTGCCTCCAAGTTTCGGCCGCCGCCGGTCGACGTCAATCGACAGGCCCAGGATCGTATTGATGAGCGCGAGCGCATCGGCCCCCCCATCTTCAGCGGCGCGCGCGACGGCCGCGATATCGGCCACGTTCGGCGTCAACTTGACGAAGAGAGGACGCGGACTGCGCGGTCGCAGCGTCGAGATGAGTTCATTTATGAGACTTGGCGCGACGCCAAACGTGAGTCCGGCGCGCACGTTGGGACAGGCCACGTTGATCTCGACCGCGGCCACGCCGGGTTCCTGACTCACCCACTCCACGAGCGTGACGAATTCGTCGATTGACTCTCCAGCGACGCTGACCACGACCGGGATATCGAGAGTGCGGAGAAACGGAAGGTCTTTTGTCATGAACGCACCCAGGCCGGAGTTGGGCAGCCCAAGCGAGTTCAACCAGCCTGCCGGCGTCTGGACGATCTGCGGGTAGGGATTGCCGGCGCGTGGTTCGACGGTCACCGACTTCGTGACGAATCCTCCGAATGCCCGCAGGTCAATGACGGACTGCACTTCGCGGCCAAAACCCATCGGGCCGGGTGCCGCGAGCACCGGGTTCTTGAACTGGATACCGGCGATCTCGACACCCAAGGACGGGGTTCGGGGTTCGGGGTTGGGGGTTCGGGACTCTTCTGCTGAGGGGATTACTCTCGCTCGATTTGACGCAGTCATTTAAGCACGCCAGCTTGCTCAGTGTTCTCGAACCCCGAACCCCGAACACCTAACCCCGTTAGTTCATCGTACTTGATCACGCCGCCCACGATCGTCATGACCGCCTTGCCGGTCAGCGTCCAACCTTCGAAGGGCGTGTTCCGAGATTTCGAGACGAAGGTCGAGGGATCCACGGTCCAGCGGCGATCCGGATCGATGAGCACGAGGTCGGCTGCTTCGCCCACCCGCAGGCGACCACCAGGGATGTTGAGAATCGTTGCCGGCGCCGCGCTCATCTTCTGGAGCATCTGCACCGGCGACAGGAGACCAGTCTGCACGAGCGCCGTCCACACCACACTCAGCGCGGTCTCCAGGCCGACGACGCCGAATGGCGCTGCGTCGAACTCGACCGATTTCTCCTCGGGCGCATGCGGAGCGTGATCGGTGGCGATCGCGTCGATCGTCCCATAGATCAGCGCTTCGCGCATCGCGTCAACATCATCGGCGCTCCTCAGCGGGGGGTTCATCTTCACATTCACGTCGAATCCTTGCACGGCTTCGTCCGTCAAAACCAGGTGATGCGGTGTGACTTCTGCCGTGACCCTCACGCCACGGCCCTTCGCGTCACGGATGAGCCGCACGCTGCCCGCCGTGCTGACGTGCGCGATGTGGAGACGGGCGCCCGTTTCCTCAGCGAGCAGCAGGTCGCGGGCCACGATTGCTTCCTCACTCACCGCGGGAATGCCGCGGAGACCCAAGACAGTAGACCAGGAGCCCTCATGCATGACGCCTCCCGCTGAGAGGGTGAGATCCTCACAGTGTTCGATCACGGGAAGATCAAACATTGACGCGTACGACATCGCGCGGCGCAGCAGGCCGGCATCAGCCACGGAGACGCCATCATCGGAAAAGGCGACGGCGCCTGCGGCCGCCAGGGCAGCGATCGGGGCAAGTTCCTTTCCAGCCTGTCCCTTCGTGATTGCCGCAATGGGAAACACACGGCAGGAGGCAGCACCGGCCCGGCTCTTTACGTACTCCACGACCGTAGGGTGATCGATCGGCGGCGCGGAGTTGGGCATGCAGGCCACCGTGGTGAATCCACCGCGGACGGCCGCGAGGGTGCCCGAAGCGATGTCTTCCTTGTGCGTTTGCCCTGGATCTCGCAGGTGGACGTGCATGTCCACCAATCCGGGCGCGACGAGTAGACCGTTCGCGTCAATGACATCCACGCCGCGCTGGGGGGCGATGCTTCCCTCAATGGCGGCGACGTTCTCGTCGATGATCAGCATATCCGCGCGCCGCTGGACGCGGGTGGACGGATCAAGGACCGTGCCGTTGCGAATCAGCAAACCCATTTCGATCTCCGTAAGACTGCGTCTACCCCGTCTTCCCCGTCAAATGGGAAGTACCGGAGTAAGCAAGAACCGGTTGTGGAATACGATCACCATCGAGTGGCGGACTCTCTGCAGTAGACTGGGGAGACGCTGTTTCGAGCACCCAAGATAGTGTTGCCATCCTCACATAGACTCCGTTTGTGACCTGCTGGTGGATCACAGACCTCGGGCCGCAGGCGACATCGTCGCTCAGTTCGATCCCCGCGTTTATCGGCCCAGGATGCATGACGATCGCGTCCGGCGCGGTCCTCGCCATGATTCGCTCGGTGACACCGTAGCGGTTCGTATACTCGGCGAGCGATGGCACATCGCCTCCGGCCTGGCGTTCCAGCTGCATTCGGAGTGCCATCACCACGTCAGCGCCGTCGAGGCCTTCCTCTGGCGATGTCGTGCAGTAGGTCGGCAGCGCGCGACAGTCCCTTGGCAGCAACGTCTGGGGACCCACAAATGTGACTTGTGCGCCGAGCTTGCTGAATCCCCAAGCTGCGGAGCGCGCGACCCGCGAGTGGCGCACGTCGCCGACAATCGTGATCTTCAGATCGGCGATCCGTCCAAGGCGCTGGCGAACGGTGAGGAGATCAACGAGCCCCTGCGTCGGATGCTCTTGCATCCCGTCACCGGCGTTAATGACTGCGCAGGCCACATGGCGGGCGACCAACCAGGGCACCCCCGACGCAGGATGGCGGATGACCAGCGCATCTACGCCGAGTGCCTCGATCGTCTTCGCCGTGTCGAGCAGCGACTCACCCTTCCGCACGCTGCTGTGATCGATATCGCATCGGAGCATTTCTGCGCCGAGCCGCCTTGCGGCGAGGTCAAATGACAGCTCCGTACGGGTGCTCGGCTCATAGA
>JAHZOA010000185.1 GCA_020028455.1 Armatimonadota bacterium | reverse complement strand
GCGCCGGGACATGCAGATCATCTTCCAGGACCCGTACTCGTCACTGAACCCGCGCATGACGGTGGGCGACATCATCGGCGAGCCCCTGGAGATCCACAACCTGGCCCGGGGCAAAGAGAAGCTGCGCCGCGTCCAGGAACTGCTCGAGGTGGTCGGCCTCTCGCCCTATCACACCAACCGGTACCCCCACGAGTTCAGCGGCGGCCAGCGCCAGCGCATCGGGATCGCCCGCGCGCTCGCCGTGAACCCGAAGCTCATTATCTGTGACGAGCCGGTCTCCGCGCTGGACGTTTCGATCCAGGCGCAGGTGCTGAACCTGCTGGCCGAGCTGCAGAAAGAGTTCGGCCTCACCTACCTGTTCATCGCCCACGACCTCTCCGTCGTGAAGCACATCAGCGACCGCATCGCGGTGATGTACCTGGGGCGGATCGTGGAGGTCGCCACCGTGGAGCAGCTCTTCGACAACCCGCAGCATCCCTACACGGAGGCGCTGCTCTCCGCGGTGCCGATCCCGGACCCCGGGATGCGCCGGGAGCGGATTATCCTGCCGGGCGACGTGCCGAGCCCGGTCAACCCGCCGAAGGGGTGCCGGTTCCACACGCGCTGCCTCTACGCGCAGGAGTCGTGCCGCATCAATGATCCGGCGCTCGTGGACTATTGGGGCAACGGGCACTACGTGGCCTGTCCGATCCTGCCCTTCAAGCATCAGCGCAGCAAGGCGGCGGTGCTCAAGCCGACGACCGCCTGAGGGCGCGCAGACGCATTCGCAGGGAGGTGATCGCGGAAGACGGTAGTGATCTGTTCACTCTGAAGGGGGAGAGACCAGTATGAATTGGACTCGAAGTGCATTAGCGCTGCTCGTGCTGACGCTGGCGCTGACCCTGGTCGGCACGGGTATCGCGCAGGGCCAGGCAACGAGGAACCCAGACACCTTGGTCCTGGTCCGGTTCGGCGACCCGGAGACGCTCGACCCGGCGTACTCGTACGACACGGCCAGCTCCGAGATCATCCTCTGGCACGTCTACGAGACGCTGATCTTCTTCAACGGCGGTTCAACCGGCCAGTTTGTTCCGATGCTGGCCACGCAGGTGCCATCGGTCAGAAACGGCGGCATCTCCATGGACGGCAAGACCTACACGTTCAGGCTCCGCTCCGGCGTGAAGTTCCACGACGGCTCCACGATGACGGTCGAGGACGTGAAGTACTCGCTGCTGCGGTTCATGTTCATGGACCGCGACGGCGGCCCGTCCTGGATCCTGCTGTCACCCATCCTCGGTGTAGAGGGGACCCGCGACGACAAGGGGGCCCTTGACGCCGCCCTGTTCAACAAGGCCAACCAGGCGATCAAGACCAGCGGCGACACCATCAGCATCACCCTCGAGTCGCCGTACGCGCCCTTCCTGTCGATCATGGCGCAGTGGTCCATGGTCGTGAACCGGAAGTGGGCCATTGCGCAGGACGACTGGAACGGCACGCCACTCGGGGTGGCGAAACTCAACAACCCGGCCAAGCCCGAAGACACCAAGCTCTTCAGCCAGGGCAACGGGACCGGCCCGTTCAAGCTGGCGCAGTGGGATCGCCAGGGCCGGCAGGCGATCCTGGAGCGCAACACCACATACTGGCGGGCGCCGGCCAAACTCGCTCGGGTCGTCTACCGCGTGGTGGAGGACTTCGGACCACGGCGGCTGATGATCCAGCAGGGTGACGCCGACATCGTCAGCGTCAATCGAACCGAGCAGTCCCAGGTCGAGGGCGTGCAAGGAGTCCGAGTGATCGACGACCTGCCGCAGCTTGTCATGACCGGGATCTACATGAACCTGAAGATCGACACGAGTGGCGGAAACCCGGACGTCGGCAGCGGCCGGCTGGATGGCAACGGTGTGCCGGCGGACTTCTTCGCGGATGTCAACGTCCGCCGCGGCGTTGCCTACGCGTTCGACTACAATACCACGATCCGCGACTGCAACCGGGGGAAGGCGATCGTCGGCAGGGGAGCCATCCCGGCCGGCATGTTCGGATACAACCCGAATCAGCGCTGGTTCACGACCGACCGCGCCAGGGCCGAGGCCGCATTCCGCGAGGCCCGCGGCGGGCAGGTCTGGGCGAACGGGTTCAAGTTCAGCGTCGCCTTCAACAGCGGAAATACGACCCGCCAGTGCACGGCGCAGGTCCTGAAGAGCAACCTCGAGGCGCTCAACCCGAAATTCAAGGTGGACGTGCGAGGGGTGACCTGGGCGCAGTACCTGTCGCTGTACCGGCAGAGCAAGCTCCCGATGTGGATCATCGGGTGGGCGGCCGACTATCCGGACGCCGACAACTTCGTGACGCCGTTCCAGCACAGCAAGGGCACCTACGGCAGCGCTCAGGGGTACACCAACGCCGAGGTGGACAAGCTGATCGTGGATGCGCGGAACGAGACCGATGCTGCCAAGCGGCGGGCGATCTACTTTAAGCTGTCCGAGATCGCCTTCAATGACATCACCACAATCTACTTGCAGCCGGTCGGCTTCCAGGTGATGCGGAGCTGGGTGCGCGGGTGGTACAACAACCCCGCGTTCTTCGGGCCGTATGTCTACCCGATGTCGAAGAGTTAGGGGGAATTAGTCAGTGGGGGGCGGTCCGACCCACCGGGCCGCCCCTTGTTGACACCATGGCCACATATATCGGCCGGCGTCTCGTCCTGCTGCCGATCGTCGCCTTCGGGGTGACGGTTCTCATCTTCGCGTTGCTCCAGTTCCTCGCGCCGGAAATGCGGGCGGCGGCCTTCATCACTAATCCCAACCAGCTCAATGCCCTTCCGGCCATTATTCAGAAATACGGGCTCGACAAGCCGGTGCACATTCAATACGTGAATTGGCTCCGCGAAGTCTTTCTTCGTGGGAATTTGGGATGGTCCCAGACGGCCCGCCAGCCGGTCAGGCAGGCGATTGGCTCGTTCTTCCCCGCGACGCTGGAGCTCACGATGTATTCCTTCATCCCCATCATGATCATCGGCGTGTGGCTCGGCACGGCCGCGGCGGTGCATCGTGATAAAGCCATCGATCACGTCTCCCGCGTGTTCTCCATCTCCTTCCGGTCGCTGCCGAGCTTCGTCTGGGGACTGCTGATCCTGATGATCCTGTACGGGCGGTTGAACTGGTTTCCGCCGGGCCGCCTGTCCCTGGAGCAGGACCTGTTCGTGCGATCCGGGCAGTTTCATTTCTACACCCACGTCATGACCATCGACGCACTCCTCAACGGGGAGCTCTGGATCTTCCTGGATGCGGTCCGGCACCTGGCCGGCCCCGTGCTCACGCTGACGATGATAAGGGACTGGACGAGCCGGTAGTCATCAACGTTCATGCGCGCAAGAACGCTCTCATTCCGGTGATCACACTGAGCAGCCTGACGTTCGTGGGCCTGCTGGGCGGCGTGGTGATCACTGAAACCATTTTCAACTTCCCCGGCATCGGGCGATGGGGGGCGTTCGCGGCAAACCAGCTGGACATCCCCGGGGTCACTGGATTCGCTATGTTCGTGGCCGCTCTCACCGTGCTCGGCAACCTCGCCGCGGACATCCTGTACGCCTACTTCGACCCGCGGGTGAGGCTGCAGTAACCATGGGACTGCTCAGCGCGGCGGTGCGCGGTGTCCAGGTGAACCGGACGCGCCTGCTGCCGCTGGCGGGCATTGTGGCGGCGTGCTTTGCGGCGGCGCTCGTCCTGCCGGCCACCCGCGACCGTGTGCTGCGCTACCCGCTGGCCATTGCTGAGTTCATCCTGCTGGCGCTGTTTGTCATCGCCTTCTGGACGATTCCTTCGGACTTCACCAGGCGGATGCGCAGAAACCCGTTGTCGGTGGCGGGATTCTCGATTATCGTGCTGTTTGTCGCGATCGCGGCACTGGCGCCGATTCTGGCACCCCCGCCTGCTACCTCGCGCGACGCTTACCTGATCCCACAAGAAGGGTTCAGCAGCGATCCCAAACCGCCGCAGGTACGGCACCCCTTCGGGACGACGGAAGGGCAGTACGACATCTATTACGGCATCATCTGGGGCACGCGCACGGCCTTCCGCGTCTCCATCACCGTGATCGCCATCTCGGTCGTCATCGGGCTGTTTCTCGGGGGGATCTCAGGCTACTACGGCGGGCGGCTCGACGAAATCATCATGCGTCTCACAGACGTTTTCCTGGCATTCCCTGGGCTCGTGCTGGCGGTGGTGGTTGTTGCCGTCCTCGGCCGCAGCCTGGACAACGTGATGATCGCCATCGCGATTGTGAACTGGCCGGTCTATGCCCGGCTGCTGCGCGGCGACATCCTGGGCATTCGGAGCCGGGATTTCGTCGAGGCCGCACGGGCGTTGGGGGGCAACGACTTTCGCATCATCTTCCGGCACATCATCCCCAACGCCATCTACCCGTTCCTGGTCTTCGGCTCGCTGGACGTCGGCCTGATCGTC
>JAHZOA010000070.1 GCA_020028455.1 Armatimonadota bacterium | reverse complement strand
GTAGCGCTGGAACAGATCCTTGTACGTCCGGCCCCACGCGTGGTGCACGCCCATCGGGTTGTTGGCCGTGATGGGCCCGTCGAGAAACGACCAGCGCTGCGCCGCGCGTTCGTTGCGGCGGAGGTATTGCTGGAGGGTCTGTTGATCCTCCCACCACCGCAGCACGTCTCGCTCCATGGCAGGGAAGTCGATTTTGGATGAGACTGGTGTGAACTTGGGCATCAGTATCACCAAAAACAAAACGGTCCGCCCCATTCTGGGGCGGACGACAGCTCCGCGGTACCACCCAGCTTCCGGTCACCGCTCCATGTGCCCGACGCTCAGCCGGAACAACGTATTCCGCCCTCAGTGTAACGGTCGAGGTCCCGGCGGAGCCTACTCCCGGGTTCGGTTTCGGTCCGCTGCTCCGGGGCGATCGTTCTCCCGTGGCCGCCCGCCAGCTCGCACCACTTCTGGCTCGCTCAGAGCGCCTGCGGGGTACTCTTCCCCGTCATCGCTATTGTTCGTGGATTGTAACACGCCGAAAAATCCACCGTCAACGGGACGGCGATGCGGGTGGTACGTTTAATGAACGCAGCATCCTGGGCTCAGCCTTGCAGCATCAGGGTGGCTGATCTGCCAGGCTGTGACTTGGTGCCAGGCTGTTACTCGGTCCGGACCCATTCGAGGATCTCATCACCGATAGGTCGCCGTCCATGCCACGACGCCGGTGGTTGCGACGGCCGAAGACCATCTCAGCCTCAAATCCATTGTGCGCGCGGCACCGGAGCTGGATGTTCTCGGCCGTGGCTTCTCCGCCGGCACTGTGGGGTATGACGTGATGAAACTCGAGGAACGCCCGCTCTGTGCAGCGGCGCCCGTTGCTGGCCACGAAAGCGCACTGCCCGCCATCGCGCGCCCACACCCTTCGCTTGACCTCAGCCGGGATGTGACGTGACGCGTGCACTGTGCCGCGGCTGCTGCGCGGACGGTCGGTGTCACTCCCGCGGGGACGGTCCGTGGCAGCGAACTTCCGTTTTGTCAGGTCATTGAGGAGCGCGGTCAGGGCTCGATCGAGGATCTCGCCGACATCGCCATCTGGGATCTGGGAGCGCAGCAGTTCTTGGGCCTGCAGGAGCTTCGCGTGCGTCTCAGCATTCGCCGTGAACTGCACTTTGTACCGCTGGGGCGCTAAGGGGGCAATGACAGGCCTGCGGGCGGCCGGGAGTGGTGCTTCCACCGCTGGAGACAGTGCGGGCGTCGGAAACGACAGGCTGCCAGCATCGCCTATTGACCGGGAGCCTGTCGTAGCATCCGGAACCAGGATCGATGCAGCAGCGTGGTACCGGCCGGGGAGCCTGCGGATGGACGACAGCACTGACAGTTGGGGTCGCAGCTGCGCCACGAGTTCCTGGACCTGGCGCTTGCTCTTGTGCCTGACCGCCTCAAGGAGGCCGGTATGGTTCTCGGGCGTGAGGTCCGGCGCCAGCAGCCCCACTGTTGTGAGATTCACCGATCCATCGCCGAGCATGTCGAGGATGACGGGGTATTTTCGAACGGCTCGTGCGGCCTCGATACGGCTGTAGGCGGCATACTCAGAAAGATGGAGCACCTGCACACAGTAGGTGAACATCGACGCACAGCCTTCAGCGAGGTACAGTTGTCGCTCGTCCAGGACGGCGAGGTGGGCAATCAGGGTCGCGGTCGCGTCGCGCTCGCGCTGGGCAAGGAGTTTCACGCGCGCGACGACTTCCTGATTGGAGAGCTGACTCACAAGAGAAAGAACGGTTGTGCTCATGGCCGAAATATAGCATGGCGATTTTGGTCCTCTTAAGAGTGGCCCAGTGGGCTTCGGGTTCGCGCGACTCTCTTTGCTCGGGGGCTCTTCGGCCTAAAGCAATCCTGGGGCAATCCTCGCGCCCGTAGGGTGCATTCAGGAAGGACGCTCTGCGGGTTTCTTGAGGTCCTCTGGAAACCTGTCAATAGCCAAATTGGTCAATTGACCGCTTCCCTCATCAACTGGGTCCGGACCCAGTTGCGGAGACCGGTGAACTCGGTCTGAATCGTGAACGTCGTCGCATCCAGCAGGAAGCGCCCTATTGGAGGCATCGCAAATTGACCCACTACCGCGGTGCCCGCTTCAGCCTACGGGTGTGACCGCGGCCTCGTCTCGCTCGGCCGTTCGGATGCGGTAGACACGCTCCACGGGTAGCACGAAGATCTTCCCGTCGCCGACCTCGCCGGTCTGCGCTGCGGTGAGGATGGCGCCTACCGTGGGTTCGACGAAATGATCCGAGACCCCGATCTCCAGGCGCACCTTCTCCGAGAGCTCCATCTTCACCGTGCTCCCGCGATAGGTGGTCACCCGCTCTGTCTCGCCGCCGTGACCCTGCACCCGGCTGATCGTGAGCCCTCGCACCTCGGCCCGAAACAGTGCTTCTAATACGTCAGTGAGTTTCTCCGGCCGGACGATCGCGACCACGAGCTTCATGCGCGCTCACCTGCCGGCTCCGGGGCCGGCGTCGTCACCGGCGGGATGAGATCTGGCAGCACGAGGATGGCCCCCTCGCCGGTCCCGTAGGCTTCCTCACCGTGCTGGCTGACATCAAGTCCCAGGCCTTCGCCGCTGTGCTCGGTTACGCGCAGGGGCATGAACAACGCGATCGCCTTCAGGATGACAACCGTCCCTGCGGCGCTGTAAGCTGCGACGGCCGCGACACCCGCAATCTGCACGACAAGCTGCATCGGGGCGCCGAACAGCACGCCGTCGGCCACCCCGTTCCAGACCTTCTGCGCCAGCACGCCGGTCAAGATCGCGCCGACCGTCCCCCCGACCCCGTGCGCCGCCAGCACGTCGAGTGAATCATCCAACCGGGTGCGCGGACGCCAGAGCACGCAGTAGTAACTGGGGATCGCGGCGATGCCGCCGAGCGCGATCGCAGCGATCGGACTAATAAAGCCGGCGGCCGGTGTTACGGCGACAAGCCCAACAACGACCGCGGTGGCGGCCCCCACCGCGGTCACCTTCCCTCCACGACGCAGATCGAGCAGCGTCCACACGACGAGCGTGGCCGCGGGGGCCAGCATGGTGTTGACGAAGGCCAGGGCGGCGAGCGCATTCGCGCCCAGCGCGCTTCCGGCATTGAACCCAAACCAGCCGAACCACAGCAGCCCCGCGCCCAGCAGGGTGAACGGCACGCTGTGCGGCAGGATCGCCTGACGCGCGTAATCCTTGCGCGGCCCGAGGATGAGCGCGGCGACGACCGCCGCCACCCCGGCGTTCACGTGCACGACGGTTCCTCCCGCAAAGTCGAGTGCGCCGAGTTTGGCGAGCCACCCTCCTCCCCAGACCCAGTGCGCAATCGGCGCGTAGATCAGCACGCTCCACAGCGTAAGGAAGATGAGGTAGGCACGGAACTGCATCCGCTCGACGATCGCCCCGGAGATGAGCGCCGCGGTGATGATGGCGAAGGTGCCCTGGTACGCCATGAAGAGGACGTGCGGGATCGTGCCATTGGGTGCCAGCCCGACTCCGTGCAAGAACAACCGCGACAGATCCCCCAGCCAGGCAGACCCGGGCGCGAACGCCAGCGAGTACCCGGCCAGCGCCCATGCGATCGCGACACAGCCGAGAGCAGCGAAGCTCATCATCATGGTGTTGAGGGCATTCTTGGCGCGCACCAGGCCTCCGTAAAAGAAGCCCAGCGCAGGGGTCATGAGGAGCACGAGCGCGGTGGCGACGAGCATCCAGGCGGTGTCCGCGGCGTTCATTCGTTCCTCCCTATGTAGAAATGAAAAAGACGCCTCGGTCGGAGGCGTCCCGGCCCCAACAATGACAGAAGCCCCGCGGGTGCGGGGCTTCGTGGCCCAAGTCCAAGTGCTTTTATTGCCGCCGTTTATACCATAGGCGCCACCTTCTGTCAATCTTCCACGGAACCTACCGTAAGTTCAAAGCTCGTTAAGGACTTGTTACTTCCTCGTTGCGTGAAAATAAAGGAACAGACCGAGGATCGCCAGAATTGTCCTTCTGATCCAAACCATCCCCCCTCGTATAGTGAAACCAAACTAAGTGCGAGCCGTTGGTTCGCCAGCCTATTGGCCATTCTAATCACAGAACGGGGGACGAAGCGGAGGTGATTTGTGCCGCGTCTGTTAGGGTTGCATCACGAAGGGAGGAGAAGCGAGGTGAGGTTTGCTATGGTCCATCGAGTCGTGGTCTTTCTCTTAATACCCGCTCTGCTCTTCGGGAGTACTTCCTTGGCGCTGGGCGGAGGCCGGGCGACCGATAGCATATCCACATCGGCAATTGGCGACAACGACAAGGCGCTCAAGGAGGCGATCAGGTCGGGTCGACAGGTCACGGTGATCGTTCAGCTCGCAGATTCACCACTCGCGACGTACACAGGTGGTGTCCAGGGGATCGGCGCCACGAAACCCGCCAAGGGCAAGAAGCTCGATAAGAAAAGCAGAAACGCCTTGGGCTATGCGCGCTATCTCGAGGAAAAACGAGCGTCGTTCAAAGGCTATCTGCGTAGTAACGCCGCAAGCGTTGTTGTAGAGGCTGAGTACGATACGAGCCTCAACGGCGTCGCCATTACTCTCTCAGGACGAGACCTGCAGGCGGTATTGGCCGGTCCGGGGGTGAAATCGGTAAGCATCGATCGGGAGTTTAGACCGGCGATGAACATAAGCCGACTCCTGATCGGCGGTCCCCAGATGGACACCGCACTCGCCGCAGCCGGGAAAGGCCTCGCCGGAGAGGGCATGAAGGTTGGGATCATCGACTCCGGGATACAGCGGGACCACCCGTTCTTCAACCCTACCTTATACAGCGCGCCGTCCGGGTTCCCAATTGCCGACAACCCGAGTAACTTTGCGAGTTGCACTTCGGCCAAGATCATCGTCGCGCGGGCATATCCGAAGCCCCCGGGTGCTGACGCCTGCGATGATAACAACGGACATGGCACGCACGTGGGCGGGACGGTCGCGGGAAATACGGGCACGAGCGCGACGATCGGGAGTGTCACTATTTCCGGGCTCAGCGGTGTAGCCAACCGGGCATGGCTGGGGAACTACAACGTCTTTCCGAACGACCAAGCATCTGCCCGTTCCGTCGAGATTATTCGTGCGATCGAAGATGGGGTCAGCGACGGCATGGATGTGCTGAACATGAGCCTCGGAGGGCCCGTCCATCAGCCGGAGCAGGGCGATCCCCTGGCCCAAGCGGTTAACGCAGCCGCGGAGGCTGGGGTTGTTGTGGCAGTCGCTGCAGGGAATGCAGGGCCGGGAATCTACACCGTGTCCTCTCCTGGCAACGCCTCTGGTGCTCTGACGGCAGCCGCTACGACCAACCCTCATTTCATTGGCATTCCGGTCACGTTCGGGACAACAACGGTTCCTGCTGCGCTGGGTCAGTTTGGCGATTTCGATCCGCCCCTGACTGCAACCCTTGCGAACTGGAACTTCCAGGCTGCGGGCCTAGCGAACAGTCCAGCAACACAGGCATGCACCCCGCTTGCTGGCACGCCCCACGCTGGCCAACTCGTGGTCATTGACCGCGGGACCTGTACGTTCACAACTAAAGTCCGAAATGCGCAAAGTGCCGGTGCCGCGGGGGTGATCATCGTCAACAGCGTGGCCGGGGATCCCATCGCTATGGCGCAGGATGGAACGACTCCGGTCCCGACGATCGACGCGGCCATGGCCAGCCAGGCTGCTCGGACAACGTTGCGGACTGCGGCCGCAGCTTCGACCACGGCGACAGTTAACGGGACGCTCGTCGCCTACAGCGGGCCAACAGCTGATCTGTCCGGGGCGCCCGAGGTCGTGGGCCCGAATGCCGACATCATCGCGGGATTCAGCAGCGTGGGCCCCGTGGCGTTCGACAACAGGCTCAAGCCTGATGTTGCGGCCCCCGGTGTCAACGTCCTATCGTCCACCGTAGATCCCACCACTGTCGGCGTTTTCGATTGGGCGTTCTTCCAGGGGACGAGTATGGCTACGCCCCACGTCGCCGGCGCGGCCGCGCTTCTGAAACAGCTCCATCCTGATTGGAACCCGGACCAGGTTAAGTCCGCACTCGTCACGCGAGCCAAGCGGCCAGTGTTCGGGGGCAGCGGACTCTCCCAGGGTGGCGGGCGCATCAACCTGAACAGCGCAAGGAACGTCAACCTGACCTTCAGCCCTGCGAACTTCTCCCTTGGGTGGCTCCAGCCGAAGAACAAGGTTCAGTCGGTGAGCCGGACAGTAACCTTTACCAACATCTCCGGAGGTCCGCTGACCTGGAGCGCCACCATACCCGCCAGTTGTGCGCTTCCAACAGGGGGAGTGGCGACTTTTGCTTTCTTCGGAACTCCCGGTGGGTCATTGACAGCAGGTGCATCTGGGTCCTTCACGGTCGTCGCGACAACTGTCGCCAACGGGCCACAAGCATTTTGTCTTGGCGACGTGACGGTTACAGCGACCGGAGCTGCAGGAGCGCAGACACATCGCGTCCCATGGCTCCTTTCCCATCTCGAGAACGTGAACAGCGCTCCGCCGTAGGATAGGGGTTTTCACAGGGCCTAGCGGGCGGGAGTTGCTCCCGCCCGCTCTTTTCTTGTATGGCCTTCGTACGGTGAGGTACGATGAGTGCGTCTATGAAGAGGGAGATCTATCTGGACAACGCCGCCACCACAAAGCCGCATCCGGCTGTCGTTGAGGCCATCACCCGAGCGCTGACGGCGAATTTCGGAAACCCCTCCTCCCTCCACCGGAAAGGGCTCGACGCCGAGCGGGTTGTCCGGGCCGCCCGAGAAGCAGTCGCCCTGACCTTGGAGGTCACCCCGGAGGAGATCGTGTTCACGTCCGGCGGAACCGAGTCCAACACACTCGCCATTCGAGGCGTTGCTGGAGTCACGAAAGGACGGCATATCGTCACCGACAAGATCGAGCACTCGTCCGTCCTGACGCCGATTCGGCGCCTCGCCGGGGAAGGGTTCGAGGTCACCGAGCTCCCGGTCGATGCCGCAGGGCGCGTCTCCCCCGAGCAGGTCGGCAATGCCCTCCGGCCCGATACCGCACTGGTGTCGGTGATGGCGATCAACAACGAGATTGGCACGATCCAGCCCATCGAGGAGATTGGGCGCACGATCAAGCGGCACCGCGCTGCGGGCGGGGCGGCAGTCTTCCATGTCGATGCCGTGCAGGCATGGGGGAAGATCCCGCTTCGGCCGCGTGCCTGGGGGGTCGACCTCATGTCGGTCTCCGCGCACAAGGTCCACGGGCCAAAGGGATCCGGCGCGCTGTGCGTCCGCAAGGGCGTGCGCCTGGCCCCCCTCCTGGGTGGGGGCGACCAGGAGCAAGGTATCCGACCCGGGACCGAAAACGTCCCGGGGATTGCCGGGCTGGGCGCTGCCGCGCAATTGATCGGGAGAGATTTCGATGAAGCGATCCGGCGGATGGCCGAACTGCGCGACCGGCTGCGCACCGCCCTGGCAGTGGTACCCGACGTGCGCATCAACACCCCGGCCCAGGGCGCCGCACCGCATATCCTGAACGCCTCCTTCCCGGGCGTGCGAGGCGAGACGCTGCTACACCGCCTGGAAATGGACGGCATCTACACGTCGACCGGATCCGCCTGCCACTCCCACCGGGTGGAGCCCAGCCACGTGCTGCTGGCCATCGGCCTGAACCCGGACCTCGCCACGAGCAGCCTGCGCTTGGGCCTCTCTCGATTCACTACGGAAGATGAAATCGAGATCGTTGAGGCCGCAGTCATCTCGGCCGTGGCGGAACTCCGGGCGCTCGTGCGGTAACAGACTCAATGAGCGCCACATTTCTGCTCCGCTACGGCGAAATCGCACTCAAGGGCCAGAACCAGCGCTATTTCCTGGATACGCTCGTGCGGAACGTGGAGCGGGCCGTCGCCGACCTCGGACGGGCGGAGGTACGTCTGGCCTTCGGCCGCGTCCTGGTCCGGACCGATGCCGGGGCTGACCCAGCAGCGGAGCGACTCCGAAAGGTCTTCGGGGTTGTGTCGCTGAGTCACGTCCGCGATGTCGACCTGAATCTGGGCGCGATCACCACGGCTGCGATCGAGATGGCCGAGGAGGCGATTGAGAGCCGGCCGGATATCGCGTCGTTTAAGGTGGATACCCGGCGGGCCGATAAGCGCTTCCCGCTCACCTCCATGGAGACGAGCAGCCAGGTCGGTGGTGCGATCCACACCAGGTTCCCCCACCTTCGCGCCAAGATGCGCAAGCCCGACCTCCTCGCCCGCATCGAGATCCGCGACCGTGCGTACCTCTCCACCGAGTCTATCCCGGGTCCGGGAGGGCTGCCGTCGGGAACAGGTGGACGCGCGCTCGCCTTGATCTCCGGCGGCATCGACAGCCCTGTGGCGGCCTGGTTGACGGCACGACGCGGAGCGGTGATCACGCCCGTGCATTTCCACAGCTTCCCGTTCACTAGCGAGCGGTCAAAGGAGAAGGTTATGGACCTGTGCCGGGTCCTGGCCGACTACGCAGGGCCGCTCGAGCTCTGGGTGATCTACTTCACCGACATCCAGCGGATGATACAACTGCGGGTGCCCGACGCGCTGCGCGTGCTGGTCATGCGCCGGATGATGATGCGGATCTGCGACCGGCTGGCGCCTCGCGTGGGCGCGCTCGCCATCATCACGGGGGAGAGCCTGGGTCAGGTGGCGAGCCAGACTCTCGAATCCGTGAGCGTGATCAACGCCGCGACGGCGCTCCCCGTGCTGCGGCCCCTGATCGGCGCGGATAAGACCGAGATCGTGGCCCGCGCGGAAGCGATCGGCACTTATGAGATCTCGATCCGCCCGTACGAAGACTGCTGCAGCCTCTTCGTCCCCGCGCATCCGCGCACATTGCCCACGCTGGACGAAGTCCAGCGTGCTGAGCAAGGCCTGGACGCGGTTGCCCTCGTCGACGAGTCCCTTGCCCGCAGCGAATGCATACGGATCTCGGGACGGGAGGCCGTTCCCTCCGCCATGAACTCCTCAGCCTAGCCGCCCCGAAGGGGAACACCCTCCCCACGGGCAAATACAGTCAAGGCTCGAGGTGCATGGTGAAGGTCTGCATTTACCTGGAGGCCGGCTATTCCTCGATGTGGTCCGGAGGAATCCGCCGCTCCCACGAAAATCAGATCAAAGCTCTCAAGGCCGCAGGGGTCCAGATCACCACCGATCCCAGCGAGTCTTTTGACATCCTCCACCTGCACTCCGTGGGCCCCATTTCCCTGTACCTCACGGAGCGGCACAGCGGGCGCCGGCCTTTGGTCATTCACAGCCACACCACCGCGGAAGACTTTGCCAACTCCTTTCGGATGAGCGACCACCTCGCCCCGTACCTTGGGCGGTACCTCCGTTTCTTCTACAGCAAGGCCGACATGTTGATCGCCCCCTCGAGCTACGCGCGGGACGTCCTGCAGCGCTACGAGCTCGACCGGCCGATCGAGGTCGTGAGCAACGGCGTGGACATCCGCCGCTTCT
>JAHZOA010000184.1 GCA_020028455.1 Armatimonadota bacterium | reverse complement strand
AACCTAGCCGGCGGCGCCCAATCAGCGTGATCGGGCGCTTCCGCCACCGCTCTCGCCGCAGCCGGGCAAACGAGACGTGCCGGCCGGCTGTCGATAGCAAGTAGAAATGACCGATTTAGGTAGCACATGAATTGACCGCTGCTGTTGTTGATGACGCTGTGGGGTTGTGGGGAACGCGGCGGTGTGCCTGGCATGGGCACTGGATTGGAGGTGAGAGTCCTTTGCGGGGCGAGTTGGTAGCAACCGCGAGCTGGAGGCAACTGCACGCAGTGTCCGCCGTCGAGAGACGCCCATGGGACTGGCGCCGCGAGGCCGTGTGGGGAAGAAGCCCGAGGCGCACCGCAGCACCGAACGGAAGTGAACCCCCGAGCAAGCCGGACCGGCCGGGTCAGCGTGTCTCCGAACGCGACGCCCAAAATCCAACCGAGGCCGGGGCGGTAATAGGGGCGGGAGCGGCGGGACATCCAGTGTTCTTACCCAGGGAGATCTGCGAGGGTCCGCGCGAGCGGTAGACCTGAAGGAGGCAACGACGACGGGACGATGCCCTTGCAGAAGTCGGATCTCTTTGTAGTAGCGAGGAAGCCGGTGAAAGCCGGTGGAGCAAAGGGAGAGATGGATTGAGAAAGACGGGACCACGGCAATTGGGCCTCGTGTTCGCCGACAGCCCTTCGGGGGGCGGGAAGGACGAGCCATCGGACGCATCCGAACGGCGAAGCTTTCTGCTGCACACAGCGAGACGCAAGAAGACGAGAGGCCCCGCCACCTGCGTGGCCGACACCCGTCGGCTGCTCGAAGAGGTGGCGTCCGAAGCCAACTTGGCCAAGGCGCTACTTAAAGTTGTACGCAACAAGGGGGCGCCGGGCGTGGACGGCCAGACGGTGGAGATGGCGGAAGCGAGAGCCCCGTCGATCATCGCCGGCCTGCGCCGCGACTTGCTGGCGGAATGCTATCGGCCCGGCGACGTCCGCCGGGTCTGGCTGCCGAAGCCCGGAGGTGGGCAACGGGGGTTGGGCATTCCGAACGTTGTCGACAGGGTCGTTCAGCAGGCGGTCCTCCAGATACTGGAGCCGATCTTCGATCCGACCTTTCATCCCAGCAGTCACGGATTCCGGCCAAACCGCGGCGCTCACACCGCCATTGCCGAAGCAAAAGGATATCTCGCGGCGGGTTATCAGACGGTGGTTGACGTTGACTTGGCCAAATTTTTCGACCGAGTTCATCATCAACGCCTCTTGGCACGGATCGCCCGGCGCGTTACGGACCAACGGATAATCACCCTGGTGCGCCTGATGCTGACCGCAGCGGTGGTGATGCCGGACGGAACGAAGATGGCTGTCCGGGAAGGCACACCGCAAGGGGGGCCGCTTTCGCCGATTCTTTCCAATATCGTCCTCGACGAATTGGATCAGGAAGTGGCGCGGCGCGGCCTCCGATTCGTACGCTACGCCGATGATGCGAATATCTTCGTGCATAGCGAACGGGCCGGCCAGCGCGTCATGACATCGATTCGTCAATTCCTGGAGAAGCGCATGCGGCTCCAGGTCAACGAAGAGAAGAGTGGCGTCCGCAAACCGGATGAAGTGCACTTTCTCGGGTTCCGCTTTCGCTGCAAAACGGAGGGGGGAAGCGACGACGTCGCCATCTTTCCGTCAGCGAAGGCAGAACGACGGCTGAAGACGACCCTACGGGGAATGACGCCTCCGAGTTGGGGGCGATCCATTACATCCTGTATGGACGACATCAGCCGTTACATGACCGGGTGGATGAGCCACTTCCGGCTCTGTACACCGGAGGCGGCTCACGGGCTGGGTGTCATCGACGCCCATGTCCGCCGCCGGATCAGGGCGATCATCGTTCGCCAAAGAAAGCGTCAACGCTTCCTCGTCCGACACCTGAAAAGCAAGGGGGTCAGCCACAAGGCGGCCACCAGCTGTGCGTATAGCGGCAAAGGGCCATGGGTAAAATCGAACCGGCCGGCAATGACTCGGGCCTATCCACCGTCGTGGTTCAATCGACGGATGGCCTCGCTCAAAGCCCGCTGGACCGATCTCAACCCGCCGCAGGCATCGGCCCAGCTATCGCTGGAGTTCTGATATATCAAGCCAAAGAGCCGGATGCGTGAACCGCACGTCCGGTTCTGTGAGAGGCGCGGGGGAATAATCCTCCGTGCCTACTCGACTTGTGGGGAACGCGGAGCGTTGTCCACAAATCCACAGCGCCGCCGCCGAGCGGTCTCAAGCGGCTGATTTTTCGAGAGTTGCCGGATCCTCCAGAGTGCCGTCCGGGGTGTAGCGGGCGAGCTGGCGCGGTCCATGGAAGACGGCGAGCGTGCCGTCCGGGCGCTCGTGGACGCGCACCTTGCACTTGACGTAGTGATGGCGGTGGCGGTCGGCCGGGATCTGCAGGACGCGGCCATGGTATCGGACGGTGTTGTCATTGCCGACCGTGCGCTCCTCCTGGATACAGAGGATGTCGCCGAGATCGCGCCGGTCACAGGTGACGAAAGCCGAGCCGACCTCGGCCGCCGCGGTTCGGAAGCGGCGGTTGTGCTCGGGCATGAACACCTCCTCGAGGAACCGGTTCGCCGCCGCCATGTCGGCGATGCCGGCGAGCCGGAGTTCCTGCGGCAAGCGCTTCTGCAGCGTGCCGAACATCCGTTCCGAGCGGCCGCGCGCCTCCGGCGAGAAGGCCGGGATCAGCTCGATGCCGAGCTGCTCGAGGGCCCGCCTGACCTGGGTCGGGTTGTCCCGGTCGATCGTACCGGCGGCCGTCGTGATCCAGGAATGCGAGCCGCGATCGGTGTCGAGCGAGCCGAACAGGCCGTGCGCCGCGATGGTCTCCTGAAGCCCCCGGAAGCTGCTCATCGTGCCTTCCTCGGCGACGAAGAAGGCCGAGTAAATCGCGCTGTCGGCATCATCCATGGTGACGATGAGATCCCACCACTGCCCGGCCATCCATTCATGCCGCGAGCCATCCTGGTGCAGCATCGGGCCTCCCATCGGCTTGCGCGGCCGGCGCCGCCGGTGCGCCCCCTTGCGTTTGCCCCGCACCACCTTGCCGGCCGCCTGTAGCGTGTTCTTCGTCCACGTGTAGCTGCGCCCGATCGCATGCTCGGCCACCAGCTTCTCGTGAAAATGCTTCACCGTGAAATCGAAGTAGCGCGTCTCGAACAGCTCCACAACCCGCGTCACCTCGTCCACCGGCGCCCGCCTGGCCGCGGCCCGGTCGAGCCGCGCGTCGATCAGGCCGGAAGCTCCTTCCGCCTCCACCCGCCGCCGCCGCCGAAAAAACGAACTTACCGACATCCCCAGCAAATCCGCCGCCGTCTCGCACGACACCCGGCCAGACCGCCAACGCCCATAAACATCCTCAAACCGCATCACGCGGATCTCCTGCAACACGGCTGCCCGACCCATTCGCCACTCCCCAAACCAGAATGGCTCTAACGTCGGTCAAACCTCGTGCTACAGAACCCGGTCACATCATCTGCTATCGACAGCTGGGTCACGGCGTACCTTGACCGGTCCGGGGGCGGGCAGTATGGTCCGGGCCGCCGAAGAAAGAGGCGAATGCC
>JAHZOA010000183.1 GCA_020028455.1 Armatimonadota bacterium | reverse complement strand
TCAGGTGCGTGTTGGCGATTCGATCATGCTGCGCCATGGGCGCGCCGTCGTCGCCCTCGCGCTCCTCGTCGAGCGACACGAACCGGAGTGATTCCCGGGCCTGCAAAACCTCGTGTACGTCGTCGGGGCTGATGCGTAGCTCGCGCGCAATCTCCTCGATCGCGGGGGTCCGGGATTTCCGCTGCGTGAGCTCAGTTGCGGCGCGCGAGACTCGATGGTCCATCTCGTAGAGCCACCGCGGCCGGCGGACAGTCGTGCCCTGGTCCCGGAGATAGTGCCTGATCTCGCCCGCGATGAGGTGGCGCGCGTACGTCTCAAACTTCACGCTGCGACCCGGATCGAAATTGCCTACCGCGTTCATGAGGCCGATGTAACCGATCTGGTGTAAATCGTCGGTGGGAATCCCCGAGCGGGCATATCGCCGCGCCACCTGGTGCACCAGCGGCATGAACCGATAGGTCAGTTCCGCATGCAGCTGAGTGTCGCGCGAGACACGATAGGCACGGAAGAGATAATCTGTGTCCGTGCCGTTCTGGCCGGCCTGACGCTGCAGCACCTTCGTGCGCGCCATAAATAAACATCCTCCCTC
Organism: Armatimonadota bacterium; assembly: GCA_020028455.1. GTDB lineage: Bacteria > Sysuimicrobiota > Sysuimicrobiia > Sysuimicrobiales > Kaftiobacteriaceae > JACPRY01. The sequence goes on along the minus strand of JAHZOA010000183.1, from coordinate 2,990 downwards.
GAGGCCTGCGAAGGAGGATGAAAAACGCCTCGTTCGGCGGCCCGGCTAACCCCCCAACAGTCGGTCGGAGGGTCCCGTGGCTTTGCGCCCCCAGCTCACGCTGAGTTTGCCATTTCGCGAGACCTCACTATGAAGTTGGTAAAACCTACTTCTTACCTATCGCCTTTCGGCGAGTCCCAGCAAAATCCTTCCTCCAACCTTCTCGGTTGGAGAAGCGAATATGCTGAAGCTAATAGCAATTATGATGCCATTTCCTTGAATTGTCTATGCCCTGAATTGGAGTATTTTAGTAAGCTGACTTATTCGCAATTGCAATCAGCTGCCCGTCAGGTGACGGTATAACGAGAGCACATTGAACACATACCACTGCGTCTCCCGGTACGGTGGAATGCCACCGTGGCGTTCGACCGCGCCGCGGCCCGCATTGTACGCGGCCAGCGCGAGTGATGGATTTTGCCCAAAGCGGTCCATCTGACCGCGCAGGACGCGCACGGTCCCGTAAACGTTGGCCACAGGATCGCCCGGATGCACCTTCAACGATTGCCAGGTTGCCGGCATGAGCTGACCCAAGCCGTACGCGCCGGCCGGGGAATGGGCAGTGATATGAAATCCGGACTCAATCGCGATGAGGGCGATCACCAGCCGCGGATCCACACGGTACGCGGTGGAATAATACAACACGCTACGGACGATGGCGTCCACCTGGTGGGGCGCGAGACTTGAATTGTACCAGGACACGACATGGGCGTACTCCGCCGGCGTCGCGCCCTCCGGCAGCACGGGCATACGTCTCCCGCTGAGATTGCGCAGCCACTGTTTGGCCAGCAGAGCGGTCTGTGGTCGCGGCGCTTTCACGGCGCGCTGAAACGCGGCGAACGCCCTACCCGTATCCCCCGCAGCGACACACGCGGCCCCTAACCACAACGCTGAGTCACCGGAGGGTTTCAAGCGGTACGCCTCAGAAAACGAGGCCGCGGCTTCTTGAGGGTAGCCGAGCTGGTAGTACGAGGCTCCCATCCACATCCAGGCGGTGGCATCACGGGGGTGACGGGTCAGATGCGATCGCAACCAGACGACGGCCACTCCATGGTCTCCGCGCAGATACGCCGTGCGGGCCTCAGCCAATGCCGAGGCGGCCCCGCTGATGCCTGGGAGGAGTAACATGTATAGGATTGCCAGGAGCAATCCCCGCCCCGCATGGACTGGTTGTCTGCGCGCCTGTGCCATGCCCGCCTCGCCGAATTAAGGGGAGTGCATCATTGGATATACACGCGGGAAGCCGCCGTTAGGCGTGTGGCGAGGGCCGGACGTGCTGGAGCACACGCCGGCGCACGAGCCGCTCAATCCGCCGTACGAGCATGGTGGTGGGAAACTCGCGCGCGGACAAGGGATCAACGAGAATCGTCCGCAACCCGAGGAGGTTGCCTCCCAGGATATCGGTGAACAATTGATCGCCAACCAGGGCCGTTTCCCGAGGGGTTGTGCCCATCACTTTCATGGCCTTCCGGAACGCCCAAGGTGTTGGCTTGACGGCGCCAATCACGACCGGTACGTGGAGATGCTCGGCCAGCGTACGGACCCGGCCGGCAAAGTTGTTCGAGACGATACAGGCCTGCATACCGGAGGCTATGAGGTCGGCGATCCAGCGCTGAACGGCCGGTGTCGGCTGCGAGGCTTTCCACGGCACGATCGTGTTGTCGAGATCAACAATCACGCCGCGGATGCCGTCGGCGCGAAGCGCCCGGAGGTCGATCTCCTCGATGGCTCGAGAGTATCGGTAGGGCACCAGCCAGCGGAGTAACATCAAGGTCTGTACCGGCGCACGGCCGCTTGATGTTCCTGCAGCGTCCGGCTGAAGACGTGCGATCCGTCGACCTTGGCCACATAGTAGAGGTACTCGGTCTTCACAGGATTGAGTGCGGCGTCGATGGCGGCCAGTCCTGGGTTGGCGATGGGTCCGGGGGGCAGTCCCGGATAGAGGTACGTGTTGTACGGAGAGTCGACCTTCAGATCGGCGAATGTGACGATCGGCTTGTGGCGGCCAAGCGCGTAGAGGACCGTGGCGTCCACTTCCAGTTTCCACCCTCGCGCCAACCGATTGTAAATCACGCCGGCGATCAACGGGCGCTCAGCCGGCACGCGCGCTTCCCGTTCCACCATAGACGCAATCGTCACGATCTGGTGCAGCGCCCGCGCTCGGCCCGATTCACGCCAGCGCGGAAGCACAACCTCGCCGAATCGATTCAGGAACAGCCGGATCGCGGCACGCTCGTCGAGATGTCGTGGAATCTGATAGGTGTCCGGGAAGAGGTATCCTTCGAGCGATGTCCCCGGAAGCGCGTCGAGAAACTCGAGGTCGAACCCCTTCGCGCCGGTACGGATCAGCCGAAGGAACTCCTCCCGGTCGCCGAGTCCGGTCCTGACGAGTTCGTCAACGATCTGCTGGGCAGTATAGCCTTCGGGGATCGTCACGGGATAGAGGACGACCGCACCACGCGCGATGCGATCCACAATCTCAAGCAACCCCATGGCGGGAGAGAGGCGGTACTCGCCTTCCTGCAGCGATCGGGTCAGCCCGCGCAGGCGAACCGCGATGACAAAATCGCGGGCGCGACTGATGACACCCGCGTGCTCGAGACGACGGCCGATCTCAGCGGACGATGAACCGGATGGAATGAAGACGAGACGAGGCTCACCGTCTGGATTGACGGGGCGGACTGCCACGATGGCGACCACGCCGGCTGCCACGACCACCGCCAAGATGATGAACAGTAACTGGCGCACATGCATCAGCCGTCAAGAACGGTGATGTCGTCGTATGAATCCGTGGCTTCGAGCGCTTCGACAACGCGCTCGAGTTCCGCCTCGTCCTCGATCGCGACCAACGTGTCGTTCTCGACGCGGAAGACCATGGCCGCATCCCGATCCCACGGGATCGCCGGCGGGATCGCTCCTGCAACCGGCTGAAGGACCGCATAGCGTTGCTGGTC
>JAHZOA010000182.1 GCA_020028455.1 Armatimonadota bacterium | reverse complement strand
CGGATTGCCAGCAGCGCCAATCGTTCCAGCAGCAGCGTGCCCAGGCCCTTGCCGTGAAAGGCGTCGTCCACCGCCATGGCCACCTCTGCTGTGTGCTCATCCTTGGCCAGGTAGGAACCTGCTGCGATCACCCTCAGCTCGCTTTCCCATACCCGGGTTACGATCAGTGTCAGTTTGGAGCGGGGATCGGACGAGTCGCACAGAGACTCGATTACTTCCGCAGGCGGAGCAGATGCGGAAAAGAAACGGTGTCGTTTCGAATCGGGCGAGAGGCGGTCAACGAACGCTTGTAGTGTTTGACGATCCGCGGGCTGGGCAACGCGAATCGTAGCCGTAGTTCCGTCTCGGAGAATGAGGTAGCCGGATTCCGTCAGGTCTTGAGAGGGCAGCGGAATGTACAACGGTTTGACGTGCGCCACAGGCTAGGCTTCCGAGGGCATGTAGGTGCCATCTGGAGGAAACGAACCTCTTTTCTCTTTACATGAACGCGAGAGGGTTTTCAACAGCGCATCCGGCTCTAGGGAAATGCTCTCGATGCCTTGTGCTCCCGGAAAGCTCGATGGTCATACCTCAGAGGTTGGGGATGAACGGCGCCAACGTCCGGATGTAGTTGATCACCTCCAGCAGCTCGTCATCAGTCATGCGGCCAAGAAACCCATGCATGGGGCTAAAGGCCACTCCATACTCAACGATGGTCAGCAATTCGAAGTCGGTTTTCGATCGAGAACGAAGGGAATGAAAATTCGCTGGGGGAACGAGTTGACGACTGGCTTCGGGACCATCTCCATTTCCGGTCATACCGTGACAGCGAAAGCAATGCTCTTCGTAAATCACTTGTCCGCTCCTTGAGTTTCCCGGCCCGAGCTGCGCGCTCACCCAGGAACTACAAAAGACGGCGATCAGGATGCTGATAATGATGGCTGCTCTTTTGCTCATTTAGCCTCTCCTCTTGCTGGAAGAAGAAATCGAGTGCCAGTCCTGTGGCATCGAATATTCGTGTTGGCATAGCTAGCGGTGGCTTTTCTCCCTAATAAACTGTATGCAGAATGCCAGGGAATGCCGATAGAAGTACCCAGTGCATGATCACAATAACAATGCCTTAGAAAAGCCCCTGCGGTTAGAGGTCTGGGCCGGAACCGGCCTGTGAGGCGTTTCAGGTCAGGCCAACAGGATACCCTGTCCCTGATTTCCCCAGCGCCGGCAATGACGGGATTGGCGGACTAAGGTTTCTGGAAGATAGCCTAATTGTTGCTCACGCCGGTGACGGCTGTGCCGCGGCATTGGGATGGGGGAACGCGAGTCGCGACCAGCTTACGGATCTCCTCGGCGAGCAGCAAACCCGCGGCTCCCAAAATAAGCAGGACCCAGGCCCACAGAGGCAGCGGCTTGGTCCCCAGGATGAGGTTTCCCAGCGGCGTGTACACGATCAGGACGAGGAGGGCGAGTTCCACGGCGATTCCCCAGAGGAGGAACGGATTGCTCAGGAAGCCAAGCCGAAAGACCGAGATTCGCTCCGAGCGGCAGGCGAAGACGTTGGCGACCTGGGCTACGACAATCGCGGCGAATGTGATCGTGGTGGCTTGCCGATACAGAGGGTCGGTCCACTCAAGCGGCGTGCCCCAGGTCCAGCCCTGCGCTCGCAGGAACCAGAAGAACGCGGTCATGGCAATCGCCGCCTCGATGAGGCCGAGGAATGTATACACGCGGAGGAGCAGCGACAGATTCATGAGTCGTTCTGCCCGCGGTCGAGGCGGAACTTTCATGATGCCAGGGTGAGGACGCTCGGCGCCCAAGGCCAGGGCGGGAACCAGGTCGGTCCCCAGATCCACTGCAAGGATCTGAGGAATGGTAAGCGCCAAAGGGATCCCAAAGAGCCCATAGCCAAGATAAGGGACGACTTCGGGGACATTGTGGGATAGCACATAGGTCACGAACTTACGGATGTTTGCATACACAGCCCTGCCTTCTTCGATCGCATTCACGATCGTTGCAAAATTGTCGTCCACCAGAATCATGTCGGCCGTTTCCTTGGCCACGTCCGTCCCGGCGATGCCCATGGCGATGCCGATTGAGGCTTTCTTGAGCGCTGGCGCGTCGTTGATGCCATCGCCCGTTACGGCCACGACCTCGTTCATGTCCTCCAAAATTGACACGACTCGCATCTTGTGGCGGGGCGCCATCCGCGCGAAGACCGGGTCCGGCTCTCCACGATGGGACGGGGTGAGCAGTTGCTTGACGACCTCATCGCTCATGCCGTCCAACTGCGCACCCTCGATTACGGGCGTGAAGGGATTCGAGGGTCCGCTGGATTCGGGCGGCACCAGACCGATCTTACGCGCCACGGCCAGCGCTGTCATTGGATGGTCGCCGGTGATCATGACGACGCGGATGCCGGCCCGCCGGCAGAGGGCGATCGCCTCCGGCACTTCACGGTGCGGCGGGTCCATCATGGCGACCAAGCCGAGGAATGTGAGGTCGTGCTCGACGGTGTCGATGGTCAGCGCCTCGGCGCCTTGCTCGATCTCGCGCATCGCCACGGCCAGCACGCGGTAGGCGTGGTGCGCGAACGAGCGGCTCTGCGCCAGAATTTTCTGGCGCTCGTCGGCGATCATGGCGGACATCTTCCTATGACTCAGCACCTGGGTACACAGCGGCAGGACGAACTCCGGCGCTCCTTTCACGTAGGCGCTCAGACGTCCTCTAACCCAGTGGAGCGTACTCATCCGCTTGCGATCGGCGTCGAATGGCAACTCGCCCATACGCGGCGTCGGCTTGCCGTGAAGTAGGCCGTGCTCGATCGCGAACTCGATCAGGGCCACTTCCGTCGGATTGCCGGTGACGGCGATGTGGCCGTCCGCCCGACGGACACGCTTGGCGTTGTTGCACAGCGTGATGGCTTGGAACAGCGGCTGCCAATGGTCGATCTCGTTCGCGCTGACCAAACGGCCGCGCATCATCAAACAGCCCTCGCGCGACTCCACCTCGACGCCGTCCATATAGAGGCGATCCACCCGCATCCGGTTCTCGGTAAGCGTGCCGGTCTTGTCCGTGCAAATCACGGTGGTGCAGCCCAGCGTCTCGACGGAATTGAGCTGCTTGATCAGTGCCTTGCGGCGGGCCATCCGCTGGCTGCCCATGGCCAGGGCCAGCGTGACGGTGGGCAACAGGCCCTCCGGCACGTTGGCGGCGATGATCCCGATCGCGAAAATCGAGCTGACCCAGAACCCCAAGCCCTTCCAGACGCCGACGAGGAAGAACACAACGCCCATGCCTAGAGACAATAACGCGACCACATGCGTCACGTGCGTGATCTCCCGCTGGAGCGGGCTCAACCCTGGCGCCACGGTCGTGACCAGATGGGCGATCTTGCCGAACTCGGTCTTCATTCCGGTCGCATAGATGACGGCCCGCCCATGCCCCGCGAGCACCGTCGTGCCGGCGAACACCAGATTCGGGGCGTCAAGCGCGGTGCCGTCGGTCACAGGCTCGGCGGTGCGCCGCCTCGCTCTCGCTTCGCCAGTCAGTGAGGAGTTGTCCACGCTCAGGCCGACCGCTTCGATCAGCCGCGCGTCGGCCGGAATC
>JAHZOA010000181.1 GCA_020028455.1 Armatimonadota bacterium | reverse complement strand
GAAACATAAGACCATCACATGCCCCTCGTTCTCCGAACTTATCCGCCGTCATACTGAGACAAAGCCGCGGGATTAGCGCAGCGGTCTGTCGTCATGGGAGATAGGAAGTGTCAAAGGACTTTTTGCGCTGGCAGCGCACCCCAGGCACATTCCAGCGGCCTTCGCTGGCGATGCTCCCCACTCTATGCCGGTGTGTATAAAAATTCCAGTGCGACCAAGCTCTGCGGGTCAAAGGGAATTGGAGGATGGAGGGCCGACAAAGCCGCGAGTCTCATGGGGTGAAAGTCCCCTGCCGTCAATTGCCCGAGTCGGACGGCTAAATCGAGCCACACGACATTAGCACAGTGAGGTGCTCGTATGATACGTTGGATTTTCACTCACATCCACGTAGCAAGGAGCCCTCACTATGCCAGCAACAACCTTACTGGATATTCCTCCGGAAGAGCAAGCCCAGATGCGTGCCGTCCTCCGCCGTATGCGGTATGGTTATCTGCTCGCGCTCCATGTTTTACTGCTGTGTGCCGACGGCCGAAACCCGACGGAAATTGCAGCTTTCCTGTTTTGCTCACGCTCCAGCGTGTACCGTATCGTGCGTGCGTATCGCACCGGGAGCCTCGGCGTACGTGTCGACCAAGACGGTCGACTCTCAGTGGCCGTACGGGCAACAGTTTTGATGCCTTGGCTTACGCGCTCCTGGGCGCTTTACTCAAAGTGGCTCCACGGGCCTATGGCGGGCGCCGCATCCGCTGGAGTTGTGCCACACTTGCGGCGACGCTCAAGGCTAAACACGGGATCGAGGTGTCGGCGGAAACGGTGCGCCGCTGGCTCCATGGGCTGGATGTGGAAACGGGCCAAGCTGGTAGGCCTTGTGAGAGGGTAGCTGTAATTTCAGCCAATCTGTGTAGCGTGGCCCCCTAAGTGTTTGAATACATAGTCAACCTGACTTTGCCGAAAATGATGCTTCGAGCGCAGGGCAATCCTCAGCTCATTCCTGCATCATTCCTGGGTGTCTTTATGCGAACTTGTCCAAAAAGAAGCCTTTATGGCAATGTTTTGCTCTCTTAACCCCCCAGGTGACATCGCCTAAAGGAGCCTCATTGGCTTATATTGCAGGAACCTTGTTACAGGGCCTACCATGATCGGGTCATTCCTCGACTACGGAGATGACGAGAAAAACACGCACCCGTAGGAGGCACTCTCCATCCAATGTCAAAATCTTGGAGAACCGCCGTAATTTCGGTCAGCCTCGTCGTCCTGGTGGGCGGATGGGGAGCGATGGGCGTGCTTTCGCGCCGCCCCGACCTCGGTTCGATCCTCGCTGCGCGCGAGCTTTTTGCCTGGATGTTCCCGGCGACATTCTTCGCGGTATGCGGGCTGACCGTCGCGCTGGCACATCGACCGAGGCTCGCGGCGTTTCGCTCCCTCATGGCGGCGATCCCGGTCGTCGCGGGCCTCGCGCTCCTCGAGGTTCCGGCCGCGCTCAAGCTGGTGCACTGGCGCGTGATATGCGCCCGCTGGCTTGCCTGCGACACGCCCTACAACCTGACGTACCAATTCGACCCGGAGCTGGGCATGCGCCGACCTGCGCACGCGCGCTGGTCAGAGCGAGCGCTCAGCGACGTCGAAGTCGGCTGGTCGTTGCCGCCCGCGCGGCGGGCCACTCTCGCCTTCAGCTACGACGCGCTCGGCTTCCGCAACCCCGCGAGGCTGCAGCAAGCCGACGTGGCGTTGGTCGGCGATTCCTACGTCGAAGGCGCCTACAACGACGATGCCGACGTGGTCGCGCGCCGGCTCGAGGCGCGGCTTGGCCGCCCGGTGGCGAGCCTTGCCGTCGCAGGCTTCGGCACGATGCAGGAGCTGGTCGTCATCGACCGCATCGCGCCCCGCTTTGCGCCCAAGGTGGTCGTGTGGTTCTTCTTCGAGGGCAACGATCTGTACGACGATCGCGAGTTCGAGGCCGTGATGAAGCTGTCGCCGGAAGTGATGGCGCAGGGGACCGGCGTGGAAGGGATGCGGGCGTTTCACGGTTGGGAGGTGCGTTCGTTCTCGCTGAATGCGCTCGCCCTGCTTCGTCGCTGGGCTGACCCGGTGTTTCCCAATCAGGCGCCCTATGTCGCGCGCCTCGCCTCGCCCGAGCGCCCCGGCGAGTTCGTGCTGTTCGCCGACTACGCACGCTGGCCCTGGACAGAGGCCGTCGCCGCGCGCTGGACCAAGGCGCAGGAGATATTCCGCCAGGGCCTCGCGCTCGCGCGCCAACGCGGCGTGCACCTGCTGCTGGCCTTTATCCCGATAAAGTTTCGCGTCTACCGGCCCTATGTCGAGCTGCCACCCGGAAGTCCCATGCAGTCCTGGACCGTCTGGCCGATTCGCGAGTCCTTCGCCGATTTCTGCCGCGCCGAGGCCGTTGTTTGCCTCGATCTCACGGTCGCATTGCAGCGCGCGCTGGACGCCGGTGGTCAGCCCTACGCCCTGACCGACACCCACTGGTCCGCCGAGGGGCACGACATCGTGGCGCACGCGGTGCAGGAGAAAATCGACGAGAGGGGTTGGCTCGAGTAGCGGGCGTGGCTTTGCCGCCGGGGCCAGGCTGGTCCCGCATCAGATCTCGATCGGCGGTTTGCACACTTCACGTCGGATGACCGCGATGCCGCCCCGCCCGACCTCGCGGGAGAGTGCGTCCTGGAGTTTAAGCATCGGAACCGGCAGCCTGACGAGCAGAGCTGGGCTTCGACACCCAAACCATGGGCATGAGGTGTATGAAACGGTCGAGCCGCGTGACGTGGGCCTTCCCCGACCCCATATTGGGTAGCGATAGGTAGGGCTTTCCGCTATCGAAGGCGCCAGGCGCGCGTGGGACGGCCGTGCCGACGTAGCTGGCCTCACGGCCGTCCGCGCCACTCAACCATGATGGTCCTGCCTTGCTTTGAGAGCGAGACATACTGTCGCTCCACCAGTGCCCCGAGGATACAGTCGAGGTCCAGTTTTGTGATGCGATAGGAGGAGCAAGCATGTTGCATTTGCGTCATCGTGCGCCGGGGATACTTCTCGAGATACCGCATGACGCGCTGTGTCTTCCGATCATCCAAGTCCAAGGGGATGCTCGGAGGGCGGCAGGCGTGCTCCAGCCCCTGCTGTTCAAACCAGAAGGTCCTCTGTCCGGTCGCCCTCCGAAATGGGGTCCGAAACTCTTCGGGTGTCTTGTTTCTCTTGAGACTATTGCATGGCCAACAGCAGGGGACGAGATTCCACAGGTCGTCCGTCCCCCCGCGTGAGAGGGGGATGACGTGATCAAAGGAGAAACCATTCTTCTCGGTGCGACCGCCAAAGGGGTTCGTGTCGCAGCCGCACTACCAACAGTACCCGTTACTCTTCAACCAGACTTGGGCTCGGACGCGTGCCATGAGTGCCATAGGGGTCTCCCAGTGCAACACGGTTTGCATTGCATCCAGCAGACTTCCTCTCGGCGCGGTCGAACTCCCGGCGGTGCAGCGAAGGCTGCCGAGGAAGGAGACGTTGACGGACTCCAACGTGCTGGGTAGGTTACACAGCATTCTCGCAGAGGCACGGACCGGGTGTCAATCCCCCAGGCTCGCCGCTGG
>JAHZOA010000180.1 GCA_020028455.1 Armatimonadota bacterium | reverse complement strand
CTGGGCTCTTGATCCACCAGGGACGGGCGTGGCGGCCGCTTGCTTCGCCTGCGCCTCGGTCACCGGCTGCAGCGGGATATGGACGGCAAGCACGTTGGGTCCTGTGCGCATGATCTCAACCCGCATGGGACGCGCGAGATCGATCACGACACGCGCGACGGCCGGCCGGTCTTGAAATTGGCCGACGCGGACACGCAGGACATTGCCCCTGTTCACGGTCGTCGTAGTGCGCAGCTCCTGGTCCACGACGGCATTCCGGAGGTCAACGACGACGCGAGGTGGCAGTGGTGTCTCGATCTCGGAGACGTGAAATTGCAGCTGCGTCGTTGAGACGATCCCGATCACCAATCGGCTGCCGAATTCCTTCACGGTGATCTGGCTGATCCGGCTCGGTCTCGCCTCAGCGGGCGAGAGACCGAGCACCGGCACGGCGAGAGCGGCGATCAGGATCAGGCTCGCGATGCGAGCGCGCTGAGTCCCCGGATGCAGCATTGTGCTATTCACCCCCCATACGCACCTCGAATCGCTTTCCGGCGCGCACGAACTGCACGAGCCGGCGGGCCGAGTCAATGTTCAAGACTTTCAAGTCGCCGATCGTTTCCCCTTCCGCCACAATCTCTGTTCGGCCGCCGATATTGAGAACGGCCACGGCGTGGGAATTGCCAACAATGCCGGTGACAGCGATTCCCCCCGACGCAATGGGTGCCCCAGAAGCTGGTGCCCCCGGCAGCGGTGGTGGCGGGAGCCCAACACCAGGCGGAGGCGGCGGCACAGGGAATGGCGGCGGCGGCAGCGTCCCCGATGGTGGCGGCGGGGGCGGCGCTCCAGTTCCGCTCCTGACTAACGGCACGAACGGATCCGCGCGCCCTGTCGGGCCCGAGGGAACGACCGTCGGCGATGCCACCCGTGGCAATGATTGGCCAGGGGCAGGTTTCGCTGCTGGAGCGGGCGCAGGCGCGGCCGTGGGCGAGGGAGCCGAGTGCCCCGGCCTCGCGACCACTGTCGGCGGCGGAACAGCCGCCGGGCGTGATGTTCCTCCGAAGAGGCGCCCCGCGACAAAATAGCCGGCCAGGGAGACGACGCCCACGGCGATCGCCCACCCGGCCACCGGATTTTTCTTCAAGAACTCGCGCACCCGTTCCATCAGCGGGCCTCCTTCGGGAGCACATACATCTCGATGTCCATATCTGAGTTCAAGTCCGGTACTTCTCGCGGCGCCATGGTGATCCGCCGGATCACAAGGAGGCGCGGGAATGTCTGGAAGCGGTTGGTCAGGCGCAACAGTTCTGTGTAGCTGGCCTCAAACTGAAGCCTGATGGGGAACTTGAAGTAGTTCGCCGTACTGGAAGAAGACGCGGGCTGCGACGCCGTGGCGCTTGTCGATTGCGCCGACGCGGGACCGCCCACCTTTTCGAGTTGCCCCGGCCGGACCGCCTGGAGGCTGATGCCCAGTGACATCGTCAGCCGTTCCATTTGCACCAGCAGGGGTGGAATTTCCTTCGTCGTGGGAAGCTTCGCCTCGACCGTGGCAATGAACGACTGCAGCTCGCGATACTCCTGCTCAAGCCGCGTGATCTGCCGCGCCGTGGCTTCCATCCGCTCCAACTGTGCGCGTGCGTCCTGCAACTTTGCCGTCAGCTCCGTGTATCGAGCCTGCCGGGGAGAGTACACGTAGAAGTACCACCCGACGAAGGTGACGAGTATCGCGGCGACGATGACGAGCATGCGTTCCCGGCGGCTCATCGGATCTGTGCCTCCTTGCGCTCGTTGACCAGCTTTACCAAAACGGAGAAGTTGATGACACTCCGGTTGGCAATCTTCTGTTTTTGACTGACGGTCATGTCAGCATTCTGAAACATCTCAGACCCCTCGAGGCTTACCATAAACCGGGCCACGGCCTCGTAGGTCATCGCGTATCCGTTGAACGAGAGATCGCCGGCATCCCGCAACTCCACCTGCGTGAGCCAGACATCGCGGGGCATCAACGTGCGGACTTCCTCCAGGACGACGTCCCAATTGACCCGCATCGCTTCGAGCTGCCGCAGCAGCTGCTCTTTGCGGCGGGCAACCTCGATCTGCCGGCGTAGCTCCTCGACCCGGGCCACCTTGGGCTTCAGCGCCTCGATCTCCCGGTTGACCCGAGCCATTTCGGCTTCCACTCGACTGTTACGGGCGTTCAAGTACAGCGTCGAGAGCACCATAACGAACGCGAGCACTCCTACCATCAACAGCGCTAATGCCCGGGGCGCAACGGCCTTGCGGCGAGCACGCTGACTAGGAAGTAGGTTGATCCGGATCATCGCTCTACCGCTCCTCTCATCGCCAGCCCCACTGCCGTTGTCATCGAGGACGCTGTGTCTTTGCGGATAGCAGAGGGCAGCACCCGTTCAGCGACATCGCACGACAGGAAAGGGTCACCGACAACGGTCTCCACGCCCAGCTCCAACGACAAGAACCGGTCCAGGTTCTGCAGTTTGGCGGTCCCGCCGCTCAGCACGATACGGCCGACCCGGCTTTCCCGCCACCGCGTCTGGAAGTAGTCGAGCGACCGGCGAATCTCGGTGGCCAGGTCGCCCAGGATGGGCAGCATCACTTCATGCAGCGATAACACGGTGCGGTCGTCGGGCAGGGGCTCTCCTTCAAGCAGTACTATGCCTTTCTCTTCCTTTAACTGCTCGGCCGATTTGAACTCCAGCTCGAGCCGGGTGGCGATCGCGCGGGTCAACGCATCGCCGCCGATTCCGACGTTGCGCGTCAGCCGAAGCTGGCCAGCCTCGGTGATGACGATGTCTGAGGTTTCGGCCCCCAGGTCGACGAGGACCGCCGCCTCGCTTTGGCCGTTCGTGTGGGCCTGAGGATCAAGCGACCGCATCACCGCGAAGGACTCGACGTCGAGGACAAATGGCTCCAGGCCGGCGACCTCTAACGCCTGCACGTGTTTGTCGACGGTCTCACGGCGGGCGGCGACCAGCAGGACCACCATCTTTTTCTGATTCTCTTCAGTCGTCTCTCCAATGACATCGAAGTCCATGTTGACTTCTTTGACTCCGTACGGGATATAGCGTTCCGCCTCGAATCGCGCGGCCTGCTTGAGTTCTTCCTCGGACATCGATGGAAGTTTCAGCTCGCGAACAATCACGGCCTGGCCGCCGACCGCGGAGACGACGCGGTTGGCCTTGATCCCAGATGTCGCGAGGAGGCCGCGGATAGCTGCGCCCACGCCCTGCGGCTCGACGACGATTCCCTCTTTGACCGAACCCGGCGGCGTGTCGGCGGTGCCCGAGTGCAGCACGCGGTAGCGGCTACCCACGGGGGTCAGCTCCACCGCTTTGATGGCGTGGCTGCCGATATCAATGCCAATAACTGATTTCGAACCGAAGAGGCCCATGCCCGATCTCCAGTGTCTGACGTCGTTCAGTACGTAGTGTGCTCGCTGTCGTTAGTTCTTAGACATCCTATGACCGACCGCGCGGCGTATGGTGCGCTTGTGGTGTCGAGGCCCTTGGACCCAAGGTCCCAGGTCTGCTGTTTGGTCTAGCGCTCCCACCAGCCCCGCCCGGTGACGATGGAACGGCCGGTGGGGATATTCGTGATCGTTCCGCC
>JAHZOA010000069.1 GCA_020028455.1 Armatimonadota bacterium | reverse complement strand
CGGCACGATGGCGATGCTGGCACTCGGCCTGTCTGTTGCGTACGCGCAGACGGCCATGAGCTGGAACCTCTTCAGCGGCCAGCCCGCCATCCAGATCACCAGCGAACCTCTCTACTATGTCTGGTTTGACCAGGGCGGATGGCACGTCCGCTGGAGCAGCGTAGGAATCAACGTGTTCTCGGGTCAGATTGTGACAAACGGCCAAGTCGCGGACGTCCGATCCCAGGGGCGTCTGGCTTCGTGGGTCGTACCCCAAGGGGGACGGCTGGTTTTCCTGACCGGGACGGTCGGCGGGATCGATGGCTTTGACTTCCGAACAACCGGCGATTCGCTGACCTTCAACCTGCTCTTGAACCAGCGATTGATCTCACCCCGTCAGGTCGTGATCGGCAGCGGCCAAGTGCGTGCCGTGTCGATGCCCTTCGTGGTCACTACGTCCCCGGTCCTCGCAACGGGAACGGGCAGGCGAAGCTATGCTCCGCTTGACCCCAGTGACCGCGAGGGTGCGCCGGGCGAAGATCGGTAACTAGGAGCACTGAGTGGGCGAGGCGGGAGCTAGGACGTTTTGGCTCCCGCCTTTTCCTTTTGCTCCATGATCGAGGATGAATGGCCGGGGAAGGCGGAGGCTTTCGGATTGATGTAGGTCATCGCATTGTTGACTGCGGTGGCCGCTTCTCCGAACCCGGTGGCAATGAGCTTCAGTTTCCCGGGATACGCCGTAATATCTCCGGCGGCGTACAGTCCCGCGATCGTTGTTTCCATCTTGGTATTGACGACGATCGAGTCGTCATCGATTTCCATGCCCCACTCCCGGATCGGTCCCAAATTGCTCACGAGGCCGAGAAACGCGAGGACGGCGTCAACGGGTAAGACTTCTTCGGCCTGCGTCTTGTTGCTGAAGATCACCGCTTCCCGCACCTGTCCGTCGCCGCGGATCGTCCGCAGCTCGTAGAATACCTTCACCGTGATCGGCGAACTGAACAGTTTCTTGACGCTATCTTCATGCGCGCGGAACTGATCACGGCGGTGGATGAGGGTGATCTCACTGGCGTAGCCCACCAATCCGAGCGCCCAGTCCAACGCCGAGTCGCCTCCGCCGATGACGAGCAGGCGTTTGCCGCGGAAGTCTTCCTTTGAACGCACCGCAAAGTGCAGCCCCCGGCCCATCCACTTGTCGAGCTCCGGTCGCTTGAACGTCTTGGGTGTGAATGCGCCGATGCCGGCCGTGATGAGGACGACTTTCGTGCGGTGTGTGCCGAGATCGGTGCCCAGTTCCAGGACGTCCTCGGCGCGCGAGAACGTCTGCACATTTTCGTTCAGGTGAACGGCGGGTTTGTATTGCATGGCCTGCTCGACAAGATTGGTGACCAGGTCTTTGCCCAGGATTTTGGGGAATCCCGCGACGTCGTAGATGAACTTGTCAGGATAGAGGGCCGTGACCTGCCCGCCCAGATCGGGCTGGCTGTCGATGAGTTTTGTACGCAGGCCGCGGAAGCCGGCGTAGTACGCCGCGAAGAGTCCTGTGGGCCCTGCGCCGACGATCGTGACGTCAAAGAGATCGTCCGCCATGTGATGCCGTCCCTCCGAAAAGCCGTGCTATTATATCATCTCACCCACTCGACTCGCGATTAGACGCTCGCTCGTGGCCTGCGGCCCAAACTACGTCCACAAATTGTTACGAGTCGAGTCCCGAGCGAGTGGAACGAGCCGAAGGGCCGTTATGATAGAATTTACCAGGTTGATTTTCCGTTCATCTACGTAGTGTGAGTGAGGAGGCGGCAATGAAGGTCACGGCACGCCCTGCGTCTCTGCTGACCCAGGAGCAAATGGAGCGCTACGCCCGGCAGATCATCCTCGAAGACGTGGGGATTCCCGGACAGCGCAAGCTGCTCGACAGCAAGGTGTTGCTCATCGGCGCCGGGGGGTTGGGGAGTCCGGCCGCGATCTACCTCGCCGCCGCCGGCGTCGGGACGCTCGGCATCGTCGACGGTGACCGCGTGGATCTCACCAACCTGCACCGGCAGGTCTTGCACTTTACCCACGACATCGGTCGCCCGAAGACACAATCGGCGAAGCGGACTCTCGAGGACATTAACCCAGACGTGCAGGTCATTCCATTCCAAACCGTGCTCACGAGTGAGAACGCCTTCGAGATCATCAAGGAGTTCGATGTCGTGGTGAACGGGAGCGACAACTTCCCGACGCGGTATCTGGTCAATGACGCCTGCGTGATGCTGGGCAAACCGCTGGTCGACGCCAGCATCCTCAAGTGGGAAGGCCAGGCCACCGTGTTCCTTCCAGGCCATGGTTGTTATCGGTGTCTGTTCCCAACCCCCCCGCCGCCCGGTGCGGTGCCGAGTTGCGCCGAAGGCGGAATCATCGGCGCGGTGGCCGGCTATATGGGAACGCTGCAGGCCACGGAAGCAATCAAGATTCTGCTGGGAAAGGGCTCCACGCTCGCCAACCGGCTGCTCATCTTTGACGCGCTCGAAAGCGATGTGCGTTCTGTGAGATGGAACCGGAATCCGGGCTGCCCGGTCTGCGGCGACCGTCCGACAATCACCGAGCTCATCGACTATGAGGCGTTCTGCGGCGTGCCCGGGCGCGACGTGCATCCGACCACGGCTGTCGCGGCGCCGCCCGTGGCGCTCGATATCGACCCTGCCGAGGCCAAGGCGATCATCGACAGGGGCGAGGCCGAGCTCGTTGACGTCCGCGAGGTCTGGGAGTGGGTGACCTCACGCATTCCGGGCGCGACCCTCATCCCCATGAGCGAGATCCAGCAACGCATTGACGAGATTTCTCTCACCCGACCTGTCGTGGTCTACTGCGCCGTCGGTCAGCGCAGCGCGACGGTGGCAGAGGCGCTGCGCCAGCTAGGCAACCAGCGCGCATACAACATCGCCGGTGGAATTGTCGCCTGGATCAATGAACAGTTTCCGGTCGAGACGGGCCCCGAAACCACCGTGAACGGTGAGTAGTGAATAGTGAGTAGCAGAGGGGAAGTCTTAGATTCACGAATTACCACTCACCGCGCACGGTCTTTCATGCGTCAGGCCATCCTGTCAGAACCGCGTCACATCGAACTTGTCACCCGCCCCATCCCGGCACCGGGTCCGGGTGAGGTGCTCATGCAGGTGCGCGCTGCGCTGACCTGCGGGACCGATCTGAAGACGTACCGCCGCGGTCATCCGAAAGTGCCGTTTGGTCCGTTCGGGCATGAGTGTGCGGGCGACGTCGTGGCGGTGGGTACGGGTGTTCAGCACGTCCGCGAGGGCGATGCCGTTGTGCCCATGCCGACCGCGTCGTGTGGTCGCTGCGCACCGTGCCGCCGGGGGCGCGAGAATCTGTGCGAGCGCCTCTTCGACGACATCGTCCTGGGGGCGTATGCGGATTATCTTCTGGTTTCGGCGAAGGTTGCGTCGACGCATCTCCTTGGGAAACCATCAGGTCTTTCGTACATCGAGACGGCGTTTCTCGAGCCGCTCGCCTGTGTGGTCCATGCATGGAATCGGTTGACGCCTGCGCCGGTTGAACAAGTGGCCGTCGTGGGACTCGGCGCGATCGGTATGTTGCAGATTGCGATGGCCCGCGCGTACGGCGCGCGAGTGATCGCGATGGGCCGCCGCACGGAGCGGTTGGAGCTGGCGCGTGAGCTCGGCGCGCACGCCGTGGTCGACACGGAACGAGAACACGCGGGCGAGAGCGTCCGCGCGCTGACTGGAGGTGTCGGGCCCGACGTGGTGATCGAGTGCACGGGGAATCCAACCATCTGGATGGAAGCGCCCCGGTGGGCTGCGACGGGCGGCCGGGTGGTGCTCTTCGCCGGCCTGACGGAGGGGATGCACGTCGCGTTCGACGCTACACGCCTGCACTACGATGAGGTTGATATCATCAACGCCTTCCATTTCCGGCCTCAGGATGTCGAGCAGGCACATCACCTGCTCGCGACCGGCGCAATAGCCGTCCGGCCTCTGGTCACCGGCGTGCGCGGCCTGGACGATCTCGGAACGGTCTTTGCTTCGCTTGACCGCGGAAACGGTGTGAAGTACGCGATCCTTCCGGAACCGGCCGCATGGGTGTGAAAGGCGCCGCCATAACGCTCCCTCGGACCACGCCCGCAGTCATCTTTCATTCCAGCGACGACCTTCGTCTTGAAGATGTACCCCTCCCAGAACCGGATGACGGTGAGCTCGTCATCCGCATCCGGGCGTGTGGCCTGTGCCCCGGTGAAGCGATGACGTGGTACATGGAACGGAAAGCGCCCATTACGCTTGGACACGAGCCCGTGGGCGAGATCGTGTACGCTGGCGCGGGAGTGTCTGAGTTCGCGATCGGTGATCGAGTCTTCGTGCACCATCATGCGCCGTGCAACAACTGCCGGGCGTGTCGGCGCGGCGACCACGTGCACTGCACCACCTGGCGGCAGAGCCGGCTCGTGCCTGGCGGCATTGCCAGGTTCGCCGTGGTGCCTAAGGAGATTGTGCGCGGGGACACGTTGCGGATCCCGGGCGAGGTCTCTGATGACGCTGCGACATTTGTCGAACCACTCGCCTGTGTCGTCAAATCCGTCCGGCGCGCCGGTCTGAGGCGCGGTGATCGCGTACTCATCATCGGCCTTGGCGTCATGGGTCTGCTGCACGTGCTGGCGGCAAAGCGGCTCGGGGCCGAAACTGTGCTCGGCACCGACCGGCTTGAGTCACGATTGCACGCCGCGAAAGGTCTGGGCGCCGATGCCGCGATCGATGCGAGCCATGAGTCGCTGGTTGACGCTGTCCGCGTCCGGACAGAGGGCCGCGGCGCCGACATCGTCATCGTGGGACCGGGGTCGGTCGAGGCGATCGATCTGGGCTTTCGGGCGACTGCTCCGGGTGGAACGATCATCATCTTTACGCCGGTGCCGCCGGATCAGACCTGGTCGATGCCGGTGCACGAGGCCTTCTTTAATGAGGTGCGCGTCGTGCCCTCGTATTCCGCCGGGCCTCCTGAGACGCGTGAGGCATTGCGGTGGCTGGCCGAAGGATTCCCGGTCGAATCGTTGATCACACACCGGTTGCCGATGGCGCAGGCGATTGACGGGTATCGACTGGTCACAGAAGCGGAAGCACTCAAGGTCGTGGTGCACCCGTGAACGAACATCCTGAGTCCGCGAGTTGCGAGCTGCCCGAGCAGGCCGCGCAGAAGGACGAGCGCGGTCATCGGGTGTTCGACCGTGCGCACTTTTCGTGGGACGGCATCACCCCGAGCGTCTACAAACTCGGGGGTGGTGAGGCCCCAGGCGCGAGCTGGCGGGAGGTGGTGCGCCACACCCTGATTGGCGGCGCGGGCGAGCCGCTGGCGTTTCAACTCAGATACTTTGAGATTGGCACTGGCGGATATTCGAGCCTCGAGAAACACCGCCACGTGCACGCCATCATCGTTCTCCGCGGCCGGGGAACCGTCGTCGCCGGACACCAGGTCTTCCGGGTGGCGCCGTTCGACCTGGCATACATCCCCGCCGGAACGCCGCACCAGTTCATCAATGACGGCCCCGAGCCGTTCGGGTTCCTGTGTCCCGTGGACGCGGAGCGCGATTCGCCGCAACCCCTTGGTTCGGAGGAACTGGCTTCGCTGCTGGCAGATCCGGACGTCCGCTCAGCAGTCCGGGTGGAGGCCGCTGGAGTGCGCCGGTAGCTCCTGTGGTAAAATGAAGGCGGAGGATTGTTGATGATCAACATCACCGACCAGGCCGCAACCAAGCTCAAGCAGCTCCTGGAAACTCAGGAGCACCCGAACCTGTTCCTGCGGCTGTTCATCACTCAGGGCGGGTGTGAAGGTTTCTCGTATGGGATGGGATTCGACGCGGAGCAGAAAGCAGATGATGAGTTGTTCGAGCGCGGTGGCGTCAAGCTTCTCGTAGATCCACACAGCTACCGGCTGCTCAGAGGGGCGCAGATCGACTACGTGAAGTCGAATTTTGGCGAGGGGTTCTCCGTCCGCAACCCCAATGCGGTGACCACATGCGGGTGCGGACATTCGTTCAAGACGCGGCAGGAAGCCGGCCAGCCCGAACCCTGCGGCGACGAAACACCAACTCAGGCATAGCGGGGGATACAATCGATGGCTGATCAAGTGCAGACACAGGTGCAGCAGACGCAGGACGGCGCCGAGGCGGCTCTGCGGACGAAGGTAGAACAGGTCCTTGACACGATTCGGCCGTACATTCAGGGCGACGGCGGAGACCTCGAGCTTGTCGACATCGTCGGCGGCATGGTGCAGATTCGTCTGGCCGGCGCGTGCGTTGGTTGCATGCACTCCATGATGACCCTGCAGGCCGGCGTCGAGCGTATGATCAAGGAGGCCGTGCCGGAAATCAAAGGTGTCGAGGCGATGCCCTTCTAGGTCAAACAAATCCTTAACAGCAGGAGGGCTCTCCGCTTTCGCGGGGAGCCTGCTCATTGGAAATCCCCATGTCGTACAAGTCGGGTATGCGCGTTCCGGGACTCGTCTACGCGAATGAGAAAATGCTGCGGCAGATCGTTGAGGAGCAGGCCCTCGAGCAGGTCGCCAATGTCGCGACGCTGCCCGGGATCGTCGGCCACTCGCTCGCCATGCCTGACATCCACTGGGGTTATGGCTTTCCTGTTGGAGGAGTGGCTGCTTTTCGTGTTGACGATGGAATTATTAGCCCAGGGGGAATTGGCTACGACATAAATTGCCTTGCCGGGAATTCGCGAATTTTGCACGAGTTTGGTTACAATCGAATGCTTCGGGATTTTGGTGAGTCCTGGATTACAGAACGAATCAAGTGCGCAAACTCTTCTGAAGGGATCCGCAATACAGAGATTGCCTGTTTCCTGAGGCAACCGTTGCCAGCAACACAGGTATTCAAACTAACGACAGAATCTGGCAAGGAGATCGTTGCAACAGGAGATCATCCCCTTCTCACCTCGCAGGGGATGGTCCTTTTGAAAGACCTGCCGATTGGTGAATCTGTTTCGGTCTATCCCTTCGAGGGTGTCCCTTACGAGCAGCCATCGGATCAGGTTCTGGTGACGCAGGAGGATCTCTCTCGAGCTTACTCCGGCAGTTCAAATGGTCTTGACCAGATTCTCCTCTTGCTTCGTGCGCGTGAACTGCTCCCGCTCGGGATGAACAGTCCCAAACTGCCCTATCTCGTCAAGCTGCTAGGTTTCATTCAGGGTGACGGGAATCTGCAACTCTTCCGTAAGGGCGGATCACAGATGTCATTCTATGGCGATGCGGTTGACCTGGAGGATCTACGAGCCGATATCTCGGCACTGGGATTTCGGCCATCGCGCGTGTATCAACGACACAGGTCACACAGAATCGTGACGCCATATGACCTGATCTCCTTCGAGCGGACAGAGTCGTACGTTCTCTGCCGATCGACAGCCCTTGCCTTAATTCTGTACGTCTTGGGCGCAACAGCAGGGAACAAGGCCGAGCAGAACTTCCTCGCGCCAGCGTGGCTGGATGGAGCTCCAAGGTGGATGAAGCGGCTCTACATTGCAGCTCTCTTCGGAGCAGAGCTTACTAGTCCGGCGATTGTGACTGGACGGCGCTTCAATTTCTACACACAGGTACTCTCCCTTAACAAGCGACACTCCTGTGCGGACAGTGGACGGCAGTATTTGGAAAAGATCCGAGCGTGGCTGCGTGAGTTTGAAGTTGAAAGCAATTTCGTCAAAGAGCGGATCGACCGCATCAACGCAGTCGGTGATTTATCCGTACGACTACGACTCCAAATCAAGAGCGAGCATTCCAATCTCATCCGCCTATGGACTCGCGTTGGGTTTGAATATAACCGGCGCAAGCAATATCTGGGGTGCGTGGCTGCGCAGTATCTTCGCCTCAAAACACTGGTCATCGCGGAGCGACGCGCCAGCATTGAGTTCGCCAGAGGAATGACCGAACGCGGCTCAGGGGTTCAGGAGATCGTGGCCGCGGTCGGATCGCCGCACGTGCGAGGAAGGTTTGTAGAGCGTAGCTTGTACGAACCTCGCAGGGGCGATGTGAGAATCGGCAAGAGTTTCCCTGCATTTTTGGACTTCCTCAAGGAGAAGACTCGAGATCTTGGGAAGACCGGTCAGATTTGGGATACGGTGATCCGCAAGCTTCCCATGGACTTTGCCGAACCCGTTTACGACTTCACTGTCAGAAACGGCAATCACAATTTCATTGCGAATTCGTTCGTCGTTTCCAACTGCGGCGTTCGAATGATCCGTACCGCGCTAGAAGAGGAGGATTTACGCGAGAAACTTCAGCCACTTGTTGATGCTCTGTTCGTAGCCGCCCCTTCAGGTGTCGGTTCAACAGGGCGCGTGAAGGTCAGCATGAATGAGATCGATGACGTCCTCAAAGACGGGGCACGGTGGGCGGTCAAGAATGGATACGGGTGGCAGGACGACCTGGAGACCATCGAGGCTAGCGGCGCTCTGGAACAGGCCGATCCCGATGAGGTGAGTGACGAGGCAAAGAAGCGAGGCCGAGGACAGATCGGCACTCTGGGGTCCGGCAATCACTTCCTCGAAGTACAAGTCGTCGATCAAATATACGACGTCACTGCAGGGTCGGCGATGGGTATCGACCATCCTGGGCAGGTCGTGATCTTCGTCCACGTCGGTTCGCGAGGGCTGGGTCATCAAGTGTGCACAGACTACCTGCGTGCGGCGGCAGCATCGGCGCGCGAGCATGGGATCGATCTCGTCGACCGCCAACTGGCCTGCATGCCGTTCAAGTCTCCGGAGGGTCAACGATACTTTGGTGCGATGAGTGCGGCCGCAAACTTCGCCTGGGCCAACCGCCAAATGATCACGCATTGGGTCCGCGAGGCCTTCAGCAAGGTATTTATGAAGGCCCCGGAATCCCTTGGTATGTCGCTTATCTACGACGTTGCTCACAATATCGGCAAGATCGAATCCTACGCAGTTGACGGAGTGACGCAAGAGCTGCTCGTGCACCGTAAGGGGGCGACGCGGGCGTTTCCGGCGGGGCATCCAGAAATTCCTGAGCAGTACCGTTCCATTGGCCAGCCGGTCCTCGTTCCGGGCGACATGGGTCGCTACTCGTTTGTGGCTGTGGGAACCCAGCAGTCGATGCAGGAGACCTTCGGCTCCACCTGCCATGGAGCTGGCAGATTGATGGGGAGCTCAAGAAACAGGGCATCATCGTGCGTGCGCAAGATCGCAGCCTGCTCGCGGAAGAAGCACCCCAGGCGTACAAGGATGTGGCCGATGTCGTCGCCGTCTGCCATGAAGCGGGGATCAGCAAGCGCGTGGTGAGGACCAGGCCGATGGGCGTCGTGAAAGGATGATGACGTGCGCCCACCCTTGACGGAGTATCCCCTCACCGGGATCTGGTTCTTCGATCGCTACACGCCGGCCGAAGTGCACGCGCACCGCGCCGGCCGTGTGATTGCTAAGACGACCACGAAGTTTCAGGACGTCACGATCCAGGAGTTTGAGTACCTGGGGCGTGTGCTGATTCTCGACGGAAAGATTCAGTCGGCGGAAATCGATGAGTACATCTATCACGAGCTCCTCGTGCATCCGGCATTGGTCGCGCACGAGCAACCGCGCCGCGTGCTGGTTTGCGGCGGGGGAGAAGGCGCGCCGCTGCGGGAGATCCTCCGGCATCCTTCGGTCGAGTCTGTAGTGATGGTCGACATCGACGCGGAACTCGTCGCCCTGTGCCGGGAACACCTGCCGAACTGGCATGCGGAGGCGTTCGACGATCCCCGCGTTCGCGTGATGCACGCAGACGCGCGAGCATTTGTGGAGGAGACCGACGAGCGGTTCGACGTCATCGTCAACGACATCACGGATCCGATCGAGGGTGGGCCGAGCAAGCTGTTGTTCACCAGAGAATTCTATGCGGCGGCAGCGCGGGTCTTGACCCTAGGCGGCGTGTTTGTGACGCAGGCTATCGGCGTCCACTACGACGCCGGCGACCGGTTGCACGCCATGATCCATCGCACCGTGGCGAAGGTCTTTACGCACGTCCGGTCCTACTGCGATTACATCCTGTCCTTCGACTACCCGTGGGCGTTTGTGGCGGGGTCACTAGAACCGCTCTGGGACAGCCTGGATTCTGCTGAGGTCGAGCGGCGCCTTCAAGCGCGAGGCATCTCCCTGCGATTCTACGACGGCGAAACGCACCGGCGCGTGATGAGTTTGCCGAAACCCCTTCGGAAGCTCATCGTTGAAGAGAAAGCGGTCATCACCGATCGTGAGCCTCTCGTCGTGATGTAAGCGCGTGCGGATAGAGCTGACTGAAGAACAGAAGCTCGTCTATCGGTCGGTCCGCGACTTCGCAGCCGCGGAAGTACGTCCGCATGCCGCCAAATGGGACCGCGACGGAACGTTTCCGGCTGCAATGGTGCCCAAGCTCGCAGACCTCGGCCTGCTAGGACTCACAGTCCCAGCGGAGCACGGGGGCGCTGGCCTCGACATGGTGAGCGCGATGCTGGCCGTGGAGGCGATCTCCTGGGGCGATGGCGCTATTGGACTGACCGTTGCCTCGCATAACTCCCTGTGCACTGGGCATATCCTGCTCTTTGCCAACGAAGACCAGAAACGCCGCTATCTACCGAAACTCGCTCGGGGTGACATTCTCGGCGCGTGGTGCCTCACTGAGCCAGGGGCCGGCAGCGACGCAGCGTCGATCCAGACGAGAGCCAGACGGAACGGGAGTTCATATGTGCTGAATGGTTCCAAGGCGTTCGTGACCCAGGGGAGCGTCGGGGGAGTGTATGTCGTCATGGCCGTGACGGATGCCGCCGCCGGAAAGGACGGAATCAGCGCGTTCATTGTTGACCGCGGGGCGGGCGGGCTGCGGGTTGGAAAGAAGGAGGACAAACTTGGGGTCCGGGCGAGCGACACGGCGGAAGTCACCTTTGAGGACTGTGAGGTTCCCGCGACAGCCTTGATCGGGCGGGAGGGCGAAGGCTACCAGCAGGCGATGGCGATCCTCGAGCGCGGCCGGATCGGCATCGCCGCGATGGCCGTGGGGCTCGGTCGCGCGGCGCTCGAAGATAGTCTGGCCTACGCGGCCCAACGGCAGGCCTTCGGAAAGCCGATCGGTCAGCATCAGGCCATCCAATTCATGCTGGCCGACATGGGCACCGAGCTCGACGCCGCGTGGCTCCTGGTGCTGCGGGCCGCGCAACTCGTGGACCTGGGGCGTCCATTTCGCCGCGAGGCGTCCATGGCCAAATTGTTCGCCTCGGAGGCCGGTGCGCGAGCGACGAACAAAGCCGTGCAAATCCACGGGGGATACGGCCTTATCAAGGACTATGCGGTAGAAAGATATTACCGCGATATAAAACTCTGTGAGATCGGCGAAGGAACGTCCGAAATTCAAAGGATCATCATTTCGAAGTCTCTGATCGGTACACGATAAGGTCGAGAGAGGGGAGATGGGGTCGACGCGGAAGACGGATTGACCCCATTGCCCCCTCGTGATATACAGGTGACAATCGAATAAGGCGCTCTTATCGAGAGTGGGCGAGGGACAGGCCCGATGACCCCCGGCAGCCTGCAGAACGCAACAACTGCAAGGTGCTAAATCCCGCGGACCAATTCCGAGAGATAAGAGGGAAAGCGCCCCTCCAGGAGTTGGGAGGGGTGTTGCTTTTATGACGCGCACATTCCTGGATCGCCTCAACCAAGATGTGCTCCTCGCCGACGGTGCGATGGGCACGGTGCTCTACGCCCGCGGCGTGCCGTTCGACCGCTGCTTCGACGAGCTCAACCTCAGCGCGCCTGACATTGTCAGGGGCATCCATCGAGACTACATCGAATCAGGGGCGGAGTTAATCGAGACGAACACCTTCGGAGCCAACCGGTTCAAGCTCTCGACCCATAATCTCGAGCGCCGGCTTGCCGAGATCAACCGCGCGGGCGCCTTGGTTGCGCGAGACGCGGTCCAGGCATCGGGCCGCCCCGTCGTTGTTGCCGGCTCGATGGGTCCCATCGGACGGCCGATGGCGCCGCTCGGGACGGTGACTCCCGAAGAGATTCGGGACGCGTTTGCGGAACAGGCGGCTGCACTCGTCGAGGGTCACGCGGATGTGTTGATCCTCGAGACCTTCACCGATCTTGCCGAACTGGTCGAGGCGGTCCGCGGCGTGCGCTCGGCTACCAAAGTGCCGTTGATCGCTCAGATGACCTTCACGCAGGAAGGTAAGACAATGCTGGGACACGAGCCGCGAGAGATCGTCCAAACGCTGGAAGGACTCAAGGTCGATGTGGTGGGCGCGAACTGCAGCGTAGGATCGCAGGGGATCCTCGAGGTCATGAGTGTGATGGCGGAAGCGGTGACCACGGCCAAACTGTCTGCGATGCCCAACGCCGGCTTTCCGGCATACCACGGCGGCCGGTACATCTACTTCTCAACGCCGGCGTACATGGCAGAACACGCGCGACAACTCGTGGCACTCGGCGTGCGCGTGGTCGGTGGGTGCTGCGGTACCACGCCCGAGCACATCGCCGCGATACGTGAGGCCCTGGCGCGTCCGGCGGCAGAACCGGTCGCCACCATCCGCCCCATCGCGCGTCCGCCCGAACCCAAGACAGAGGTAGCGCTTCCCGCCGAACCGACGCCGCTGGCGCAGAAGCTCGGCAAGAGTTTCGTCGTCACGGTGGAGATCGATCCCCCGCGCGGCATCCACGATCGGAAAGAGTTAGAGGGATGCCGGCGGCTGGCGCAGACCGGGGTGGATGCCGTCGACGTTTCGGACAACCCGATGGCCCGCCTGCGGATGAGCCCGTGGGCGATGTGCGCGCGTATTCAAGGCGAGGTGGGCCTGGAGACGATTCTGCACTTTACGACCCGTGACAGAAATCTGATCCGCCTGCAATCAGACCTGCTCGCAGTCCACGCGCTGGGCGTGCGGAACATCCTCGTGCTACGCGGGGATCCTCCGCAGATGGGAGACTATCCCGACGCGACGGCGGTCTCCGACGTCAAGCCGTCGGGGCTCGTCCGGTTGGTCAAAGAGTTCAATCGGGGACGGGATGTCGCCGGCAATCCGATCGGCGCGCCAACCGCGTTCACGGTGGGTGTTGCCCTCAACCCGTCTGCACCAGATCTCGACAAAGAAATAAAGGTGCTCGAGCGCAAGATCCAGGCGGGAGCCGACTTCATCTGTACCATGCCGGTATTTGAAGCCGAGTCGCTCGACCGGCTCATCCGGCGTCTGGGGGGGTTGCCGGTTCCCCTGTTGATGGGAGTGCTTCCGCTGGTCAGTCATCGGCACGCCGAGTTCTTGCACAACGAGTTGCCGGGTCTC
This sequence comes from Armatimonadota bacterium, assembly GCA_020028455.1. Taxonomy (GTDB): domain Bacteria; phylum Sysuimicrobiota; class Sysuimicrobiia; order Sysuimicrobiales; family Kaftiobacteriaceae; genus JACPRY01. Next base: position 5,468 of record JAHZOA010000069.1, on the reverse strand, counting down.
AGCATCCCCAAGGGTGTGCGCGAGCGGATGCGTGGGGCGTCCGATGGCAGAGACGAAGGAGTGCGGATCGCCGCAGAGTTGCTGGGCGCGGTCCGATCGCGCGTTGGGGGCGTCTACCTCGTCCCATCGTTCGGCCGCTACGATGCGGTGATCGAACTAGTGAAGCTTTCGAAAGAGCGCGTCACGATCTAAACTGACAAAGGCGGCATCAGGGAGCCCTGATCCCGAAGTTCGGAGGATCCGAATTGATTACCACCGTCATCGGCAACTATCCCAAAATCCCTGATCTGCCCGCCCCAGGGAAGTGGCGCTCGACGGTCGAGCGCTTCCAGAAAGGACAGATCGACGAGACGCAGTTGCAGCACGTCGAGGATGAAGTGACCGCCGAGGTGATCAACGAGCAGGTGCAAATGGGTATCGACGTGATTACCGACGGTCAGATCCGGTGGGAAGATGCGCAGACGCACTTCGCGAGGCGCCTCTCGGGGTTCTCCATCAACGGCCTCCAACGATACTTTGATACGAATATCTACTTCCGGGAGCCGGTCGCAGAACACGCCGTTGCGTGGACGGGTCCAATTACTGTCTCAGAGTTTACCTTCGCCCGCGAGCACAGCTCTAAACCGGTGAAGCCGGTGGTGACGGGACCGTTCACGCTGGCAGCGCTCAGCAGAAACGTCCACTATCCGACATTGAAAGAGTTCGCCATCGCACTCGGCCGCGCCCTGAATAGAGAATTGAAGGCGTTGGAGGCCGCGGGAGCGGAGGTCATTCAGATCGACGAGCCTGCGATTTGCCAGCGCAAACAGGATTTCGACATCTTTGCCGAGGCCAGCCGCGTGCTCACCGACGGCGTGAAGGCGAAAAAGATCCTGTGCACGTACTTTGGGGATATCGGCGGCCTGTATCCTCAGATCCTGGACCTGCCATTTGACGTCATCGGGCTCGACTTCGTGGCGGGGTACCGAAACTGGGACGTTGTCGCGGCGGCGCCCTTCACCCGAGAACTTCAGGCCGGAGTGCTGGACGCTCGGAATACACGGGTGGAGTCCGTCGATGAACTAGTGCGTGCGGTCCGTCGCCTCACCGCGTTCGTCTCACCGGGCCGCCTGATGATCAGCCCGAGCGCAGGTCTGGAATTTCTGCCCCGCAGCGTCGCGAGGCGGAAGCTCGCTGCGCTTGTCGAGGGCACGAAGGTCGCGAACCAGGACTTGAAAGGAGCTCGCACATGAGTTCGCGGATGAACCTGCCACTGCTGGCTACGTCCGCGGTCGGCAGCTACCCCAAACCCGCCTATCTGCTCGAGGCGCGCAGAAAAGCCCTGCGCCAGCAGATCTCCAAACAAGAGCTCACGGCCCTCGAGCAGCGGGCCACACGGGAGTGGATCCAGATTCAAGAGGACATCGGCTTGGATCTTCTTGTGGACGGTGAGCAGTATCGGGGCGACATGGTCGCGTATTTCGCCGACGAGATGGAAGGGTTCGCCATCGCGGGACTGGTTCGCTCGTACGGCAACCGGTACTATCCCAAGCCGGTGGTTGTTGGCCCGGTGGGCCGGCGGCATCCGGTCACGGTGGAGTGGTTCAAGTTCGCACAGTCGCTGACGAAGAGGCCGGTCAAGGGAATGCTGACCGGTCCATACACCATTGCAGAATGGTCGTTCAACGAACACTACCCCACCCGGCGCGAGCTCGTGCTTGAACTCGCCCGCGCGGTGGGCGAAGAGGCCAGAGATCTTGAGAAGGCGGGCGCGAGATACATCCAGATCGACGAACCGGCGATCCATACGAGACCGGACGAGGACTTCGAGCTGGCGCTAGAGGCGATGGAGATCGTGACCGACGGCCTCTCGGCGTACACGGTCAGCCACATTTGCTATGGAGACGTGCCAAGGATCTATCCGCGGGTGCTGAAACTGGCGGTCGACCAGCTCGACCTGGCGTTGAAGAATGAGCATTTCGCGCTGCTCGAGACGTTCAAGCAAGCGCGGTTCACCAAAGACATCGGCGTGGGTGTCGTGGACGCGCACTCCCACCGCGTCGAATCCGTCGAAGAAGTGGCGGAGGGCATCCGGAAGACCCTCCAAGTGATTCCGGCTGAGCAGATCATGGTCTCACCCGATTGCGGCCTCAAGACCCGCGCGATCGACGAAACGGTCGGCAAGCTTCGCGCAATGGTGGATGGCGCAAAAGTTGTTCGGAATGAACTAACGGGAACGCGGGAGCCAACCAGGGCTTAGGGCTTGGGGCTCAGGGCTTAGGAACAGATTCTCGCTAAAATCTACTAGGACCGGACCGGAAAGCATGGAGGGCAAAGGAAACCGCCATGATTTACCGGTTCGAGAAGTTGCAGGTTTGGCAGCTGGCTCACTCGCTCGTTCTCAGTGTCTACAGAACGACCAAAAACTTCCCTCCTTCAGAGCGATTTTTGACCTAACTGCTCAGATTCGTCGAGCTTGCGGCCGCTATCCCAACGAACTTATCCGAGGGCGGGGCAAGGGGCCACAGACGTGAATATCTTCAATTCTGCTTCATCGCCCGAGGTTCTGGGGCAGAGCTAAGATATCTTCTACGTCTCTCATTCGATCTGGGATACATAAGTAGTGCGGAGTTTGATACGCTTAACGAGCAGCTGGAAAACGTCATGAGAATGCTGAATGGCTTGATTCGTTCCTCACGGAGAAACCAGCACGCAAATGGAAACGCAGTTTCTAAGCCCGAAGCCCTGAGCCCTTCTTTTCGATGATCAAGGTCGAAGACACCCGCATCATCCGCGCGCCCATCCAGAAAGTCTTTCAGCTCGTGAGCCGCCTGGAGGCTCAGCCGCACGTCACAGGGCTGTGGTTCTCCGCGGATCTCATTGACCGGCGGCAGAACACGGCGACCGTGCTGTATAAAGGGTATTTCGGTGGCATTCCCCTCGAGTCGGTACAGCGCGCTACCCTGCACCCGCCGCAGCGGGTGGAGTTCAAGCAGAGCCGGGGTGGGCTCAAGGCGTTTGCTGGGCGGTATTCGTTGAAGCCAATCGACGGTGAGACAGAACTCTCTATGCAGATCGAGGCCGAGGTGGGCATCGCCCTGATCACAGAAGCGTCAGCCAAGCGTGTGCTTCACTCGTACGTCGAGCGGAGCCTGCAGAAGATCAAGTTTCTGGCGGAGCGAGACCTCCCCAGACCCGTACGCCGTGTCGTCGAAGACGCCGCACAGGCTGCATCGGCGACCCCCACCACGGCAGCAGGTCCCTCGGAACCAGGTCCTCAGGGAGCAGTTCGCCCGGGAGCAGGTCCTTTGGGAGCAGGTCTCCCGGGAGCAGGTCTGCCGGCACCTGATCCCTCTGCCACCGTTCCATCAGGCTTGCCTCCATCTGCTCCACAGACGACTTCGCCAGGGCCTGGATCCGGCCGCAGACGTCGAAGGCGGCGAAGAAGGAGGCGGGGGGGTCAGCCTGGGACCCGAGGCCAGGGTCCCACCCCTGGGAGCCAAGCATGAGTCCGAAGAGGATGCCCACGCCGGTTGAGATCGGGAGCGTCACTGACAAGACGCTGACGCTTGTCTGGTCCGACGGCCATCGGTCCACCTACTCGTGGCCATCGCTGCGTATCCACTGTCCTTGCGCGCGCTGCAAAGACGGGGTGGGGCAGATTCCACCGACCATCCGCGCGATGAGCATGGGCCGCGTGGGCGCGTACGCGCTGCGGTTTGTCTGGTCCGATGGCCACGACACGGGTATCTATCCGTTTCCCCTGTTGCGCTTCGAGTTATGCGAGTGTGGTGAGCATGGCCGTGAACGCGAAATCTCCTAACCAAAGTCATCGCGAGGCCCGAAGGGCCGTGGCGATCTCATCCGAAAAGATAAGATCGCTTCCCGCCGCGCCCCACTCCGTGGGCGCGCGAACTTGTGTTAGCATGAAATCGTGATGGTAACCCGAGATCAGGTACTCGACGCGCTTCGCGACGTCGAGGATCCAGAACTCCACAAGAGCATCGTCGAGCTGGATATGGTCCGAGACATCGGCATCCAGGATGGCCGGATCAAGGTCGACGCGCTGCTGACCATTAGCGGCTGCCCGCTCCGCGAGACAATCGTGGAGTCGATTCGGACAAAGGTTGGGGCCATTCCCGGGGTTCACGAGGTCGAGGTGAATCTCGGCGTCATGAGCCAGGACCAGCGTCAGGCGCTTATCGGCAAACTCCATGGAGGCCAAGCAAGTCCGCGTGGCCGGTCTTCATTCCTGACGCCAGAGACCCCGACTCGGATCATCGCCGTCGCCAGCGGCAAGGGCGGAGTGGGAAAATCGACCGTTACCGTCAACATCGCAGCCGCGATTGCCCAGCGTGGTCACAAAGTCGGCATTATCGACGCGGATGTCTACGGTTTCAGCATCCCGAAGATGCTGGGCGTTCATGGCCGGCCCACACTGATCGACCAGATGATCATCCCGCTGGAAGCTCACGGGATCCGCGTCATCTCCATCGGCTTCCTGCTTCCGGATGAGGATCAGGCCGTAATCTGGCGTGGTCCGATGCTACACAAAACCCTCACGACGTTCATCGGCGAAGTCCACTGGGGTGAAGATCTCGAGTACTTGCTGCTTGACCTTCCGCCCGGCACCGGTGACGTGTCGCTCACGATCGCACAGACGCTTCCCCAGAGTTACATGCTCCTCGTGACGACGCCGCAGGAGGCTGCCGCGCAGGTGGCCCGGCGAGCCGCGAAGATGGCCGAGAAGGTCAACATGGAGGTCATCGGCGTCATCGAGAACATGTCGTACTACCGGCCGGCGCCCGATGCATCCGCTGTGTACATCTTCGGGCAGGGTGGAGGAGCCGCGCTTGCCAAGGAGCTCGAGGTGCCACTCCTTGCACAGATCCCGCTTGACACACCCATCAGGGAAGGCAGCGATCAAGGCATCCCTGTTGTGCTGAGTGCGCCCGATTCCCCCGCAGCGAAAGCCTTCCGGCAGGCGGCTGACTTACTTCTCGCCGCGCTGCCCGTACCCGCAAGAGGGTAAGGAGACCCGCATGGCCACCGTCACCCCGGAACTGCATAAGAATCTCATCAACGGCAAATGGGTTGAAGCGAAGAACGGGCAGACCATGCAGTCCGTGAATCCAGCCACCGGCGACGTCCTGGGACTCGTGCCCAAATCGGGTCGGGAGGATGTGGCGACTGCCGTCGAGGCAGCAGAGCAGGCGCACGCGAAGTGGAGGAAGTTCCCTGCTCCGCGCCGGGCCGAGATCCTCTACCGGGCGGCCGAGATGCTGGTCCAGCACAAGGAAGACCTGGCCCGTCTGATGACTCAGGAGATGGGCAAGGTGCTTGCCGAGACCCGCGGCGACGTGCAGGAAGCGATCGATATGACCTACTTCATCGCGGGCGAGGGCCGGCGGCTTCATGGTTACACCACGCCCAGCGAGATGCCCAACAAGGCCGCCTTCTGCATCCGCGTGCCGCTCGGCGTTGTCGGC
>JAHZOA010000179.1 GCA_020028455.1 Armatimonadota bacterium | reverse complement strand
ATAGATCGCCATCCACGGCGCTGTGCTGAGGTAGGCTTGCGCGAAGTTCAGCATCGAGCCCCACGACGGGGTGGGCGGCTGCGTCCCCAGGCCGAGGAAAGAGAGCGCAGCCTCAGCGGTGATCGCCGCGGCCGTGGCGAGCGAGGCCTGCACCAGGACCGGGGAGATGATGTTGGGAAGGATGTGCTTCCATATGATGCGTCCATCTCCGGCGCCGAGGGCCCTCGCAGCCTCCACATAGTTTTGTTCCCGCTCGCTCAGCACTTGACCGCGTGAGAGCCGGATGAAGGCGGGCATGAACACGATGCCGATGGCGATCATCGCCCGGTCGAGCCCCGCTCCAAGCACCGCCGCGATCGTCAGCGCGAGCACCAGGAAAGGGAAGGAAAGCATGGCGTCGGTGATCCGCATCAAGAGATCGTCGAGCCGTCCCCGATAGTAGCCGGAGACCAGGCCGAGCGGGAGACCGGCCATGACCGCGATCCCGACCGAGATCACGCCGGCCAGCAGCGACGTGCGCGTGCCGAAGATGACACGGCTCAGCACATCGCGGCCGAGGTCATCCGTCCCCATCAGGTGGCCTGTGTCTGGGGGTTTGAGAAGGTTGACGAAATCGGGTTTGATCGGGCTGTACGGCGCGATCCAGGATGCAAAGACCGCAAACACGATGATGAGCATGACGACCCAGAGTCCGACCAGGGCCAGGCGATTACGGGCAAACCGTCTCAGCAGGTAGCGAAACCCGTAGGTATGCCGCGTCCGCGGGCGCTCCTCGGCGGCCGGCGCCAGGGCGAGATCTGCGGTCCGCGGCCCCCGCATCATGCGGATTGTTCCTCGAGCCGGATGCGCGGGTCCAGGAATGCATAGACAACATCGACGGCGAGGTTCACCGCGACGATCGCCAGCGCGGCGAACAGCACGACGCCCTGGACCATCGGATAATCCCGCGTCAGGATCGAATCCACCGCGAGCCGGCCCACGCCGGGAACCGCAAAGATCGTTTCGGTGATCACGGCCCCACCAAGAAGACCCCCTAGCTGCAGCCCCATGATGGTCGCGACCGGGATCATGGCGTTCTTCAGCGCGTGACGGATGATCAACACCCGGTCGGACAACCCCTTGGCGCGCGCCGTGCGGACGTAGTCGCTGCCCAGCACCTCGATCATGCTGCTGCGCAGCAGGCGCATCACCAAGGCCGCCAGCGCTGTGCCCAGCACGATGGACGGCATCACCATGAGCTTGAGATTCCGCCCCAGATCGATCCACGGCTCGACGTATCCGCCCGGGGGCAGCAGGCGCGCGTTCACGGCGAGCAGGTAGATCAGCATGATGCCCAGCCAGAAGTTTGGGATCGAGATGCCGGCCAGCGCAACGGTGGTGGCCGCGTAGTCGATCGCCGATCGCCTCTTCCAGGCCGCAAGCGCGCCCGCGGGGATAGCGATGGCCCACGCCACGATCAGCGAGGTAACCGCAAGCTCCGCCGTCACCGGGATCTTCTGCAGCAGCGTCTGCATGACCGACCGTCTGTCCCGAACCGACCGGCCGAGGTCGCCTCGCAACACATGGCTGATCCAGATCCCGTAGCGCAGTATCAGAGGTCTGTCCAGACCCATCTCTTTCCTCAGGACTTCGAGAGCCTCGCGGCTGGCTTCCTCGCCCATCATGATGCGTGCAGGATCGCCTGGGATTAGCGTGATGAGCGAGAAGACGATGAGGCTGACAAAGAACAGGACCGGGATCGTGAGGAGGAGGCGTCTGGCGAGGTAGCGGGTCATGTTCTGCGGGGGAGGTCCGGAGGGGGCGGCGGCGGAGCCCCCTCCGGTTGGTGCATTGTGTTTATGGGTTTAACCAGACATGCCGGAACCGCATCATGCCATCCGGAACGTGAACGAACCCCTGCAGTTTGGGGCTGTAGACTTTGTAATCCTTCGGCCACCACAGGAACAGGTACGGCAGATCCTCGTTGAGGATGTTCATGACGTCGGTATAGGCGCGCCTGCGCTGCTCGGGCGTGGTAAGAATGCGCGCCGCATCCATCAGGGCGTCCACCCTGGAGTTTGCGTAAGCGCTGTTGTTGAGAGTGCCGCCTGTGACGAAGAACCCATAGATGTTCGCGTCCGGGTCGGGGCGTCCGCTCCAGCCCAGCAGCGAGGCCTCGAACCGGTGAGCGTCCAGCTGGCTGAGGAGAGCCCCAAACTCCACGATCTCGATGTTGACCCTGATGCCCACCTCACCGGCCATGGACTGGATCACCTGCGCCACCTGCTGGGGTGTGCGACCGGGTGTGACCTTCAACGTAAACCCAAATCCGTTGGGCTGGCCTCCCTCGCGCAACTTTTGCCGGGCCAGGTCGAGGTTACGCTCGGGCACGCGCGAGTTCGCCGGTATGCTGTGCGTAAACATCCCTGGCGGGAACGGACCGTTTCCAGGCTCAGCGGTCTCGCCGAAGACGACCCTGACCAGGGTCCGGCGGTCGATGGTCGCGTTGAGCGCCTGGCGCAGCGCCTTGTTGGCGAAGATGCCGGACTCAACCTGAATCCACATCCCCTGCCATCCAATGCCCACGCGCTCGGCCATCTTCAACTGCGGGTCGGTGCGCAGCCTGGGTACCTCCGAAGGAGCGACGGCGTCGATCATATCAAGCTCCCCTGCCCGCAAGTTGGCCAGGCGCGCGTTTTCGTCGGTGAAGGGGCGGTAGATGATCTGCTGCGCGTTCCCCGCGTTTCGATCCCAGTGGCGGTCGAATCGCTCCAGCACAATCCGTTCCTGGGGACGCTTCTCGACAAACCTGTACGGGCCGGTGCCGACGGGTTGGAGCGAAAAGCCTTTGCCGGCCTGCCGCGCCGCGGTCGGGGAGACCATCATCCCGGCACGGTCCGCCATTATTGAGAGGAACGGGCTGTACGGCTTCTCCAGCGTAATCCGCACGGTAAGGTTGTCCACGACCTGCACGTTCGTGACGAGGTTTACTTCACTGAACCGGAGCGACCCGAACGACCGGTCCAGCATCCGATCGAAGTTGTATTTCACAGCTTCCGCATTGAACGGCGTGCCGTCGTGGAAGACGACGTTGGTCCGAAGCCTGAACGTGTACACTCTGCCGTTCTCCGAAATCGTCCAGGAGGTCGCCAGCATCGGGACGATCTCCAGGTCCTGGTTGATGTCCACTAGCTTGTCGAACAAGTTTTGAAAGACCTGGCGGTCGACGGCGGCAGTGGATTGGTGCGGGTCCATGTTGGGCGGGTCCGCGTTGAGGCCGACCCGGATCGTGCCGCCGCGTCGGGGCGCGGCGATCGAGATCGACGTGAAGGCCAGTACGGCGATCACGACGAGAACGAGCAATCGCTTCATCATACATCACCCTCCTACACGAGTCCTTCGCTACCGGACGCCGAGCAGGGGCTCTGGCCCAAGTATTGTTCGAAGGGGTGTGAATTAGGTTGGCTGACTCGCCCCGCACTCCTGCCCTGCCACGAGCGAAGGGGCGTGACTTTGTAACGAGCCGGCTAGCGGACGGGGTTGACCTTCACGTGGGCCAGCTTGCCCCCGGCCAGGATGAAGCGGCGCTCGCGTTCGTTGAGATCGACCGTGACCAGGAACTTCGTACC
>JAHZOA010000068.1 GCA_020028455.1 Armatimonadota bacterium | reverse complement strand
TTTGCTCGCGAGAATTCGCGATGGGCAAGGTCGAAAAAGTGTCGCCGGGTGAGCGATCCGGTGAGGCTGTCTGTGGTTGCCAGTTCGTGTAACTTGCCGACCAGCTTGATGTTCTCGTTCATGACCGTGAGCTGCCTGGCGAGGACGACGGCAGTGACGGCCACCGCGCCTGCGATCAGTCCACCGATCGGATACGCAGCTGAATGCTGGCCTGCGAAGAACAGCATGGCGTATCCGAGCGCCACGGCCACGTAGGGGAGCATGCTGGCTGATTTGATCTCCGTCTCCGCCGGGGCTTCCTCATGTCGCTGGCGTGCGGCGGTCCAAACCTGGTACTGGGCGGCACACGCCATCAGAAAGAGCGCAATCATCCAGAAGGCGTCGGGCCAATCCCCACCCTGGTACGCGTTGCGCAGCGACAGATGACCGAAGGCTAGATCGGCGACCAGGAATGAAGCGACACCCGCGGCAAGCAGCCCCAGAGCCTCACGACTGCCTTCCCGAGGCCGCCGCAGGAGCACGCAGGCAATCCCGAAGAGGATCACGAGATCGCCGATAGGGTAGGCTGACGAGAGCGCAGTCGTGAGGAGATCCGCGTCGTGCGCGAGTGCGATCGGTCCGAGCACAAAGTACCACACTACCATCCAACCGCTTACCAGGATGGTCGCCGTGTCCAGCCAGAACGTAGCCCTGACCGCCTTCGAATTCGGCGCGGAGGGAAACGAAAGGAGACCCATGAGGAGGGTCGGGTAGAACAGAAGGTACGCAGCGTCCGCGGGCGATGGAAATGGAGCCTTTCCCAGGGCGACTTCGTAAAAGCTCCACAGGACGTCGCCCAGCCACCAGCAGAGTACCGCCAGCCCAACCAGCAGCCACGCCCGTCGTGTCTTCGCGCCCAAGGCTTGATGCTTCCCGGCCCGATAACATATGGCGCTCACTGCCAGGCCCATAGGTAAGAAGGCCAGATCGCTGATGAGCGTGCGATAGGTTTCGTCTCCCCATTTGAGGATCAGCCACAAGAGGAAGACGAAGGCGTACGCCCCGAGCGAAAGAGTGAAAATCCAACCCCGCTCGAGCGAGGCGCTCTGAGGCTTGGCTGACCGTAACCTGGCAGTGATCTCCGAAAGCATAAGTGTCGGCATGGCCGGGGCCCCCGACCTGCCGACAATCCTGCAGTGCCCGAGGGACTTTCGATTTACTCATTGGACAGCAATTCCCAGATCTAGCTCGGACGAGTCATTCCCTTGTGTTCGGCATTGAATGAGGGGCTGCCAGCTGTTAGTTTGCCGTCAGTGCGACATCATACGAAGGATAAAGGTGATCTGGCGGTGGGCCAGGTCATCGCGGATCTGCTCCGAGAAGGCGTGCAAGTCTGTCTACCGATCTCGGAGCATCTCCCCTTTGACATGATTGCGGTGTCGTCTTCTATGCGTGAACTGTGACGGCTGCAGGTCAAATACGTGGGGGCCAGGTGCGGGGCTTTGAGAGTTGCTTTGCGACGGAGCCATGCGGATCGCCATGGCGTTCACCAAAAGCGAATCCACCTCGAGGAAATCGATGCTTTCGCCATTTTCTGTCCCGATACCAGTAAGGTATACTACGTACTGCGTGACGAAATCCCAATTGGCCAACGGAGCTATTATGCCCTAAGGCTATTCCCGAGTAGAAACGGGCAAGCGAAGCGCACCAGGCCAGCGGAGGATTTCGTCGGAGTAGCAAGGATTTTTGGGCCCGTAGCTCAACGGATAGAGCAAAGGGTTTCTAACCCTTAGGCTGGGGGTTCGAGTCCCTCCGGGCCCGCCAAAAGGAATGAGAAGGGTGAGACAACTCCTCACCCTTCTCATTTTCTACTTACTTTCTGTGCTAATTGCCCCTGGTAACTTGTCCGCGGATCTCTCCTGCGGGTCGTCCCGTCGTGTGTACGTTGACATACGTCGCATCGGCGAGGATCGCACGAAGCACTTCCGCCAATTCATTCGCAGCAATGCCCTGATCCGCAGCGGCGACAATATTGCCGGCATTGATCGTTCCGGTGACCCGTGCTGGAGCCGCCGGGCACGCGGGCTTCCCGCCGCCTCCGCATAGAAAGGCGACCACGCCACCGTTGGTTGCGCGCGCGCCTATATGGATGTGGGCGGCCGTCACAGGCGATTCGGGGTTGGCATAACTCAGTTCGTACTCGATGCCGTTGTCGCTGAGTCTCGCGGTGAATTCGCCGGATCCCGGCACCGACAGCGTTGGGTTCTCCTCAAAGCCGCTGAGCGTGGCTTTTACTGTTCCCGACGCCGGCGCCGCCAGGAGACGCGTGCCGGCGACCGCCAATACGATGAGACCAATCACGACAAGAACAATCGTAGTAGGGTGCTTCATGTTCTTCCCTCCCTATTGCACCGATTGCCAAAGTTTTCCCCACTAGCGTACTGAACCCGGTAACAAGAGCGTAACAATTGATGATTAGCCTTCGCCAAAACTGAATCTGCAGGACGGCTCTGCTCCTTCGTCAAAAGGCTTGGAAACCCGGGAGTACTCACTGTGGGTCCGTACCTAACGCGTCGCATTCTCCTGGCTATTCCAACCGTACTGGGCGTGCTGATCGCCGTCTTTCTATTAATCCGTCTCGTCCCGGGTGACGTCGTTACGCAGCTCGTGGGGCTCGAAGCCAGCATTTCCCCAAAGCGGGTGGAGGAGCTCCGCCGGCTGTTTGGTCTCAACCGGTCGTTGCCGGTCCAATTCGGGGAGTATCTGTCCGGTGTGCTCCGCGGTGAAATGGGCAAGTCCCTCCGGACAGGGTTGCCCGTCGGGAAGGAACTGCTGCGCCGTTTTCCGGTGACCATTCAGCTCGCCTCGATGGGGCTACTGGCGGCGTTGCTGATTGGAGTTCCCGTAGGAATCATGGCGGCGGTGAGACGGGGTAGGGCTCCCGATTACGTTGCGACCGGATTTGTTCTGCTCGGATTGTCGGTGCCTTCATTTTGGCTCGCGATATTGCTGATCCTGTTCTTCGCGCTCAGGCTCGGGTGGTTCCCGCCGGGTGCGTATGTTTCGCCTGCCGAGGATTTGACTGGGAATCTCGCCCGCATGATCCTTCCGGCCTTTTCGGTCGGGCTTGTGCTGGCCGCCGCGATCACAAGGATCGTCCGCAGCAGTTTGCTCGAAGTGCTCAGCCGGCACTATATCCGTACGGCGCGGGCGAAAGGTCTTCGAGAATCTATTGTCGTCATTAAGCATGCGTTGCGGAACGCGCTGATTCCGGTGGTGACCGTCGTTGGACTGCAGTTCGGGACGCTCCTGGGCGGCACAGTCATCATCGAGCAGATCTTCAGTTTGCCTGGGATCGGCCGCTATGCGCTCGAGGGGATCAACCTGCGTGACTATCCGGTCATCCAGGGTGCCGTGCTCGCGATCGCGATGTCGTTCGTGATCGTCAACTTGCTCGTCGATCTCGCCTATGGATTCCTCGACCCTCGCATCCGCTACGAGTAACGCCGGGAGGTCGCGGCCACGCTCGCGCCTGGCCGGCCGGCTGCTCCGCCACCCGGGGACACGTATCGGCGGCCTCCTGGTGGCCATTGTGGTTGCCGGCGCTCTGCTTGCGCCCCTCCTCACGCCATACGACCCCGTCACCATCTCGCCGGAGAGCAGGTTGCAGCAACCGAGCAGCGCGCACCCACTTGGAACGGATATCTATGGTCGCGATACGCTGACCCGCGTCTTGTATGGGGGACGCATCTCTCTCGCCGTTGGCGCGCTCTCCGTCGGCCTCGCGCTTGCGGTGGGAGGGACCCTCGGCACGATGGCGGGCTTTGTCGGAGGATGGGCCGACGTGCTGATGATGCGGGTGGCCGATATCCTGCTTGCGTTCCCCGCCATTCTTCTGGCCATCGGCCTGCTGGCGTTCCTCGGCGGCGGATTCTGGAATGTCGTCATCGCGATCGCGGTCGTCTATACGGCGCCGTTCTCGCGCGTGGCACGCGCGGCGGTGCTTTCAGTCAGGCATGAAGAATATGTCGATGCTGCGCGCGTCACCGGCGCAGGGGATCTGCGCATCCTTACGCGCCACGTGCTGCCGAACGCTGTGGCGCCGCTCGTGGTCGAAAGCACGCTGCGCCTTGCGCTCGCGATCCTCGCCGAGGCGGCCCTTTCGTTCCTCGGACTAGGCACTCAACCACCTGCTCCGACCTGGGGCCAGATGATCGCGGAAGGTCGCGCCGTCATGACGTTTAGCTCCTGGCCCGCGATCGGGCCGGGACTAGGGATCACGCTCACCGTGCTGGGATTCAATTTGCTCGGAGATTCAATCCGGGATGCTTTCGATCCGCATCTGCAAGTCTAACGGAGAAGGTTTACGGCGCAAGGGCGGCGCAACACTAACCCTATACCTGATTGCTGTTACCTGTTCCCTGATACCTTGAGTTAGGGAGGGAAGGGTCATGCGAAGAGGGCTAATCTCAGCGGTCGTCGCCATGCTGCTTCTATTGACCGGTCAGCAGATCACGGACGCACAGGGCGGTCCGCGCTACGGCGGAACACTCCGTGCAGGGATGCAGACCGATCCGGTCGGACTCGATCCGCACCTGAGCACCGCGACGGCGACGCGCAACATGATGGAAAACGTTTTCGATACCCTGGTTATGGTGAGCTCAGAAGGCCGCTACGCGCCCGGGCTTGCGGAGTCATGGACGGTATCGGCAGACGGGATCACCTGGACGTTCGCGCTTCGCCGCAATGTGAAATTTCACAACGGCCGGCCGATGACCGCCGCCGACGTCGTCTACTCTATCAACCGGATCCGCGATCCCAGCACAAAGTCGCCGCGGGCCCCGGACTTCGCTGAGGTTGACGCGATCTCATCGCCTGGCCCGTACACCGTCGTGATCAAGTTGAAGCGACCTCTCAGCCCCCTGCTCGCCAAGCTGTCGCTCAGCCTCAACGTCATTGTGCCCAAGGAGATCATCGAGCGCGATGGCGACCTGAACGCCAACCCCGTTGGTACCGGGCCGTTCCGCTTTGTTGGGTACACCCCGCAGCAACGACTGACCCTGGTGCGTAGTGGCGACTATTGGGAACACGACCAGAATGGGCGCCGGCTTCCGTATCTGGACCGTATCGAGTTTGTCTTTCTACCGGATGCGGTAGCCCGCGCGACCGCGCTCCGCGGTGGGTCCGTGGATTGGATCGAGTATGTTCCGGCCGCTGAGGTGAAGAGCCTGCAGGCCGATCGGAACATCGAGGTTGTCGGCGGGCTCTCCGCAAACTTCCGTGCGCTGTACATCAACAATAGCCGCGCTCCATTCAACAATGTGAAGGTGCGCCAGGCGATGGCCTACGCGATCAACAAGAAGGAGATCGTCGACACGGCGTTGTTCGGCGCCGGCGGTATCGTTGCCACCGGGGCCGTCATCCCGCCGGGCAACTACTTCGCCGTGACCCGAAGCCCATACAACAGTGTAGACGTGGATCGGGCGAAGCGGCTCTTGGCCGAAGCGGGGCACCCCAACGGGTTCGAAGCCGATCTGTATGTCACGAGCACCTATGACTTCCTGCGCACACCCGCGGAGATCATTCAAGCGCAGCTGGGACGCGTCGGCATTCGCCTCCGGATCACGGCGGCGGATTGGAGCGTCTACCTGCCGACCATGTTCCAAAAGCAGTACTCCCTGTCGATCCTGGGCACGTCGGGCCAGAGCGATCCAGACGACTTTCTGTACGGAAACTTTCATACCAGCGGTGGGCTGAACCTGGTGAACTATTCTGACCCGGCGTTCGACCGGCTGATCGACCAGGGCCGCGCGGTCGTCGGTGACGCGCAGCGGAAGCGCATCTATGAGCAGGCACAGCAGCGTTTGCTGGAGACCGTCCCGATGGTGTTCTTGTATCACTCGACCCAGTACGAGGCCGTGCGCAGGAACGTACGTGGCTTCGAACATTGGCCGAACACCTCGTACCTCGGCCTGCGGCGCACGTGGATGGCCCCCTAGGAACGTCCAGGCTCACGCAGCAGCGCACAAGGGTCGGGTATCCGGCCCTTGTTTGCTTCATGTCCTAACCCGGCACCAAGCAAAATTCCCCCGGCCTTGTTGCAACTCGGCCTCTGTACGCCGGCGCCCTGCTGTGCAGGCAACAATTGTGGGCGCCACCCTCTATCGAACTGTCATGGGACTTGCGTTGACACTTTTTTGGAGATGTGTTCATATGCGGGATACACGCTTCGGGTCGCGCCGCTGCGTAATCCGCAGGACAGAGTGGAGGGGCACATGGTGCACTGGAAGCACCCCGTTTGGACTCGCGCCCTACTCTTCATCGCCGCCGCAATTCTACTCGCCACAAGCCAAGCCATGCTATCGGCATCGGATGCAATGTTTGTCGCGACGTTCCGCGCGAGCCACAGGCACCGTCGACACAGAAGTAGCGTCGAACCCAACTCAACAACTAAGGGGCGAGCCCGCTATGTCTGCAACTCGCGGATTACAAATCTACGTGGGTTTGGTCGGCGCTGTCGCGCTGAGTCTTCTGGCTGGTTTCCTTCGGGCCGACCTGCCCCTTGTCGTTCCTCCGCAAAACGTGGTGCTGCTGGTTGCCGGCATCGGTTTGATGATGGCGGCGGGTTACTGCCCGATCTGCGTGGGACCTAAAGTAGCAGTCAGCATGGCCGGCACGGTGATCTTCGCGCTGCTGCTGCTGCTACCGCCCTCGTTGGCGGCGATAGGAACGGCCGCGGGCATCGGCGTGCTGTACACCTTGATGCGCTGGCCCACTCTCTACGTCTTCTTCAACATCGTCCAGTCCATAATTACCGTGCTCGCAGCATCTGCCGCGCTGAGGTTATCCGGCGCGCCGCCTGCGCTTACGCAGTTCGGCCCACGGGAGATTATGGCAGCAGGGGCGGCGGCGGGTGCGTTCTTCCTTGTCAACAGCGTCATTGTGACGCAGTTCGCTGTGCTCCACGGCGAGACCAGTTTCCTGGCGCACTGGAGACAGTTTTTTGGCCGATCGGCAGTGCCTTACCTGAGTACACTACTCGTCGGTCTCGTAGTCGCCGTCACGATCGTCCACGCGCCCATCGTTGCGCCCATCCTTGTCCTGCCTACAGTTGCGATCTACCGCTCGCTTCGAGACGCGACCGTGCTACGCCGGCAGACGCGTGAGACGGTGGAGTTCCTTGCCGACACCGTGGATCGCCGGGATCATTACACGTACGAACATTCGCACCGGGTGGCCGCGCTCGCCAAGAAAATCACGGCGCGTCTCGGGCTGCCTGAGGAAGAACAAGAGGCCGTCGCGCAGGCAGCCCGTGTCCACGATCTTGGGAAACTCGGCATCCGCGACGAGCTGCTCTTAAAGCCGGAGCGGTTGGCCCCACACGAGCTTGAGGAGATCCGCAAGCACAGCGTCATCGGAGCCGAGATCGTGGGCAAGCTGCCGCAGTACGCCCGCGGCAAAGAATACATCCTGTTCCACCACGAGCGCTATGACGGCAGCGGTGCATTCCGTCTCTACGGGACGCACATCCCTATCGGGGCGCGCATTATTGCCGTTGCGGATGCGTTCGACGCGATGACCTCCGACCGGCCGTATCGCAGCGCGCTGAGCGTTGAGGACGCGCTCGCCGAAATGACGAAGGGCGGCGGGACTCAGTTCGATCCCGTTGTCGCTCAGGCTCTGGTGGCGATTGTCCGTGAGGAGACCGCCCAGGCCCCGAGTCAGGCGACGGCCAGACCTGCCGCCGTCTCGACCCAGCCAACCCTCAGCTAGATCGCGCAGGCCTCCAGGTCTTAGCAACCGGCTGCTTGTTCAATTTCTCCGATAATCAAGTCTCACTAGAATCGTTGCAGGGAAGGGTTAAGGCATGGAAGACGGGACGCGCATGCCGTGGCGCGGCGCCGCCGGCCCCTCGCATCGACACGCGCTCCTCGACAGGGGATCCATCAAGAGGCGCGGGGTCCTGCGGTCCGGAGTGGGACTGATGCTGGCCGTGGCTGTCCTCGTCGTGCTCAAGGTCTCCGGCCTGACGACGATCAGCGGTGCACAGTGGATTGTTGCCATAGCGGCTGCGGTGGCTGTGCAAGCGTTCCTCTGGCTTGTGCTGCAGCCTGAGTGGGAACGGTCCACCCCCCAGGTCACGGAAAAGCAAAGTGAAGGCGGCCCTGAAGACCTGACGCTACTGCTGTCGGCCGCGCGCAGGCTTTCTCAAAGTCTCAACCTGCAGCAGATCGCCAGCTATGTTGTGCATGCCTCGACAGAGATATTCGGAGTGTCCATGGCGTGGGTCGGCCGGATCGATCCCGAGGGTACGGTACACATTCTCAGCCAGTTCCCCGAGCAGTTTGTCGGATCACCACATCCGATGACACTGCGAGATTCTGCGCCGCAGGGCCACACCGGACCCGCGCAGGCATTCCGGTCAGGCGATCCCGTGGTGATTCACGACCTGGAAAGAGAAACCAATCCTCCGCTATGGGCGGTAACAGATTCGGATCATGGCATGTTCCGCTGCGCCGCCGCGTTCCCGCTTATTACGCTCGACAGGATCAGCGGCGTCCTGGTGATGTTCAACGAAGAACCAGGGTTCTTCACGCCGTCGAGGGTCGAGTTCTTCCGCGGGTTCGCCCATCTCGCTTCATCCGCCCTGGAAAACGCGCGGTTATTTGCGGAGGTGGAATCCCAATTGAAACAGGTGGAGTTAATCCGAGACATGGACATGACCATCAGTAGCAATACGGACCTCCGCACGACGCTCAATCTCTTCCTGGAGAAGACCCTGGCGCTGCTGCGCGTTGACGCCGGCGACATTCTCCTGTTCAACAAACACAGTCACATGCTGGAATACTCCGTCGGCCGCGGATTCCGCAGACCGGGACTGGAGCGCACCGCCCTGCGGATCGGGGAAGACTACGCGGGTCGAGCGGCCCTCGAGGGGCGCATGGTGCATGTGAGTGATCTCATGGAGAGCGGCCCTGAGTTCGGCCGGGCTTCGCTCGTTCAGGGCGAGGAATTTATGACATACTGTGCCGTCCCGCTCGTCGGCAAGGGGCACGCCACCGGCGTGCTGGAGATTTTCAGCCGGTCGCGCTTCGAGCCGAGCCGGGAATGGCGGATGCTGCTCGAGACCGTCGCTGGACAGGCCAGCGTCGCGATCGACAATGCGCTCCTCTTTGCCGACCTCCAACGGGCCCACCGCGATCTCACCATCGCTTACGATGCGACGCTCGAGGGTTGGTCTCGAGCCATGGAAATGCGCGATAAGGACATTGACCGTCACACACAGCTCGTGGCCGACGTCACCGTGAAATTCGCCCGCGCCGTCGGCGTGAGCGAGGAAGACATCGTTCACGTGCGCCGGGGAGCGCTGTTGCATGACATCGGCAGGATCGGGATCCCTGACGCGATTTTGTTGAAGCCGGGCGGGTTGACGGACGAGGAATGGGAAGTGATGCGCCGTCACCCGGTCTATGCGTACGAACTACTGGCCCCGATCCCGTTTCTCCGGCAGGCCCTGGAGATTCCATACTGCCACCATGAGAAGTGGGACGGAACGGGTTACCCGCGGGGACTTCGAGGAGACCAGATCCCGCTGACGGCGCGCATCTTCGCGATCGTCGACGCGTGGGACGCGCTGCGATCAAACCGCCCCTTCCGGAAGGCTTGGCCCGAAGACATGGTGCGCGCGTATATTCGCGAGCAGGCGCACGCACA
>JAHZOA010000067.1 GCA_020028455.1 Armatimonadota bacterium | reverse complement strand
GCTGCGCCCTCCACCTCGAGCGCCTCATAGCCGGCTTCGCGAACCGCACGACGCAGATCGGCAATCGGAACCGTCACTGCCGCTTCGACCATTGCCCGTTCCGCAGCCAGGTTGACGCTGGCATTGAGAACGCCATCAACGCCTCGTAGCGCCCGTTCCACCTTCTCGACGCACGACGCGCAGGACATCCCGCGCACGGGGATCTGGATCTTCCGCACAGGAACGTCGTAGCCCAACGACCGAACGACCCCCACAAATTTTCGCGCATCCGCCACAGTCGGGTCATATGCAATACTGGCCCGCTGCGCCGCAAAGTTGACGGCGACGTTGTCCACGCCCTCGGTCTTACGCAGCCCGCCTTCGACCTTTGCCACGCAGCTGGCGCAGCTCATGCCCTCGACTGGTAGTTCTAACCTCTTGGTTGCCATTGTCTGCCTTCGCGTTTCCGCGTTACCCTAAGTTAGAGTTTAGCTGACGTCTCGAACACTTCGAGCAGTTCTTGAATCGTGCGCTCCCGATCCGTGGGATCGGCGGCGCGGATCGCGGTGGTTGCGCAGTGCTTCAGATGATCTTCCAGCAGCAATGCGCTGACTTTGTCGAGCGCCCGCTGGATGGCCTTGGTCTGCTTGATGATATCAACGCAGTATGCGCCCTCCTCAACCATCCGCTGCACGCCGCGCACGTGTCCCTCCACGCTGCGAAGCCTGGCGGCAGCTTTGGCGCGGACCTCAGCGGTGCCGTGAGTAAGGTGGTCTGTCGAAACCTGAGGGGTCATCCTAACGCTCCTTTCGAGGCATCCCCTCCCCTATGGGAGGGGGGTACTGTCTATATTCTATCTGGCGGGGTGCGATTTGCCAAGAGGGAAGCAACCGGCCGGTGGGTACGCCCACCGGCCGGGCTGGATCCAGTCAATGGATACGTGTCCTCTAGAGGGAAATGACCCTCGCATTGATGCCGACGGTGATGCCGCCGACGCGAATTGGATCACCCGACACCATCACCCTCTGTCCGACCTGCAGGTCGGCGAACGAGCGCAACTGCCCGCCCCACAGGATCCGAGTGTCGCTCGAGACGTTGACTGCAAACGAGTTATCGAGGATCAGGAACTGTCCGCCGCTGCTGCTCTTGGCGGTGATCACCCCGGTCCTCTGGGTACTGCCGCCGTTAAAGGCCGTCCCACCAGATGCAAAGACCACCTCGATCCGGCTCGCCGAGACCGTGCCATCGGCGTTTACGTTGCCTTGGACAACTACGACGTCGTTCGGCTGGATCGCCGCGAACGAGTTGCGCTGACCGCGCACTTCGGTTGCCAGCGTCACGAGCACGATCCGGGTGATCCCATTCCCACTCACGACCGTCAGTGTATTGAAACCCTTGCTCGTAACGACGCCCTGCGCCTCAACACCCTGAAAGTCCGGCCGGCCCACGATCCGACGATTTCTGATCTGCAGCTTCAGTGCGAGAATCCGGCCGTCGTCCAGCCGGAACCCCTCGAGCTTCACGCGGTCGCCGACGCGGATATCACTGATCGTAGCGATCCGGCGGGCACGCTCCTTATCATCATCGTCGTCGTCATCGTCGTCGTTGCCTCTGCCGGCCGTCCGCAACGCGGTGCCGCGCTGAACCAGCACGATAAGGTTGTCGTTACCCACGCGATTGGCATGTTTGGTGACTCGCATCGTGAACATCGAGGACCCAAAGTCCATCGACCTCACGACCCCCTCAACCTGAATCTTTCCTCGTATGGAGACGCCCCTGCCCTTGTCCTTTCGCTTGCCTTCGTTGTCCGCAAGTGCGGCCATAGGCACAACAAGCACCATGACGAGCGCAAGGGTAAGGACAATGGCTATCAATTTCCGCATAGTGTCCACCTCCATGCCCGGATGTACGCAACGGTCGTGTGAGAGGTTCCCTCAGGAAGAGGAAAGTAGGCCAAAAAGAGTCAGCGGCTGCCGCCAAGTGGCCGTCGAGTCTCTTGGCTGCCGCAGCCGCCGATGTTCCCGCTCGCGGGAATCGCACTGCCTTGGGCCGGACGCAGGGATAGCGATCTTCATTGCATCCGGCGCTGCGTGTGGTCCCGGCGAAACGGGACAACAATATAACGCTTGCGCACTGTCGCGTCAAGGGATGTCTTTCGCGCTGCAGGCAAGGGTATAGACACCAATGTGCTCAGGGTCGCCGCACTCATCGCGGTGGCGTTTCTATGCCTGCCGTCCGGGGCAATCGCCGCCGCGCCCTCCGGGGAACCCGCACGACAGTTACTCCAGGACGTCGCCGTTCGCATTGAAGCCATAACACCCGAGATCCGCGGGGTCTGCACGGGGTGGATCGGCTGGAGTGAACCCACCCGAAGCGTTGTGTACACCGCGGCGCACTGCTACGAGGACGGCGCCACGTACCGGGTAATCCTGGGGAACGGAGATATGGTCTCCGTCATCGGCCTAGTCCGATGGGATCAGGAAGACCTCATGGCGTTATGGATACCGCTGGGTGGTCTGCGTGTGCTGCGAATGTGGAAACCGATGCCGGCGCATGCCTTTCGTGCGTTGCACGTGGTGAACACTCCCGGCACAGCGCAGCAAATCGTGGAGACCTCGATCGAGCGCGTCTTCGATAGAGATTCGTTTCAACAACCATTCCGCGGCTGTGGCCATTCCGATCTACAGCGCCCCCGGGACCAGTGGAGCGCCGCTTGTGGACGCACGGGACGGGCTATTGCTGGGTATGGTCGTGGGGCATCTCTCACAGCACCGCGCCATCTCCGCGGTCATCCCTGCGCAGTTCCTTTATGAACTGCTCGTAAGGAAATCGAAGCCCCAACCTCTACCTTCGCACCGGTGATGCATAGCGGAATCTGAGCTGTCCCGCCGTCGGTGGGAGCGCCTGCGAGTCGACGCTCGCCACCTCTACGGATAGTCCGACAGAACGCAGCCCTTCGACGAATCCGCCCCGCAGGTTCAGGACTGCAGTCAAGAGATTCGGGTTCCCGATCGCGCGGATCAGGTAGGGTCCCTCGAGCCTGAAGTTTCCAGCGCTGATACCGCGTTCGTCCTGCCTAATGCCTGTCGTCGCCAGGATCCGAACGCCGTTGATCGCGATGGCCTCCGCCCCCGCCGACCACAGTTCGTTGACCAGGCCGCTGAGGTCCTGAGCCTGGGCCTGAAGCTGGCCGCCGACCACGCCGCCGCCCGTTGAGATGCCTTCCTTCAGCCGGACAAGCACACCCGGCCCTTGAACGGGCGTGAGGCCGAGCACCAGCCGGTAGGAGTCTGCGTCATTCGAAAGCGTTTCCGCAGCGCTGCGCCCTTCCGCCGCCGCCGTCTTGTACTCCTGCAGCCTGGCGCGAAGTTGCTCGACTTCAGCCTGCAGGGACTGCAGGGCTTCCTCTTGCTGGTTCACCAGCACGGCCAGGTCCCGAACTCGAACGGTGGGAAGCTCGGCTTCTCGACGGATTTCCGTGCCGGCCCGAAACTGCACAACCAGCAGGTATCCGACCAGGAGGAGAAAGAGCGTGAGGGTGACCTGCCAGCCCTGGATTTGCGGTCGAATCGCGCGCACTGCGCACACAGTATACCAAAGTGTGCCGACCACTACAGACTGCCGCGGAGCGGCCGGCGGCGCAGGAGGCCGAGCTGGGGCGAGGCCGGTGAATTTTGCTCGTTGCGTGGATAAGTGTTGAAAATTTCCCGTATTCCAAGAATAATAGAGACTTAGCAGTTACAATCCTCGAGTGCTAACACAACTCAAACGTAATACAAACTGAGGGAGGGACAGAATGCCAGCCAAAGTGCTGTTGTATGACGAGGAAGCCAGGCGGGCGCTGGAACGCGGCGTTGAGAAGGTCGCCAGCGCCGTGAAGGTGACCCTGGGCCCTAAAGGCCGGAATGTGGTGTTGGAAAAGAAATGGGGCTCCCCCACGATCACGAAAGACGGCGTCACCGTAGCAAAAGAGATCGAGCTGGAAGATCCCAACGAGAACATGGGCGCTCAGCTCGTCAAGGAAGTAGCCAGCAAGACGAACGATGCAGCAGGCGACGGGACGACGACCGCGACTGTCCTTGCCTGGGCGATCGTTCGAGATGGCCTCAAGAACGTCGCCGCTGGCAGCAACCCGATGCTCTTGAAGCGCGGGATCGACAAGGCCGTGGAAGCCGTGGTCGATGAGCTAAAGAAGATCTCGATCCCTGTCGAGGGCAAGCGCGATATCGCCCACGTCGCCGGCGTCGCCGCCAACGACTCCGAGGTCGGCGACATCATCGCCGACGCGATGGACAAGGTCGGCAAAGACGGCGTCATCACCATCGAGGAAGGCAAGGGGATCGAGACGTCCGTTGAGGTCGTCGAGGGCATGCAGTTCGACCGAGGGTACATCAGTCCATACTTCATCACCGACCCCGACAAGATGGAGGGAGTCGTCGAGGAGCCCTACATCCTGCTGACGGAAAAGAAGATCAGCGCGGCGCGAGATATGGTCCCACTCATGGAGAAGGTCATCCGGTTCGGGAAACCACTGGTCGTGATCGGCGAGGATGTCGAGGGGGAGGCGCTGGCTACGCTCGTGGTCAATAAGCTACGCGGCATCCTGTCCAGCCTCGCGGTAAAGGCTCCGGGTTACGGTGACCGGCGCAAGTCGATGCTGGGGGACATGGCCGTCCTCACCGGCGGCAAAGTAGTCTCCGATGACATCGGCATCAAACTGGAAAACGTCGAGCTCGACATGCTCGGGCGCGCCGACAAGGTGAAAGTCGACAAAGACAACACGACGCTCATCGGTGGCAAGGGTGATCGCAAGGACATCCAGGGCCGCATCGCCCAGATCAAGAAGGAGATGGAAGACACTACCAGCGACTACGACCGAGAGAAGCTGCAGGAGCGGCTGGCGAAGCTCAGCGGCGGCGTCGCAGAGATCAAGGTCGGCGCAGCCACCGAAACTGAAATGAAAGAGAAAAAGCACCGCTTCGAAGATGCGCTCAATGCGACGAAGGCGGCAGTCGAGGAAGGAATCGTCCCAGGCGGCGGGACCGCCTACATTCGTGCGCTGTCTGCCCTTGAAAAGGTCGAGGCTGAGGAGGACGAGAGGATCGGCGTGAATCTGGTCCGCCGGGCGCTCGAAGAGCCCGCGCGACAGCTTGCTGCCAATGCGGGCGTCGAGGGCAGCCTGATCGTGGAGCGGTTGAAGCGGGAGGGCGGGCGCACGGGCTACAACGTGGTGACCGGGGAGTATACGGACATGATCAAGGCGGGCGTCCCCGATCCTACCAAAGTGGTGCGCCTGGCATTACAGAACGCTGCTTCCGTGGCAGGGTTGTTGCTCACGACCGAAGCAATCGTCGTCGAGAAGCGGGAAAAGAAGAAGGGTGGCGCGCCATCGATGCCAGGTGGTGGCGGTATGGACGAAGACTTCTAAAGAACGATCACATTCAGGCAAAAGACGACGGGCCGCGGATTCCGCGGCCCGTCTCTCTTTGTGATCCTCGCTCTCTGAGACCGCAGGAGCCTCGATTCTCCTCCAGAAACCGAGCCAACACAGGGATCTGGGACAGGGAGGGGATTTATTATGAAGGCGTTTCCTCTCGTGCTAATTATCGCCGTACTACTCGCCACCCCGCAAGTTCCGTCGGTTCAGGCTGCGGTGATCGAGGTGCGACCCGGCCAGAGCATCCAAGAGGCTATCAATCGGGCGGCGCCTGGCGATACTGTACTCGTCCGCGTAGGAGTCTACTTCGAGAGTGTGCTCATTACCAAACCGCTCGTTCTGGCATCGGCGGGTCCCCTGCCGGGGCCGGTCCTGAGCGGCGCCCGCGCGGAGCCTGCACACGTCGGGATCACGGTTCGTGCACCGCATCGGCCTCGAGTCCTTTGCCGCTGGTGACAGAGAAGCCATTAACCTGAGGAACTCCGACAAAAACACTGTCATGAGGAATGAGGCGTTCGACGTCAATCACAACGGAGTGTTCCTCCGGGACGGCAGTGATAGCAACAGGGTTTTTAATAATCTAGTCCGACGCACGGGGCAGCCGATCCAGCCCTTCCGCGGCGGCGGGATTCAAGTATCCTTCACGAGCTACGACAACCAGATCGAAGGGAACACGATCGAGGAGAGCGGCCGGGGTATCACGATTGACCGGGGATCGCGGAGAAACAAAGTGACCGGAAACCAGGCGTTCCGCAACCAGCGGTATGGGGTCGGAACGGAAGAAGGCGACATGCCACCCCTCGAAAACGAATTTCGCCGAAATGTTGCTCGGAACAACGGGCGGGCACAGATTCCGGCCGGCGTGAGTGGCGGCTTCGATCTTTTCGAGGCGCCTCCCGTCAACAACATGTGGGCGGCCAGATAATATGGGGACGCGCAACTTCTGAGCGCACTCGCGTCTACCCAGGGGTGGGTGTTGCTGATTCTTGCCGCGGCCGCGATTCCCCACACGGTATTTGCCTCCAGCCAAATTTCCCTGATCGTGGCAAACCAGGGCATTGGTCCATTTCAGCTGGGAATGTCGGCCGGTGAGATCGAGGTGCTGCGTCGCGCTGCACCGTGCGAAGTTCAAGTTTCGTTTGCCGCTGGAAAAGTATCCCGCCTGGAAACCAACTGTGGGGGCGCGTTTCGCACAGCGGAGTACGTCCAGGTGGGTATCGGACCCGACAGGATCCTCTGGTTCTACGGTCGCCCCGACCGAGTCACGACCTCGGATTACGCAAACGTCCGGGGCGAATGGCTGTCCTACGATGCGGGTATTGCTTTCAGGGTGGTGTACGGAGACACGAGAAGCTCGCTCATTCAGGCGATAGCCGTCTTCCCTGGCAACGGGCGCCTGCAAATCCGCCAGCAGCCCGGCCCCACGCCAGGAACTGCGCCGCCGGTGGGAATTGGAGAATAAGAGCGGCAGTTAGTGTTGCGCGCCCTTCGCCATCTTCAAAACTTCCTCGCGGGTGATGTCCTTCCCATGTTCCGCTTTCATATGGCCCTGGACCCTGCGCACCATATCGTCGTCTGAGTCCGCGTGAACCATATGACCACAGGTATCACAGGTAAAGTGTTTATGCATTAGAAACCCTCCTCTACTCACACCTTATTTCGGGGTTGAAAGATGCCCAGCCTGTCAGCAGATGAGCTCGGCTTCACCAGCGCGACTGAACTCGGCAGATTATTGCGCGCGAAAAGGATCTCGTCGGTCGAATTGACTCGACTTTTCCTGGACCGACTTTCGTCTCATGGCCCCCGCTTCAACGCGCTCGCCGAATTAACTCCGGAACTCGCGCTCCGTCAGGCCCGCCAGGCTGATCTCCTGATCAAACGTGGAAGAAATGCATCCCCTCTCGTGGGCGTGCCATATGGTGCGAAAGACCTGCTCGCCACAAAAGGAATTCCGACAAGGTGGGGCGCGCCGCCATATCGCGATCAGGTCTTCAATTATGATGCCGCGGCCGTCAGGCGTCTTCGGGACGCCGGTGCCGTTCTGATCGGCAAACTGGCGATGGTCGAACTAGCCGGCGGTGGCGGTTATCACTATCCCTCGGCTTCGCTCCACGGACCGGGACTGAATCCCTGGAATCTGAATCGTTGGTCGGGTGGCTCGTCCTCTGGATCAGGCAGCGCCGTAGTGGCAGGCTTGGTTCCGTACGCGCTGGGCTCTGAAACCTGGGGCAGCATCGTAACGCCCTCCAGCTACTGCGGCATCACAGGATTGCGCCCCACAATCGGTCTGGTGAGCCGGTCGGGCGCGATGGAACTCGCCTGGAGCATGGACAAGATCGGGCCAATGGCGCGGAGTGCGGAAGATTGCGGCTGGGTGCTACAGGCAATCGCCGGCTACGATCCGCGTGACAGCTCCAGCGTACGGCGGACATTTGTGTTCCAGCGCCGACTGCGACGAGATTATCGGCTCGGAGTACTGCCGCTCGACTACAAGGACGCGCCGGGAGGGGCGGAAACCGAAAAGGCCTTCAATGAAGCCGTACGCGTTTTGCGCAGGGCGGGCCTGAAGATCTCGCATGCTGAATGGCCCGATTTTCCATACTCAGACATTGCGCGGACGATTCTGGGTGCTGAGATCGCGGCGGCGCATGAAAAGTTCATCAGGAGCGATCGGCTCAGTGAACTGGTGGACACCGGACAGAAGGAGGGCCTCCAGCGCTACCTGACGCTCACGGCGGCCGACCTTGCCCGGGCAGAGAAGCAGCGGGTCGAGGTTACCAGGGCCATCTTGGGGTTGTTTGAGCGATTTGACGCGCTGATCACGCCAAGCCTGATTGGTGAAGCAGTCACGCTCGACACGAACCTCAGCACACGCTTCGGGCGTTCGCGAAGCGGGAGCGTTCTGGGAGCGCTGGCCGGCGTGCCGGCGTTATCTGTGCCGATGGGCTTTGGTCCGAACGGCCTGCCGCTTGGTCTTTCCTTCACAGGCAGCCTGTTCAATGAGAACACAATCCTGCAGATTGGAATGATCTACCAGCGAAAGACGGATTGGCACCACCGCAGGCCTCCGGTCCACCAGCAGCTTCCAGTCTAGCCCGCCGAACCCTGGGTACGTCCTCATTAGCGGTGGTCAGAGGAGACTAACCATGTCCCTAGGGCGGCCGATATCTGGGTTTAGGCAGCATACCTGTCCAAAGTGTGGGGCCGTACAGGAGAGCCCTGGCTCGACGGTTTGTGAACAGTGCGGCACAGACCTCAAACTGGCCGCAGTGCAGAGGGCTCCATCACAGCGGCCCAGCCCTCAACTCAAACAGTCTCCACGAGTTGGTCAGGTCCTCGCCGGGCCCATCAGGTTAGTCACCGACCTCGTTGGGGCGCTGTTTTCGTTCGTCGCCTCCGTCCTTTCCTTCGCTTGGCGGCTCATATCCCTGACTTTGCGGACAGCTTTTGTGCTGCTTGTAATCGGAGCCATCGTGGTTGGCTTGAGCTATGTCCCCCAGGTTCGCGCCCGTGTGCCCGCGATTAAGGATGCTCCAAGGATCGCCAAGAAGGGGCTCCTCCGTGCAGGCGTGATTGGCATCCGGATGCTGGCGAGCCTAGCGAGTGCAAGGAAAGAATCGCAACCTGAGAAACGAACTTCGTCAGAGCGACGCGCGCCACAGCAACGCACATCGCATCCGGCTGTTGCCACGCGGAAACCAGCGCCGACCAAAGTTGCAGTATCCCTGCCGTTGACCATCAAGTCGACACCAACCGGTGCGACCGTTCAGCTTAATGGACTTCAGGTAGGAAAGACCCCCCTATACCTCAGCGTGGCACCGGGGACCTACAAGCTGTTGGTTAGCCGACCTGGCTACTCAAGTGTCACGCGTACGATCATCGTAAAGGCAGGAAAAGCGGTTTCTCTGAATGTGACTCTTAATCAGCGGCAGTAGGCGGACTCAATCAGGCGATTCACTTGCTTCTTGGCCGTTTGCGAAAGTGAGCTGCTATTGACCATAATGACGACCTGTCGCCTGCCGTCCCGGCTGTTCCAGGTAGTAGTTTGATAGCCTGCGAAGTCCCCGTCGTGACCCCAAACAGTCCCACAGGACAGGCGTCCCGTCATAAGCCCCAGGCCGTATTTTTGATCCTTCCCGTAGGGTGTGGCGACTGTTGTTTCCATTGTCCGAAGGAGGTCAGCTCGGAGCACCCGACCACCTAGCAGCGCTCTGTAGAACGCGACGACATCAGCGGCGGTGGAGACGATGTCCCCGTGAGCCCACGCAACGGATGGGCTGACAGCTGTGACGTCTTCCGCG
>JAHZOA010000178.1 GCA_020028455.1 Armatimonadota bacterium | reverse complement strand
CCCAGTTCCGTTGGGACCCCGCCCTGATCTTCCAACCAGCGCGCGAGTTGTGGACGCACGAGCGCCTGGTATCCCCAGTCATCGAGAATTCTCGAGAAGAGAACGGGGCGAAAAATCCGATCGCTCCCGGGGAGGGTATTGGCGCGGAGATGATGCACCACGACGGCCTGCGCAATCGCCGACCCAAGGGTGTTGGAGCACGTATTCCAGCCTGCATAGGCGACGATGCCGGTGAATCGCGGTTCGTCCAGCAGTCTCGAAACGAGCGCTCGATCGGCGCCATTGGCGAAGCGCACGTCGGCGAGCGCGACGACCTTCTCGCTCTGCGTCGCCGCGCCGACTTGCTTCAGGATCGGCTCGAGTTTCTTGGGGTCAAGCGTGCCGGGTTGATCCCGAGCTTCTTGTGGTTGGTCCTTGAAGTTGTGCACCCAAAGGAGAATGTCGGTCTCAACCTCGGGGCTGGAATCCGCCAGGGAGCACCCCGCACTCCGCACGTGCTCGCCGACGGTCTGGATGAGGGGTGTGGATTCATAGAGCGGAATCAGCTCGGCCCCTTCGGGATACGTGTATAGGATTCGCACGGCGGGGGAATGTGCCGCCAAGTCGTTCAACCACCGCGCCAGCAGCCGTACGTTTAGTTCATCTGCGCCGGTGGTGACCAGAACGTTGGAGGCGACCGCTTGAGCATGAGCTTCCAGCATCTCGCGGTCCGCTTGAGATTGGCTATGCGAGGACGTGTCGTCCTGACCTATCAGCACGTAGCGAAAGAGTTCCTGAGATGCTGCGTCGATCAAATTGGTATTCAGCTGCGTGTGCCGTCTCCGCGACGGCACGTCCTTCTCGGCGGAAAATATGAGGGTCCGAGGGATGACCGCCGACACGTACGTCGGGACGCGGGAGGCAACCTCACGGAGACGGAGTAGACGGGGGGCAATCGCTTCAAATTCGGCCTCGCTCTTGCGCGCGGCCACCAGTCCACCAAAGCACAGCATATCGACCGACGCAATCATCGCCGTCGCCCCGCCCGCAGCCATCTGCCGGTTGAGCCAATCCCAGACCCGATCGACATCGCCGCCACGGTTGCGGTCACCGAGCATTGACTGGTCGGGTACGCGGACCTCAACTCCGGCCGCGCGGGCGAGGTCGACCACGAAATCCATCGTCACGGGGCGGTCGTCGAGCGGGACGAATAGCAAGACCTGACCACTCATTTACCGGATGGCTCCCGCGGTGATCCCACGCATGAAGTAGCGCTGCGTAAACAAGAAGACGATGATGATCGGGACCGTCGCGATCACCGTACCGGCGGCGATGAGACGCGTATTATGCGCAAATAACCCCCGCAAATACAGGAGGCCGGCCGCGAGTGGATATTTGTCCGGGGTTTTTAGGATGATGATCGGCCACAAGAAGCTATTCCAAAATGCCACAAACTGGAAGATCGCAAGCGTCGCCAGGGCCGGCGTGATGAGCGGCAGCATAATCCTCCACCAGATCACCATATCGCCGGCGCCGTCGATCCGCGCGGCATCCTCCAGCTCCTGAGGAATCGAGAGGTACGCCTGGCGGAGCAAGAAGATGCCGAAGATGCTGGCGAGGCTGGGAAGGTAGACCGATGCGAATGTATCGACGATCCGCAGCTTCGTCAGCGTGATGAAGTTCACAATCAGGCCGATGTGCTCGGGCAACATGAGGGTCGCGATGATGGCGTAGAACACCAGGTTCTTCCCCGGAAACTGGAGGCGCGCCAACGGGTACGCGGCCAGCGAACAGATCAGCAGCGTCAGCGACACGCCGATGAACGTGATCTGCAGACTGTTGAGGATATATCGAGGCAGTGGCAGCGTCTCCCACACGCCCACGTAGTTGGCCAGCGACAGTGGAGAGGGCCAGAGGTCAGGCGGAATCGAAAAGATCGGACCTCTGGTCTTCAGCGACACGAGCAGCGTCCACAGAAATGGAAACGTCATGAAGATCGCGATGGCGATGAGGGCGGCGTAGATGGCCACTTTGCGCATTAGTAGTATTCCAGCCCGCCGCGCCGGAACACGCGGAAGTTGATGACTGAGAATACCAAAATGACCGCGGCCAGCACCACCGCGAGCGCCGACGCATAGCCCATGTTCAGCTCTTGGAACGCTTCATCGAAGATGTACATGAACATTGTGTAGGTCGAAAAGAATGGGCCGCCGCGCGTCATCACATAGATCTCCTCAAAGACTTTCAACGCCGCCATCGTGCTGACCAGCGAGGCAAGCAGAATGTATGGTCGCAGCAATGGAACCGTGACATTCCAGAATACGCGCGCGCGAGACGCGCCATCCATCATCGCCGCCTCTTCATACTCGGCGGGGATTGACTGCAGGCCCGCCAGGTAGATCACCATGTACCATCCGAGTCCCTTCCACATGGTCACGAACATAATGGCGTAGAGGGTAAGCGTCGGATGGCTGAGCCACGAAATAGGCCGGTCAATCGCCTGCAGGGACTGCAGCACGTAGTTGATGATTCCCTGCTGATCGTACATCCAGGTCCACATGATGCCCACAACCGGCCATGACGTGATCACCGGGATGTAGTAGGCAGCACGGAACGCCTTGATGCCGCGAAGCTGCCGGTTGACCAGCACGGCCAGCAGGATGGAGCCGAGCTGGATCACCGGCACGACGAGCACATACTTGGCCGAGTTCGCGATCGCGATCCAGAAGTAACGGTCGACCAGCAGGCGCTGGAATTGGCTCAGGCCGACATACCGGGGCGGATTGATGATGTCGTATTCGAACAGGCTGAGGATCGTCCCGAAAATCACCGGGTAGAACGTGAAGACTGCGAGCAATCCGAGCGCGGGCGCGAGAAAGAGGTAGGCGATAAGCGTCGTCCGGACGCGCCGGCCACTATCCGATTTGTTCATGCACTGCGGGCGTCGACACCCCTGCGGGGACTACCGGATCACCAACCCTGATGGTTCCGTCACCCTCGACGGCTGTCACGCGGGCGAGCTGGCCTCGATGGCCGATCAGGGTCTGCTGAAACGCCTGTGGATCATCAATGCCGACGAGGCCACCGATGTGCGTACACGGTTCACAAAAACCCGTGAGCTCGCAGGTGACTGAACCGATGAGCAGCAGCGTTCCCGCGGGCAGCGTGTTGAGATCAGGAAAATCCACCGTAATTTGCTCTCGCAGGTCTCCGGGCTGCAGTCCCAGGCGCACGAGGTCAGCGCGATCGACGATCAGGACCTGTCTGCGGCTGCCGGGGGTTCGAGTCTTCCCGTGCAGATCTCCATCCAGCCCGCGTCCGACTGTCGCTCCAGCCTGAGAAACGGACTGCGGCCGCTCGCCATGCGCCCGCAAGACGTGCAGGCCAACCACGGTTCCATGCATCATGGGCATCGCTCCAGCGTGGTGATGGCGAATACGACTGGGCTTGGGCGTCCGCCGGCGGAGACGAGATCGATGGACGCTACCTGGCGGTCAGGTTGGGGGTTCTTCCACAACAGCATCTGCAGATTCACGTCATTGCCTGCGCGCGTCTTCCCCGTCCACGCGATTTCCTGTTCAATCGAGGGGATTCCTCTTTCCAGGTCCGCGAGCCAGCTGCTGATGTTCTGGCCATAGAGAAGATTCTGCGTCAC
>JAHZOA010000177.1 GCA_020028455.1 Armatimonadota bacterium | reverse complement strand
GTGGGCCGGCACGGCCATCACGGCTCCCGTGCCATATTCACCGAGCACGAAGTTCGCGATCCAGATCGGAACGGGCTGGCCCGTGAATGGGGTGATCGCGCGCTGGCCGGTGTCGAATCCTTGTTTCTCGATCTCTCCGCTCAGGCGCGCGGCGCGGTCCTGTGTGCGGAACGCCTGCACCTGTCGCCGGAATCCCGCCGGATCGGATGACAATTCCGCGAACTTCGACACGAGCGGATGCTCGGGCGCAAGCATCACGAAGGTCGCGCCGTAAATCGTGTCGATGCGCGTCGTGAAGACTTCGATGCTGGTCGACGGGTCGCCGGCGACGGCGAACCGGACGCGCGCGCCCTCCGACCGCCCGATCCAGTTCCGCTGCATCGTCAGGACCTTCTCGGGCCAGGCGGTCAGCCCGCCGGTCGCGTCGAGCAGCTCGTCGGCATACGCGGTAATCCGGAAGAACCACTGCTCGAGATCGCGCATCTCCACGAGCGTGCCGCATCGCCAGCAGCCGCCGTCGACGACCTGCTCGTTGGCGAGGACGGTGTTGCAGCTCGGACACCAGTTCACCGCGGACCGCCGGCGGTAGGCCAGACCGCGCTCGAACATGCGAATGAACAGCCACTGGTTCCACTTGTAGTACTCGGGATCGCAGGTGGCAATTTCCCGCTCCCACGCGTAGCTGATGCCGAGACGCTGGAGCTGACCCTTCATGTGCGCGATGTTGTCCCGCGTCGAGGTCTCGGGATGGATGCCGCTCTTGATGGCCGCGTTCTCGGCGGGCAGGCCGAAGGCATCCCACCCGAACGGGTGCAGCACGTTGTAGCCGCGCATGCGCCTGGTGCGCGCGACGACGTCCCCGATGATGTAATTGCGGACGTGGCCGACGTGCGCGTGTCCCGATGGATACGCGAACATCTCCAGGCAGTAGAACTTCGGCCGCGACGGGTCGGCCGTCACCTCGAACGCGCGGGTCGTGGCCCAGCGTCCCTGCCACTTTTTGTCGAGCTCTTGCGGTCGGTAGTCCATCGGTAGGCTTAAGGCTTAAGACTCAGGGCTCAGGGGGCTTAAGCCTTAGGCCCCTTGAGCCGTGAGCCTTAAGCCCTAAGCCTTTGATTATATCTTCCAGTACGCGGCCAGCTGCGGACGCACGGCCTTCAGGGTGGCATCTCCTCGGGGTGTCGCGCCCTGCGGCTCTGCCAGATCGGCGAGGGACGTGCGGCCGTCAAGGATGGCGATCGCCACGTTCAGTGATGCGGCCAGCGCCTGAAGGTCGTAGCCGCCTTCGGTGACCGCGACGACGCGCCCGCCGCAGACCTCATCGGCCAGACGGGTCACGAGACCCGTGAGCCGGCCGAACTGCTCGGTCGATACCCGCTGGCCCCCGAGCGGGTCGCGCGCATGCGCATCGAAGCCCGCCGACAGCAGAATCAGCTCGGGCTGGAACTGCCGGACGATTGGAACGGTCACGCGTTGGTAGACGAGCTCGTGATCCGCATCGGTCGCGCCGGCCTCGAGCGGCAGGTTGGCGGTGAAGCCACGGCCCGCCCCCTCGCCAATCTGGTCCGCAGCGCCGGTGCCGGGATAGAACGGGAACTGGTGCGATGACACGAAGAGCACCGACGGGTCCTCGTAGAAGCTCCACTGCGTCGCATTCCCGTGATGCACGTCGTAATCCACCACGGCCACGCGCTTCAGACCCCGGGATCGCGCGTGCGCGGCGGCGATGGCGACATTGTTGAACAGACAGAATCCCATGGCGCGTCCGCGCTCGGCATGATGGCCGGGCGGCCGCACGAGGGCAAACGCGCGTGTGCCCTTCGGGCCGTCCAGCACGTGATCCACGGCCTGACACGCGGCACCGGCCGCCAGACACGCGACCTCGTACGACTCAGGAGAGGTATACGTGTCCGGATCGAGCGCAACGGCGCGCCCCGCCGTTTCACGAATCAGCGACACGTAGTCGGGATGGTGGATGCGTTTCAGCTGCTCCTCGGTGGCCGCGCGCGGCTCGCGAACCGCGCCGCCGCGCCGTCGCCACTCGGTCGTGACGACCTGCATGACCTCGGCGCGCTCGACGCGCTCGGGATGACCGGGCGGATTCAGGTGGTCGGCGAAGCGATCGGACGTGAAAATGGTCAGGCTCACGGCTGATAGGTCGGGCTTGGACGTGACAGCGTAACTTACTGTACATTCACCCATCATGCGACCAGCACGAGTTGGGCGAAACGACCCTTGTCCGTGCGGCAGCGGGAAGAAGTTCAAGCGCTGTTGCGAGGGCAAGGTCAAAGGGCAGAGTCGCACCCAGCGCGCGATGCTCATCGCCGTGGCGGGCGCGGTTCTGGGGGCGATTCTCGTCGGGATCGCCTCGTTCACGGCCGACACGTCGAACGGTCCGAGGCAGGTCTGGTCGACCGAACACGGGCACTACCACGAGGTGCCCTGACGGTCTCAGGCTTCTGGCTACGGGCCCCAGGCTTCAGGAAGAGCGTTTCGGATGTTTCCAGTGGTCTGAAGTCCGGAACCCGTAGCCGGCGAGTTTTTCACTTCGACCGTGCAGCTTCGCGAGCGGCCACGAACGGGACGACCGCCGACCGCGTGGGCGCGTGCGCTTCGACCAGGCGCACGAACTCCTGGACGTAGTCCAGGTCTGCCAGCGGGCGGCAGATCGCGGCGGTCCACTGCCGACGATATCCCGACCGGGTCAGCCGAACGGCGCGGAGCGTCCGGGCGGACAGGTGCGGCTGGACGGCCCATCGGGCGAGGATGGCGATCCCGAGACCCGCCTTGACCATCTCGACGATGGCCTCCGTCAGCATGATTTCCTCGATCGCCGCCGGATGGACGCCCTTGGACAAGACCGCCCGGTTCAGCGCGTAGTTCTCGGTCTTCGGGCCGTATACGAGCACGGTTTCGGTGGCGAAGTCCTCAGCCCTGACAAACGGCCGCCGGCCAAGCGGATGAGCCGGGTTCACCACGACGAGCAGTTCGTCCTCGAAGAGTGGACGCGCCACCAGTCGGCGATCTTTGACAGGTGAGCTGACGATGGCCAGATCGAGCTTCCCTTCGACGAGTGCGCTCAGCGGCCGTCTCGTGGCATCCGGGTCGATGCGCACGTCCACGCGCGGGCACCGTTGCCGGAAGTCCCGCAGAATCGCCGGCAGCCAGTGATAGCACGTGTAGCACTCGGTGCTGATACGTAACTGGCGGGTGCGGCCGTGCGTGCCTTCCCGAATCGCGGATTCGGTGTTGTCGAGACGTTCGATCACGGACCGCGCGGACTCGAGCAGGAACTCCCCCGCCGGCGTGAGCGTCATCCGGCGGTTCATGCGCAGGAAGAGCGGCGTTCCGAGACGGCCTTCGAGCTCCCGCAACTGGTGGCTCAGCGCCGACTGGGTGAGGTGGAGGTGTTCGCTCGCCTTCGTCAGGCTGCCGTGCTCGGCCACCGCCGTCACGAGCCGCTAGACATCTTCTAAGGGTGACATCGTTAGGATTGAAGCAAGTTTTTCAGGCGGCAAGAGCGGCCTCCTCGTGCAGTTTCTGGATTTCCGCGTCGAGTTGATCGAGGGCGATGCGCAGGGGCCTGGGCAAATGGTCGCTCTCAGGCAGGAGGGCGTTCCATTGGGGTCGAAGGATGCGCAGATAGAGCTTGCTGTAGAAGAACGCGACTTTTAGGCCGTAGGTTGTCGCGGTATAGCGGTGCGTCGTGGGGATGCGATGGATGACGCCTTTCAGGCGGAGACGCCGCAGGTCATAGGTCATCTGCGTCCGGGTGTAGGGCCGCCCGAGCAGCGCTTCGACGAGGGGCCGGAGATCGCGGTTCCGAAATCCTCGGGGCAGATGGGTGAAGCCGGCAATCGCCTGCAAGAGCGCCATGACGCGGGGGTCGCCGAAACGGAGGGCCGAGACCCGTTGGCGCGCTTCGACGGTCGGGGACTGGAGCCGGTCCAGGGCGTCTTGGGTCAGGACGCACTGATGACTCACGCGCTCGACTTCCAGGAGCTTGCGATTGACTTGGTGACCGAGATCGCGCAGATGGGAGAGGTTGGCAATCCCTTTGTTGACGTAGAAATCGTTCGGATTGTTGATGGTCGTCTCCGTGCGTAAGGCGTGCTGCTCTTTGAAATACTGCTTCACGTGGGAGTGCTTGTACTCGATATGTAGGCTGGGCTGGACGCCGTCGGTGATCACGCGTGTGCGATAGCCGAAGGGCGGAGGCGGTGTCGTGCGTTGGATCCGGATGGGAAACAGCAGTCCCACCCGATCGGGACGACCGAGGTCGAGATTCTCGCGGATGAGCGCCTCGAAGAAGTGCCGTCCTTGCACTGGCCGGTCGAACACGTCGGTGAGACTGACCTCAAGCTGCGAGATGGCGAGGCGATGATCGTAGCCGGCAGCGCGATCCGCGAGTGTCATCGGCCAGGGCAGCCGCTGCGACCAGCGATCGAAGAAGGCTTGCACGTCGGCGGGGCCCAGCGCGTCGCAGGTGGCCTGGAGAGCCGCTGGATCCGCACACGCCAGGAATCCATTGTCGAGGCTCGTAAACCGGACGCGTTGGCGATGCAGGCGCTGCTTCACCCACTCGTGCCCGTTCAGACACAGCTTGACGGGATAGGGAACGTACGTGCCGATCTTCAGAAAGGCCGGGCCCCAGTCGCGGTCGTGGACGTAGAAATAGAAGTGTTTGACCGCCACGGCCTGCCGGGAAAAATCGAAGGTCACACTCCCGGTCGCGGTGCGGCGTTTGTGGGCCTTGAAGGCGCGCATCTTCTCCTGCGCGGTCCCCAGCACGACGACGCCCTCGCGGTGTATGGATCGCGCGCGGTAGTCGGCCACGATGTCATCTTTCCGCTGACCGGGCTTGAACTCCACGGTCGGAAGGCCGTGCCGGCGCGCGAACGCTTCGACCGCCGTCAGGAAGCGGTCATGCATCGGCCGGAAGAGGGCGGGCGAGGGGATCGGATTCCCGAGGTGATCGTGCAGGAAGTAGCACAAGCCCCCGGACGTCTGGAGCTTGGGCATGTAGGCGTGCAGGTAGAGCCGATCGATGCAACTGACCGAGAGCGTCACGTGCTGCCGGATAATGTCGGCGATGTTGGGCGTCATCGAACCCTCCTTGGTCGGGAAGGTCGATGATGGTACTCCGCAAGGAAGACGCCGATGCGTGGCATCGGCCCCAACATTTCCCAGTGAAGCTTCGCCTCAAACCGATCAGCCACGCGCTTTGACACCTTGCCACTTGTCGGTTTGAGGCGAAGCTTCACTGG
>JAHZOA010000066.1 GCA_020028455.1 Armatimonadota bacterium | reverse complement strand
CGGCGCCTCCTCCATATAATGGCGAAGCCAGATCCGATCCGCATCGGCCCACCGAGCCTGGGACACGCCCATGCGCTCGTAAAAGATGTACCAGTTCGGCGAGTAGTGACGGGCGTAGTCTGCGTCTTCGAAACGAAGGCCGAGTTCCGCAAAGACCTTGCGGTACACAGTGTGGTGTGAGGCGAGCGAGTCGAGCAGCGTGCCATCGAGGTCGAACAGCACGGCGGCCACCCCGAGCGAATGCCTCTTTCGCGCAAGTTGACTACCCATGAACTGAAGACACCGTCGCAATTCCGCAGGGCGACCACCGACCCGGACTAGATCGGGATGGTAGGGGCCTCCCGCGGCCCTGGAGAATCATCCCTGCCTACCATGGCCACAACGCTGGCCAGCCCCTTTCGCCTTCGCAACGCGGCTGCGCGCGTACGCGAGAGACGCCTTCGCGAAGCCGCGGGCCTCCTCCTCAACTATGCCGGGATCCAAGTGGTTCTCGGTGTCGCCTGGGACTCCACCTGGCACTATAGCGTCGGGCGGGACACATTCCTCTATGTCCCGTCCCACATGTTGCTGTACACTGCCACGGCGCTTGCCGGCCTCGTCTGCCTGACCCTTCTCCTGGCGGAGACGCTCCGATACCGCGGCGGGGGCGAAGTCCACGAGGGCAACTCGATGGCGATCCTCGGCCTGGTGCGGGCGCCCATCGGTATCGCCCTTTCCAGCTTTGGTGTGTTCACGATCTTCATCGCTGCTCCATTGGACAACTACTGGCACACACTCTACGGCGCGTTCCTCCACGTCTCGAGTCCCTTCCACATGATGGACGTCATCGGTGGGGCGATTTTCTTTCTCGGCAGCCTCTACCTCTGGGGCGCGCTCGCCGTCGACGCCTCCCAACGCGGGGATCCGTTGGCGGCCCGCCGGGCGCAGTGGGGCGAGATGATCGCCGCCGCGCTTGTGCTCAGGCTGATGATGGCCCTGTCAAACCCAGGCCTCTCCGTGTTTCAGACGCTGAGCGTCGGCGGACTTCGGTTCATGGCCTACCCCGTCCTCCTGGCGATGTTGAACACGTGGATGCTGGTGGCCGTGGCGGAAGGGGTGCGGCGACCCTATGCGGCGACGATCGTGGCCATGATGCTTCTGCTGTTCGAGTTTGTGATTCAGGTCTTTGTGCCGGGAGCGGTTCGCGTTCAAGCGGCGTTTGAAGGGCGCGAGTTCCTCAGCCCCATGCTGATCCCGCACTTCAGCCTGCAACGCCTCGCCCCGCAGGCCCTGGTGCTGATTGCGGCGGTCTTCGTCGACATGCTTCACCGCCGTCGATGCGCAGAAACGAGGTCGCCCGTGCTCACCGGAGTGGGCCCGGCCCTGGTATTGTGGGCCGGCGGCTCCGTGTGTCCACTCAGCGGGCATGTGCGGTCCCTTCTCCCATACCTCCCGGCGGGAATTGGGATGGCGCCGCTTGCCGACGCGTCGCACGCCATCCTTGCGCTTTTGCCGGCACTGGGCGCCGGGGCGGCGAGCGGCTTGCTCGGCTACGGACTCGGCCAGGTGCTCCGGCTGAATCCCCGATGAGACAAATACTCGTGGCGGTGGGCACACTTGCCTTCCTGGCGCTGCCTGCCGGGGCACACGAACATCCCTCACGCGTGGAAACGCGGCAGGGGCCGCACTACCGGCTGGAGATCGCGATCTACGATGAGCAGCCCTACGTCAAGCGGCCGGTAAGGTTCACCGTGCGGGCGCTGCCGAGCAGCCCGTCCCTCGACTGCGGGGCCGTCACTGCGCTGGGCCGGCCATTCGTGGAGACGCGCGCGATCCCCACGCGAAGAGTCCGCGTGCACGTTGACTCCGATGCCCCATATCGGTGTGCAGGAGAGGTGTGGCTTCCGGTCCAGGGTCTGTGGGATCTGGAAGTGAACGTGGCAACCGGAACGGGTGGTGAGTCGGTCCGCCTCGCCCTTACCGTCGCCGCGCCCCATGCGATCCCGAAGTGGATTGCCTGGGGCATCGGTCTCTCGCCACTGGGTGTCATGGCGGTGTTTGCGTGGTGGCAGCGCGGGTACCTGCACCGGCTGCGTGCGGCGGCCGCCTAGCCTGCTTTTTGCAGGGATTCCGCCGCCCGTCCTCTGTCGTAATGAGCCCCAATCGCCGAGAAGAGGCGTTCGGCCTGCTCCAGCACCGTGCGGTCCCCTGTTCGACGACCGATCTCGAGGTACGTCAGTCCTTGTTCATACTGTGCCCCGAGGTGCGCTGCCACCTCCAGACTGCGTCGCCACCATCTCTGCGCAGCCCGCGGTCTGCCTGTCAACCAATCAAGGCGGCCCTGCAGGCGATAGGCGGCCATCACCGCGTATCGATCCACCCTACACTGCTTGAAGAAGGTACGCCCCACCCGTCCTGCCTTGCGCAGCCACGCCTCGCGTTCCTGACCGGCACTCTGCTCAGCCAGGGTAAGGTAGGCATCCATGAGCCCGCCCCGCGGCAACAGACCCAGGAAGCCGCGGAACCCATGCCGGGCGATCAGGTGATTGCTCTCCTCCAAAGTCTCGACCGCATCACGGACCCTGCCGAGACGAAGGTAGCAAAGGCCTAACCCTGCCAGCGAAAATGCAACCCATACGTAGTCCGGAATGGCTCTGAAGAGTTCAAGGCCTCGCTGCAGATGCGGAACGGCATGCTCGACATCTCCCACGACCCCAAGGGTATTGCCAAGTTCTGCCTCCCCCCACGCCTGCAGCTGCACATCCGAGGTCTCCTGACCAATGCGCAGCATCTCTTCCTCCAACTCCCGGCAGTATGCCAGGTCCCCACGCGCCCGGGACATGACCGCCATCATGCCCGTGGCCGCTCCCCACTGGCGGAGCTCGCCGGCCTGACGGTAGACTCCGGCCGAGCGCTTGAAGTGCTCAAACGCCTCATCCCACGCATCCCCGGTGTGGTACTGATGGAGGCCTAGGCCGAAATGCGCCAGCCCGATCGCCAGTGAGTGCTGGATCTGCTCGGCCATCTCGACCGCGCGCCGGTGGTAGAAGGCAGCTATCCGGGGCGCCGGGATCAGATTGCACATCAAGCCGATCACAGAAGAGCCTCGTGCCACGCCCGGGCGGAAGTGATACTGCTCGGAGACGTTGAGCATCAGCAGGGAGTCCAGAATCACGTTGTCGACCCGCACGAAATAGTCGATCCAGGCCAGGGCCTGATAGATTCGCTCCCGCTCCTCTGCCACGGGCGGATGCGGACGGTCGGCCGGATGGCGCAGGAAGAGCGGGGCAAGAAGCCTGTGCCCGACCTGCCGCATGATCTGGCTGAAGATCGCTAGGCGAACACCCCCGGGTGACGCAGGCAGTGAACTCCCGAGGAGCCCCAGCGCGCGGTGCAGGTACTCGAGAGCCTGCTGGTGGTCACCCCGGCGGTAGAGCGCCTCCCCCATCTTGCGTTCCAGCACGGCGCGGTGTAGCGGGTCCCACCGATCGCCGAACGCACGCGCGTACGCGGCGGTCGCCTGACGGTAGTAGTCGAGCGCCTCCGCGTCCGCCGCAAGCCGGACCGCTTGGTCGCCGGCCCTGAACAGATAGTCCTGAGCCTTCTCCCACTCTTCAGCCCGAGCATAGTGAAATGCCAGCAGGCCGTAGAACTCCTCCAGGCGGCCCGCGAAGAGTTCCCGGATCGCTTGCGCAACCCGGCGGTGGAGCTCGCGCCGCACTCGCAGCAGGATGGTCTCATAGGCCGCTTCTTGCGTGAGGGCGTGCTTGAAGGCGAACTCAAGCTCGGGCGCGCGGCGCCGCTCGTGGACGAGTTCCAGCCTCTGCAAATCGGCAAGGTGGCGATCCAGGTCGGCGCTGACTTCGGCGATGGCACGCAGCACGCGGTAGAAGAAACTGCGTCCGATAACCGAAGCCGTCTTCAGAACTTGCTTCACATCCTCGTCCAGCCGGTCGATGCGTGCCACGATCACCCCTCGCAGCGTGTCCGGAATGGAGATGGTATCGATCTGCGCGCTTACCCGCCAGCGGCCGGCGGCCTCGTCCTTTGCGATCGCACCCAGGTCGATCAGCGATCGGATCACCTCCTCCATGAAGAACGGGTTGCCCTCCGTCTTTTCGAGAATCACCTGGTGCAGGCGCGCCGGCAGGTCATCGATCCGGAGGAGATTGCGGACGAGCATCGCGCTCTCCT
This sequence comes from Armatimonadota bacterium, assembly GCA_020028455.1. Taxonomy (GTDB): domain Bacteria; phylum Sysuimicrobiota; class Sysuimicrobiia; order Sysuimicrobiales; family Kaftiobacteriaceae; genus JACPRY01. The sequence continues at coordinate 5,581 of JAHZOA010000066.1, read as the reverse complement.
GGGGCGAGAGTGGGATCAGGGTCATCTCGGTGTAGCGATCACCGTAAGTCCGGAGGAGGGTCTCGCGCAGGCTCGCGGCAGGAGTCTCACGATCGGGCCGGCTTACACCGCAGATCAGGAGCGGCTCAGTGCTCGTCAGCGGCAGCAGGTGCTCAAGCAGGCCGCCTGACGACGTGTCGATCCAGTGGAGATCCTCAAACATCAGGACCAGCGGCCGCTCCCGGGCCAGGCGTTCAAAGAAGAGGCGGCAGCTGCGGTAGATCTGACGGCCCATCGCCTCCCCGTCGAGATACTGCACCCGATCGCGCCACTCTTCCTTGACTTCCAGACCCAGTAGCATTTCCAGATACGGGGCCACTTCCGGGAGTTGTTCGGGAAGCAGCGAACCCACCCGCCGTTCCAGCTTTGTCCTGCTTTCCGCAGGTCCGTCGGCCTCGGTAACCCCCACCGCGCTCTTGATGATCTCGAGGAATGGCCAGTAACTGATGGATTGGCTGAACGAGAGCGTCCGTCCGACGAGCCAGCGCACCTCATCCCCGACCTCCCGCTTCACGTCGGCCATGAGACGCGATTTGCCGATGCCCGGTTCCCCGATGACGGCAACGATTCCGCCTTCGCCGCCGCGGAGCCGGGTGAGGATCGCCAGGAGTGCGGCGACTTCAGCCTGACGGCCCACCAGCGGTGAGCTCACGCCCGCGACCCCTCGCGGGGTGAGTGGTTGGGCGCGCAGCCCCATACACACGAAGGCGGGGATGCCCCCGTCTATGCCCTTCACCTCGAGGGGCTCGACGACCTGATAGTCAAAGGCCCAGCGCGTGGCCTCGTAGGTGGGCTGCCCAACCAGGATTTGTCCCGGCTCGGCCAGCTGCTGCAAACGGGCGGCGACGTTGACCGGCTCCCCCGTGACCATGAACTCGCCCTTTTCTGCCGCACGCGGGTTGGCAACGACCGCGCCGGTGTTGATGCCGATACGGATCTGCGGAATAATCCCAGCTTCAATGAATGGCCGGATGTGCTTACGCATCGCCACGGCCGCATGGACGGCGCGCTCAGGATCGTCCTCGTGGATCGTGGGCAAACCGAAGACGGCCATCACCGCATCGCCGATGAACTTCTCGACCGTCCCGCCGAACCGCTCAGTCTCCTCACGCGCGATGCCAAAGAACCGCCCCATCCGCTCCCGGAGTTCCTCCGCATCGAGCACGCCGGAGAGCCGCGTCGAGCCGACGACGTCGGCGAAGAGCAGCGTCACGACTTTGCGCTCCTCGGCCGCCTGGGTCGCCGACGTCAACGCGGCGCCGCAATGGCCGCAGAACCGCATCTCTGCCGGATTGTCGAAGCCGCACGAAGGACACCGCACAGCGTGCACCCCTGCTGACTCAGCCCGGCTGCTGCGCCGGTCGGTGGACGCGGGCGCTTTGCCGGAGATCCCACACACGCATGACCAGGTGCGTGGCCCCAAGCGCGAGCGCCGCGAGCGCCGTGATGACCGGCCAGCCATGCTGTCGATACCCGATCGCCAAGAGAGCCCAACTGAGGATGATCCAGTGTGTGCAATACATCGGGGCAGACCGTTGGCCCCAGTACCGCAGGAGGCCGCTTGCCCAGTTCGATGGCAGGCGGGTGACCAGCCAGTGGCAGCCCATCATCCAGAGCAATACCGCGCCGCTGATTGCCACAACAGCTCCGGGTCCGCTTCGGGAAAAGCTTCCGAGATTGAAGTCGGGCGCGGTGATCGCCATCGCCCCACCGACCAGGACCAGCCCGATCCCGGCCCAACCACCACGGCGGAAGAGGGCCGTCTGTTCGGCGCCGGCCGCAAGCCAGCTGCCGACTGCCCGGCCGAGCAGGACATATGCGCACCACGGAAAGAGCGGGAAGATGACATGGGAACCAGTTCCCCACAACAGATCCAACAGGTGATCAAGCGGGATCCATCCACTCTGCAGGCCCCACAGGAACGGGGATCCCAAGGCGATGCCGGCCGAAAGGATCAGCCAGTGTCCCGGCCGCGGGAGACGAGGGGCGAGCAAAGACGCAAGCATCACCGCCAGCCCTGCAAACGGGAGAATGTCGACAGTCCACAGCGCCGCCGCGAGCGAGGTGGGAACGTATGAAGCCACTGTCCCGGGTGGGACGGTCCCGTGCCGGAAGTGCAACGCGAAAGGAATCCCGCGCAGGAGGTTGAGGGCCAATCCCAGTGACACCAGCCTGAGACCGCGCCGGATCCCTTCTCTTGTGCTCATACCGGAAAGAGCGAGCGCGGCGCCCATCGCGAACATGAACGGCGGCGCGCTGCCCGTGGGGATCCCCAGCGCGACGAGTATGCGCGCGGGAGCGGAGTTGTTGAGCGCAGGCGTGCCGTAAAGAATCAGGACGTGGACGAACACCATGACGAGGATTGCGAATCCTCGTGCCAGATCAAACGTCAGGATGCGGCGACCGCTCACGCGCGTCCCCACCGCCCGGATAAGCGTCTTCCATTGACACAATCACCGCGGTCCTCGATGGTGACGTCGGGCTTCGGCGCGTGGTCAAGCGTTCCTTCCCCGAAGGACTCCACCGGCTCCACAGAGAATTTGCTTAAGTCTCTTTGAAGCTGAACGCCGGCATCGATACCCATCCGGAGTTGTAAATGCCTGATCTCCTGGCCGCCGCCCGTCGCGAACTGGGGCGGCCGATCGTCATGTTGATCATCGCGATGACGATCCTCCGCGGGATCGCCGCCGCCACGTGGCCTCTGCACCATGACGAACCATACTACTGGCTGTGGTCGCGGCACCTCGCCTGGGGTTACACGGATCACCCTCCGATGATCGCGTATCTGATCTTCCTGACCACGCGGTTGGGCGACGGGCCCCTGTGGATACGCCTCAGCGCGCTCATCCTCGGAGCAGCGACGACGTACGCGATCTTCCTGCTCGGTCATGAGCTCTTCGATGACCGGGTAGGGTTCCTTGGGGCGGCCCTCTATCAGGCCATGCCGTTGACCGGGGTATTGGCCGTGCCAGATTCTCCGCTCTTCCTCGCGTGGGTGATTCTGCTGCGCCTCGCCTGGCAGGCAATTATGCGAAACCGAGCCGTCTGGTCGGCCGTGGGGCTCACCCTGGGGCTGGCGATGCTGAGCAAGCTCTACGTATTCTTCCTTGTGGTCGGCCTCGCAATATTCATGCGGCTCTATGCCCCGCGGTGGCTGGCCCGATGGCCGCCCTATCGTGCGCTCCTGATCGCTCTGACGCTGTTCCTGCCCGTGATCCTCTGGAACATCACCCACGACTGGGCCATGGTGCGATTCATCCTCTACGAGCGCTCAGTCTGGACGCAGGCCGGCCGGGCAGCGATCGGTGAATTGCTGATACTGCAGCCGGTGTATACACTGGCGCTCTTCCCTGTGCTGGGCTGGACGCTGTGGGCGGCATGGCGCCGGCGCGGCGACAGACGCTTCGCCTACCTGTTCTGGACCGCCTTCCCCTCGCTGGCCTTCCCTTTTGCCTCGGGCATGGCGAACATCGGACCGCACGCGCATCTCACGCTTCCAGGATACCTCGCCCTGTATGTGGCCCTGGGAGCGCTCTGGAACCGAGCGGCGGCAGCGGCGCTTGCGGTGAATGGGCTCATTCTGCTGTACGCGTTCCTCGCCCCGATTCTCCCCGTTTACCATATGGCGGCGGGCGAAGTCTTTGGCTGGAGGGAAGTCAGCGCGCGGATCCAGCAAGAACTGGCACAGTTACCTCAGCCTGTGGTGGTGGCAACAGACCGGTACTATGTTGCATCGCAACTGTCATACTTCACCAGGGAGACCATCCCGGTGACGATCCTGCCCACGGCCGCGCCCCACTCGATCTGGCCCGCTGCGGAGGCGTTTGCCGGCGTCAACGCGGTCGCGGTCATCGACGCGCGGTGGTCGCCGCGCATCTCGTGGACCGTGTATGCGGCCCGCGTGGAGGAGGCGGCGCCGTTGGTGTACGCGTTCCACGACCGGTGGCCGGCGCGCACATTCCGGATCTTCAGGCTCTACGGGCTCTTTCCCGGCCGTCTGCTCGGTGCACCGGGAGGGGCATCCCCGCGGGCCGGCCACCCAGAGAATCCCTCCGCTCCCTGGACCACGCGCCACTGATCGCGCCTGACCTACTCATACCTCAGCGCCACGGCCGGATCCACCCGAGCTGCCCGCTGTGCCGGGTAGAGCCCCGAGCAGATCCCTACCGCGGCCGCGAACACCACGGCGATCGCCACTGCGGCAAGAGAGATAAACGTGACCCATCCGGCAATCCACGAAATGATCAGGCTTCCCATGACACCGACCAGGACACCGACGATGCCTCCGGCCAGGCTAAGGAGCACCGCTTCCAGGAGAAACTCGCGAAGAATGTCCCGGCGCCTGGCACCCACAGCCCGACGGATGCCGATCTCCCGGGTACGCTCAGACACCGAGGCCAGCATGATGTTTGTGATGCCCGTGCCGCCGACGATCAACGAGACCGCCGCGATGCTACCCAGCATCAGTGTCAGCGTCCGGGTGATGCTGTCAACCAGGCCCAGGATTGCCGTCTGATTGCGGATGACGAAGTCATCGTCGGCGCCTGGACGAATACGATGCCGGGCGCGCAGCAGCTGCTGGATCTTCTCTTGAGCGGGCGGAAGGAGGGTCGCGTCGCGGACCTTCACGTAGATCGCACGCACGTGCTGCACGCCGAACAAACGCTGCTGCGCGGTGGCCAGCGGAACGAAGACGACATCATCCCAGTCCACTGTGCCATCGAATCCCTTTTCTTCCGTAACGCCAACCACGGTAAACCGCACGCGGTCAATCTTGATCACGGCGCCGAGCGGCACCGCCTCGCGATCCCCGAAGAGGCGCTCTACAGCCGTGCGCCCCAGGACTGCCAACCTTGCCCGGGAAGCGAGCGCAGCAGGCGTGATGAACACGCCGTCCTGCACACGAAAGTTCCGCACGATTTCGAACGCCGGCGTGACCCCTGAGATATTCACGGTCGCGTTCTGCGAACCGGAGATCACCTGAGCGGGGCGCGCGAACTCCGGCGCCACCTCGGCGACTTCGGGAACCTCGCTTCGAATCGCCTCCGCGTCCTGCCACGTGAGTGTCCGAATACTGCCCAGGCTCTGTCGCACACCGAGCTGCCCTGCGCTTCCGGGAAAAATCCCGAGGAGGTTGCTCCCCAGCGCCTGCACCTGCATGGCAACGCTCTGACGCGTTCCCAGCCCGATGCTGACCATGACGACTACCAGCGCGACCCCCACAACGACGCCGAGCATCGCCAGGCCCGCCCGAAGCTTGTTTGTCCCGAGCGCGTGCAGGACGATCTCCACGGAGCCGTCCACGGTCATTGCTGCGCCTCGCGTCCGCCCACAACCTCAGCCTCAGGGGATACCACGCTGGTTGGCCGGAGTGGGAGCTCGCTCCTGCCCGGATGATGGCACTCCCTAAGGCAGATCGGCGCCGACCGCTCGCTCCAGCGTCGCCCGCGCCAGGTTGTAGTTGAACAGCGCCTGCACCCTCGACGCCTCTGCCTGGGAGGCCGAAGTCTGGGCGTTCAGGACCTCCAGGTTCGTGCCGACG
>JAHZOA010000065.1 GCA_020028455.1 Armatimonadota bacterium | reverse complement strand
CCGCGCAGGCCCGGAGATCGCCGTCGCCAGTAGCAAAGCATACCTCACGATGCTCGTCGCGTTGCAGATGCTGGCACTGGATCTGGGCCTGCGACGCGGGACAGTGACTGCTGCGGAGGCCGGTGCACTGATCCAACAGCTGAAGATGCTTCCGGCGAAAGCGCAGGATGTCTTGGACCGGGAAGACCAGATCGTCGCGCTCGCAACGAAGATCGCACCCGCGGAGCACGTGTTCTTCATTGGCCGAGGGCTGGACTACGCCGTGGCGATGGAAGGGTCGCTCAAGCTCAAAGAAATCTCCTACCTGCATTCTGAAGCGCTCGCGGCAGGCGAGCTGAAGCACGGCACGCTCGCCCTCGTGACAAAGGACACACCGGTCATTGCTCTGCTCACTCAACGGCACGTTCAGGAGAAGATGATGTCCAACATTCAGGAAGTCAAGGCGCGGGGCGGTCCGGTCATAGCCGTCGCATACGATGGGGACCGCGAGGTGGCCAAACATGTCGACACAGTGATCAGGATACCTGAGACGGCCGATCTCCTCGCCCCGGTCCTGGCAATCATTCCCCTGCAACTCCTGGCCTACCACGTCGCCAAAGAACGCGGGAACGACATAGATCAGCCAAGGAATCTGGCGAAAAGTGTAACTGTTGAATGACGTCTACAGGGTCTTACGAGTCTACCGAGTCTCCTGAGTCCGCACCCACTCTCCATGAGTCCTCTGTGTCTACCGAGTCTGCTGAGTCTGCAAGAGACCCGTAGACTCTGAGGACTCAGTAGACGTGGTGGACCATATTAGGGTAGGGTGAAGACCCGGAAGACTCGGAAGACCCGGAAGACTCGGTAGACGCCTTTGGGAGTGAGCCGATGATCGACGAAGAGCTTCTGAAGATCCTCGCCTGCCCGTTAGACAAGGCGCCCGTCGAGTTGCGGGGCGATCGCATCGTGTGCACCAAGTGCGGGCGCCGCTATCCCATCCGAGATGGGATCCCTGTCATGCTGATCGACGAGGCAGAGACCCCGTAACCTCCTAGTCAGGAAAACCCAAACGCCGTGGGGGTGTGCCACCCGCCCCCACGGCTTTTTTGTTCCGGGACGGTCGGTTTGGTGGTGTTCAACTATTTTGTGTGATTCAACAAAGCAAGGACTACATGACCTCGTCGCGAAGGGCCAAGAAGGGGCGCAGGGGATCAGACCACATCTTACGAGGAGGACATCCCATGAGGATAGCAGTGGTCGGCTTGATCGTTGCGGCAATGTTAAGTCTGTTTGGCCTTGCAGTCTCTGCAGGCGACGTAGGCCCTGGTGACAGCTCCGTTTATGAGATAGCTGGAGATGTTGGCCCGGGCGACAGTTAGATAGGCACGAGTTAAGGCACGTGTTCTGTCCTGCGCCCCCTTGTATTTCGAGGCAGGACCGAAGCGCCTGCATACCAAAGTAACAGTCCTGCATCACTTAACCATTTGAAGTCTGGCACAATAATTGCTGGTAAATGACATGGACGGAGGCGGTTTCATGTCTCTCGGGCACCGTATCAGGCAGTTGCGCCAGACCCGTGGGTTAACTCAATCCCAGCTGGGCGGTCAGGAACTGTCAAAAAGCTTCATCAGCCTTCTAGAGAAAGACCGTACAAAACCGTCGCTGGATACCCTCCTCCTTATTGCCCAGCGGCTGGGCACATCCGTCGACGCCTTACTCGGACAGAATGGAAATATCCCCGCAGCTGTTTGCCAGGGATTGCTGAGCTTGAGCCGAGAGGCTATCGAAGACAGACAGCACGAAGTAGCCCAGAGGTATCTCGGCGTCGTCGAGTTTGTGGCAGCAAGGTACGGTTTTGGAGAACCAGCGACTGAGACGCTCCTCCAACAGGGCCAGATTGAGGTTGATAAGCGGTCGTTCGAGGCCGCCTGGATCAAGTCCGATGCAGCGTACCATGCTGCTGAAACGCAGACGGACGAGTGGAGAGCCGGCCGTGCTGTCCTCCTGATGGCCTGGATCAAGCATCGACAGCGCGAATTTTCTGCTGCAGTGCCACTATTTGAAAAAGCCCTGAGTAGGTTGCGCCGCGCGAAAGCCGGACGCGATCCTGCTCGAATCGAGGCCCTGATCGGTATGGGCTCAGCGTTGACTCACATGGGGAAATACGCGGCCGCAATCCGACGCTACAAGGAGGCCGCGCAATCCGACGTCGCACAGCACAACCTGAAACTCCGTGGGCAGGCGCTCTGGGGAGTCGGATGGGTTGAGCGCAAGCTCGGTAAGTTCGATATCGCAAAGGAATTTCTGGCAAGCGCCAAGGACGCGTTCGAGCAGGCTGAGGATCTTCGCAACCTCATGCGCGTTCTGCATAACCTCGGACAGCTTTTGCATGAGCAGGGCCGTTCGCGTGAAGCGCTCCGGTATCTGCATCATGCCCTGCGGGTCGCCGACCGAATGGACAGCGCGTTTGATCGCGCCGCGACGCTTACCGAGATCGGCAGAGTCAACGTCAGTCTAGGCAACCTAGAGGATGCCGACCACTTCGCAACGACCGCCCTACAACAAGCCGTTGCCCTCAACGATGCGGTCGAGGCCGCGGAAGCAAAGACTGTCTTGGCGGAGATCCGTATCCGTCGCAGCGACGTGCCTGGCGCGATAGAGTTGCTGAAGGAAGCCGTGGCGACCTTCCGCGAGCGCAAGATGACAGGAAAGGTGGCGGTCGTCGCCCGGGAGCTCGGCCTTATGCTACGTTCCCGAGGAGCACACGCCCAGGCGTCGGAGTACCTCGTGCTCTCCCTTGAACACTCGAAGTCTGCGGAACACACGCCGCGAGAGACAGCGCCAGTCCGAGGCTAACGTAGGGAACAGGCGCGTTCCGGCTTATAGGCCGGGACGCGTTTTTGTTTTCCAGAGGATGCCGGCGCTGAACTATGGAAAGTCTCTCCGTCCCGATGATCCGCGGAGTAGGCATTGATATCATCGAAGTGTCACGCGTGGAGCAGGCGCTGGCGCGGTGGGGCGAAAATTTCGTCGGTCGTCTGTTTACCGCTGCCGAAGCGGAGCGCGCGCGGCATGCTCGCGTGCGCAGCCAGCGCCTCGCCGCGCGCTTCGCCGCCAAAGAGGCCGTCATGAAGGCGCTCGGGCTTGGCTGGCGCGCCATGGCCTGGCGAGAGATCGAGATCCTGAATGATCCCCTTGGAAGACCTATGGTCACCCTCACCGGCGGCGCACGGCAGGCAGCGGATCGACAGGGCATCGCGGAGGTGCACGTATCATTGTCCCACACGCATGAGTTTGCCTGCGCGAGTGCGCTCGCACTGTCGGCCGAGTGATCGTGCATGACACGCAGTCATTGCGAGGCCGAAGGCCGTGGCAATCTCCTGCCGAGATGAGATTGCTTCCCGCCACGCTCACTTCGTGGGCTCGCGGCTTCGGCTCACTCGCTCGCAATGACATCGATGCGGAGGTCTTAGACGGATGAAAGGCCTGGTCGTCACAGCTCAGTGGGACCCGCGCCCGGACTACACCGTTACGGAGTGGGAGCGGAAAACAGGAAAGGCCGTGACCGGGAGCAGTGTCTGGCGGAAACCCAAAGTTGCGCTGGACAACGTGCCGGAGCCGGCCCTCAAGGCCAACGAGGTGTTATTGAGGCCCCGGGCCTGCGGCGTGTGCGGGTCGGATGTGCATTTTTACGAGACGGATGGCCAAGGCTACATGCTTTATCCGGGATTGACAAAATTTCCGGTTGTGATCGGCCATGAGTTTTCGGGCGAGGTCGTGGAGGTCGGTCGCGAGGTCCGGGACCTGAAACCCGGCGACATGGTGACGTGTGAGGAAATGATTTGGTGCGGGGAGTGCACGCCGTGCCGGAACAGTTACCCGAATCAGTGCGAGCGGCTCGAGGAGATTGGATTCACCATCAACGGGGCGCAGGCCGAGCTGATTGCCGTGGGTGCGAAATACTGCTGGAAGATCAACGCGCTTGCCGAGCGTTACGGAAGCACTGACCGGGCCTATGAAGCCGGCGCGTTGACCGAACCGACCACCGTCGCCTACAACGCCATGTTCACCCGCGCCGAAGGGTTCCGGCCCGGCGGGCATGTGACCGTCTTCGGAACGGGGCCGATCGGATTTGCCGCCATTGCCCTGGCGCGCGCCGCAGGGGCCGCGAAGATCATTGCATTTGAGGTGTCACCAGTGCGTACACAACTCGCGAAGACGATGGGCGCGGATGTGGTTCTCAATCCGGTGGAGCTCCAGCGCCAGGGGAGTTCGCCGCGCGGAGCCATCATGGATCTTACGGACGGAGAAGGTGCGGCCATGCACGTGGAAGCGGCGGGGGCGCCCACCCGGACGATTCCGGAAATGGAAGCGTCGCTCGCGATCGGTGGAAAGATTGTCATAATCGGTCGGGCCGCCGAGCGTGCGCCGGTGTATCTTGAACACTTCCAGACCCATGCTGCCCAGATCTTTGGCGCACAGGGGCACTCAGGCTATGGGAACTTTCCCAACGTTATCAAGTTGATGGCGTCCGGCCGCATCGACCTTACGCCCATCATCACTTCGCGGTTTTCGCTCGGTGAGAGTGTGCAGGCGATTCACAAGGCGACCAAACGCGAAGATGGCAAGATTATGATCCGCTCATGAATGCTCCGCATTCGGTCTACTGGAGCCTTCTAGGTCTACTATGTCTTCCGGGTCGATAGACTGGAGACTCTGTGCACGAGGGAGGTGAGAGTTAGTCGCAGCGATGCATTCAATACTTGAGGAGGAGAGAGCATGAGGAGAACATGGCTTGTCTGGCTGGTTGTAGGTCTCCTGCTGCTGACCTCGACAGGCCTGGCGGCGCCGCAACTGCCGCCCAAGCCTGCTGAGCTGACCATGGCCGTCGTCGCGGGAGGAGAAACAAAAGGCCTGAAAGCAATCCTTCCGATCTGGCAAAGGGAGAAGGGCGTTCGGGTCAAGCTCGTAGAGTTCCCGTATCCTGCGCTCTACGAGAAACTCGTGACCGCGTTCCAGGCGAACGCGGCGACTTTCGATCTCCTGATCGCCGATGACCCATGGATGCCGAAGTTTGGCAGCGAGCAGTGGCTGGTCCCGCTTGACTCCACGTTTGGCTACGTGCGGGATCCCGATATCTTCCCCGTCGTCTATGATCTTGGCTCCTGGCCGCCGCCGCGCGGACCGGTGCCGCCCGACGAGCGCGGGAAATCCCGGCACCTCTACGCGATCACGCTCGTCGGCAACGTCGAGTTCTTCATGTACCGGAAAGACCTCGTTCCCGCACCGGCGAGTTGGAATGCGGTGATTGCCAACGCCAAGAAGGTTCACAATCCATCCCGGCCGCTCTACGGCTATGTCATCCGTGGAGCAAAGGGGAACCCGGTCGTCTCGGAGTTTACGCCCGTGCTTCTGTCGTACGGAGGCCGCATCTTCGACGACAACTGGAAGGTGGTGCTCAACTCGAAGCAGGCCGTGGACGCCCTCACGTTCTTTGCTAAGGAACTGAAGCGCTACTCACCGCCCGGCGTCGCCAACTATGACGCGGCCGAGCGGGCCCGCGAAATTGCCACGGGTCGCGCCGCGCAGGGGTTCATCTGGCCGGCCGAGATCACGGACATCGTAGAAAACCCATCGGTGTCCAAGGTCGTGGGGAAGATGGGTTACACGCTGGCCCCGCGGGGGCCGGGCGGCAAGCACGCGCCGCTCATCGGTAACTGGCTTCTGGCCATTCCGAAAGGCTCAAAGAACCAGCGGTGGGCGTATGAGTTCATCCTCTGGGCGACCAGCGCCAAGGTCCAGAGACCGTACGCGGAAGGCGGCGGCATCCCGTTCAGGAGGTCCGTACTCCTCAACCCCGCAATGAACAAGAAGTTCCCGTTCTTCAAAGCGATGGCCGATTCTCTCGCGGCGCCACCTGAGTGGCGCCCGCGGACTGACCAATGGTTCGCGGTCGAAGCCATTCTGGGCACGCACGTGAACGCCGCGCTCGCCGGCATCGAGACGCCTCAGCAGGCGATCGCACGGTCCGCGAGTGAGATCGAAAAGCACATGCGGGAGGCCGGCTACTATCGGTGAGAGTCAGGCCCGGGGGCTGGCTGCCCCCGGGCCTCTTTCTGCCCGGACGACCCGCCATTTGACCCCGTACCTTCTGGTGGCGCCGCCGGTCCTACTCCTCGCTGCGCTGGTTATCTATCCACTTGTCTACAACGTGGTACTGAGTCTCCGGAACTATCGCACCGGGGAATTCGTGGGGCTCCACAACTTCGCCAGAGCGTTTGACGATCCACTGTTCTTTGCCTCGCTCCGTGCGACGGGGGTCTACGTGTCCTGGGCGCTGGCCACCGAAATCCTCCTCGGCCTGGCGCTGGCTCTCCTCGTGCACCGCACGATCCGCAGCGGCTGGGCGCGTACGCTCATTTATGTCCTGTTCTTCATCCCGATGGTGACACCGCCGGTCGTCGCCGGGGTGATTGCCCGTCTCATGTATTCACCCAACTACGGCGTGATCAATGTGGCACTGGCGAAACTCGGCCTCATCGATACGGAGATCCTGTGGCTCTCCGAGCCGGGTACGGCCATGTTTGCCGTCCTCAGCGTCGATGTCTGGCAGTGGATGCCGTTTGTGTTCCTCGTGTGTTTCGCCGGGTTGCAGTCGGTCCCCATGGACACCGTGGAGGCGGCGCGAGTGGACGGCGCAGGAGGATGGCGCCTCTTCCGCCACGTTGAGTTGCCCTATCTCCGGTCACTGCTGATGCTTGTCGTCGTCTTCCGTTTCACCGACACGTTCCGCGTCTTCGATCACGTGCAGGTCTTGACCGGAGGTGGGCCGGGGGCGTCGACGGAATTCTTGAGCCTGTATCTCTACCGGATCGCGTTCAAGTTCTTCAACCTCAGTTACGCAGCCGCGCTCTCGCTGTTTGTCCTCGCGGTCGCCTCGGTCGCGTTCGCCGTGCTGGGTCGCTATCTCGGGAAAGAAGTGGGCGAATGAGGACTGTGGGGGTTGTAGTCCTCGCTCTGCTAGCCGTTGTATATCTGTTTCCGTTTTACTGGATGGTTACCACAGCGGTCCGGCCGCTCGCCGACTTCTATCAGTTCCCGGCCCCGATCTTCCCGTCTGAGGTCACGCTCGAGCCGTTCTCATCCGTCATGATCGGTCGTCAGTTTGTCACCCTGCTCCGGAACAGCTTGATTGCGTGTCTGGGCGCGGTGGTATTCGGTATCGCGATCGGCATGCTGATTGCGTATCCGGTCACCCGGCTGCCCGTGCCGCCGGCATTTCGGCGCGGACTGCTGAACTGGATCCTCAGCCTCAGGTTCCTCCCGCCGATCGTAGTCGTGATCCCGTTCTTTGACATCATCCGCCGGCTGGGTCTGTACGACGCCCTTGGATCGCTCGTCCTTCTTTACACGGTGTTCAGCCTGCCGTTCGCCACGTGGATGTTGCGAGGCTTCCTGCTCGAAGTGCCGCTGGAGATTGAAGAGGCGGCACTGATCGATGGAGCGAGCCGGTTGCGCGCATTCTTTACGGTCCTTCTTCCGCAACTCGCACCGGCATTGCTTGCGACCGCCGTAATCACCTTCGCTCTCGCCTGGAGCGAGTTCATGTTCGGCTTCATTCTTACCGCGACCCAACGATCCCAGACATTCCCGATTGGGGTGGCCAGCCTGGTGACCCAGTTCCAGATTATCTGGAATGAGATGGCGGCGGCGGGGACGGTCGCCGCCATCGTTCCCATTCTGTTGCTCCTGTTTGCCCGCCGGTATGTCGTCACCGCGCTCACGTTTGGCGCCGTGCGCGAGAAGGCATGACCGCAAGCAGGCGTTTCGCTCTGAACGGGGCCACGACAGGGCCGGCGGACCTGCTCACGGATCTGCGGGCCGCGGCCCAGGCAGGTTACCAGGGTCTCGAGCTCCGCGATACCAAGCTGCAGCAGTATCTGGAATCGGGCGGCTCGATCTACGCGCTTCGGACGCAACTCGCAGACGCCGGCCTCGAGGCGATCAGCATCAACGCGATCGAGCGATCGACCCTGGCAGGCGGCACGGCACGGGCGGACGTGCTGCGGCGGTGCCGTACGCTGTGCGAGTGGGCGGCCGGGTTGGACTGCCCGTACGTGATCGCAGTGCCGAGTTTCCGCGCCGAGGCACAGCCTGGAACGGACATCCGCGCGGCGACTGCTGCAGCGCTGAACGATATGGGGGAAATCGGCCACCGCCATGGCGTCCGGATCGGCTTCGAATTCTTGGGGTTTCGAGATTGCTCGGTCAACACGCTGGAGCTCGCCCGCGACATCGTTGAGACGCTCAAGCATCCGTCCGTCGGACTGGTGCTCGACGCGTTTCACTTCCATATCGGTGGTTCCACGTGGGGAATGCTGGAGGGTCTCGATCCGGAACGCCTCTTCATCGTGCACCTCGATGATGCGGAGGATCACCCGCCGAGCCAGCTCACCGATGCCAATCGCCTGCTCCCGGGGGACGGGGTGATCCCGCTCCGAGATCTGGTGCGGCGGCTCGACACGCTCGGGTATGAGGGACCGTACTCCATCGAACTGTTCCGGCCCGAATACTACGAATGGGATCCGGTCGAGCTCGCCAAGGAAGCGCTGCGCCGCATGGAGCGACTTTTCGAGTGACCGTCAAAGTCGGAATTCTTGGGAGCGGGTTCATCGGGCGTATTCACGCGCTGAATCTGAGGCGCGACAGCCGGGTAGATCTTATCGGTGTTGCAGATACCGTACTCCAAGCTGCAGAGAAGTTGGCCGCAGAGACCGGCGTGCGCAGCATGGCCAATCTGGACCAACTCATTGATGCCGGCGCGCAGGCGGTGTACATATGCACACCCAACACGATGCACGTCGAGCCGGTGCTGAAGGCGCTCAGCGCGAGCGTCCACGTGTTTTCGGAAAAGCCCATGGCGACGTCGCTCGATGGCGCACGCCAGATTCGGAACGCCGCCGCGAACACGCAGAATGTGTACCAGCTGGGCTTCAATCGCAGGTTCGCCAATGTCTATCGATTTGCCAAGGAGCTAATTGATGAGGGAAAGATTGTGCCCTACGCCGCGCAAATGAAACACAACCGCGGCGAATTGAAGCAGCCGCCATGGACGTCCGACCCTCGGGTGACCGGAGGGTATCTGTACGAGACGCCGGTTCACCTGTTTGACATGGGCCGCTTTTTGTTCGGCGACATTGCTGAACTGGAGGGGTGGGCGCGGCAGAGCATCTATCAGGAACTCGACGGGTTCACGATATTGCTCCGCTTCAAGAGCGGTGTCATCACGTCGTTCACGAGCGTGGCGCACACGAGCTGGCTCTTTCCCTACGAGCGGGTGGAGATCTACGGTGAGCACAAAACGGTGGTGACCGAGGAACTCGAGCGGGCGTGGTTCAGTCCCGGCATGCGCGATCAGGTTGAGGCCGTGGACTGTTTTCAAATGCCGTTCGAGCAGAAGTGGGGCTACGTGACCGAGGACCATCTCTTCGTCGATGCCGTCCTCGGCGAACGGCCACCGGCGGTCACAGCCGAAGACGGTTATCGTGCCACGGAACTGGTCGAAGCCTGTTATCAGGCCGTCCGAACCGAGAAAAAGGTATCGTTGCCTCTCCCCGAACCGACCGGAAAGCGGTGAACGGACCCCGGACCCCGGATCCCGGACATCGGACTGCGTATCGTCTGCTCGTCGCAGATATCGACGGAACTCTAGTCACGTCCGATCGAGAGATCACGCCTCGTGTGAAGGACGCGGTGAAGCAGGCGCAGGCAAAGGGTGTGCGCGTCTGCTTG
>JAHZOA010000064.1 GCA_020028455.1 Armatimonadota bacterium | reverse complement strand
CATCGCGATCTCGACCGCCAAGCGCTGGATCAAAGAGCACCTCCGGTTCGTCGATCCCGACGAGCACGTGGTCTATGACGTGCAGATCAAGCAGGGCTCACCCGAGCTCGTGGATATCTTCAGCCGCGACGTCCCCGGCGCGAACGATACCTCGGCTGCCGTCGGCTACGCGCCCCTCACCGAGACCGAACGGCTGGTGCTGAGCAGCGAGAACTACATGAACTCTCCGGCATTCAAAGCGCTCTTTCCCGAAGCGGGCGAAGACATCAAGGTCATGGGGTTCCGCCGCGGGAAGGAACTGAACCTGACCGCGGCCGTGGCGTTCGTCGACAAATTTGTGGATTCTGAAGATGTTTATTTCCGTCGCAAGGGGCAGATGCACGAGGCCGTTGAGGAGTTTATCAGCGGCGAGGTCAAGACCCTCGGTAAGGTCTCGCTGTCATTGAATACGCTCGACCAGCGAGGGCGCGGACTGGGCGGGATGTATCTTTCGGTGACGGGAACGTCTGCTGAGAGCGGCGACAGCGGGCAGATCGGCCGGGGGAACAAGGTGAACGGTGTGATCGCGCTCAACCGCCCGATGGGCACGGAGGCGGCGGCCGGGAAGAATCCTGTCTCGCACGTCGGGAAGATCTATACCGTGATGACGCATCAGGTGGCCTCCCGCATCTACCAGGAGGTGCGTGGGATCCGCGAGGTGTATGTCTGGATGCTGAGCCAGATCGGCTCCCCGATTGACCAGCCCAAAGTGGCGGCGGCGCAGGTCATCCTGGAAAAGCGCGCCAGGCAGTCCGCCGCGACCCGCAAGGTCCGTGAAATCCTCGAGCGTGAGCTTGCCGGTATAAGCGCACTCACCCGGCAGTTGGCTGAAGGCGCTTTCCCCGTTTGCTGATTCCACGTCGACCGGCCTTCCTTCTCGCCATCGTTCTCGTCCTCGCTGGGTGCCAGGTATCTCGCACACCTGCGCCGACCAGCACGCGTCAACTCCAAGTCGCCTCCGTGACGCGTATTGTCGTCCAGCCTGCGCTGAGTCCCGTCGCGTTTTCACCTGATGGGGAGAAGATTGCGTTCAGCACCAATCGAGGCATCCGTGTCGCCGATCTGTCAGGAGCCTTCAGGGAGATCGCGCGCGCACGGGGTGCGACCGCAATCTCCTGGTCACCACGCCTGGGGCTCATTGCGTACATCGAGGCAGGCGCGGTCTGGTCGATGCGTCCTGACGGGCGCCAGCGGGTTCGCCTCAGCCTTCCCGGCGTCGCGGGGGACTTGAGCTGGGCCCGCGGCGGCGACAAACTCGCCGTCGTGCTGCGACGTTCCGTTGAGGGCGCCACACGGTTCGAACTCTGGATCACGAGCCGTGACGGAGGATTCCGGCGCATGCTGACCCGTGCTCCAATCGGCCGCGCGATCCGGGATCCCCAGTGGTTCAATGACAGCTTGTTTCTTCTCTTTGGTGTGTCGGCACCCGGGAGCCTCGCGCTCGAACGGGCAACGCGGATCAGGATCGCATACCCAGACCGGCGCGAAGTGCCCATCGACACGCCGGCAGTGTCGTTGCGCCTCGCGCCGTACGGAGAGCGCGTGGCGTACGTGACCGGCCCGGCTCTTGAGGACGACCGCGGCCGCGTCGTGATCTCCCGACTCAACGGGACAGGGCGCGTTACGGTCACGTCCAAGGATGGCAGGTATACCGGCCTGGCCTGGTCCCCGCAAGGGGACAAACTCGCGTACGCCGAGCTGATCAACGACGCGGAGGCCGAAATCTGGGTCGTTGACGCCGATGGAACCGGACGGCTTCGCGTCTTCTCGTACGCATTGGAGCTGCCTGATCCGAGCGTTGCATTATCGACTACCTGGTCGCCCGATGGATTGAAACTCATCTTTGGCACGAATACGGGTGCCTTCACCGGCCCGCTTTGGCTGGCAACACTTGAACGACGTTGAAAGTTGAAGGTTGAATGTTGAAGGCGGAACCTTCGGATAACATGATACCTTCAACCTTTAACCTTCAACCTTCAACGCGAACCTCCGCCGCGATCGTCGCATTTGACAATCGAGAGTAGTGATCCCAATAATTGGGAAGTGTATCTGGCGGAGGTTCGGGTGATGCCGCTGTACGAGTACCGCTGCACGAAATGTCATCACAAGTTTGAGGTGTACCATCATGTCGGTGGTACGGCCGGCCCGTGCCCGGTGTGTGGGGGAGAAGCGAAGCGCGTGTTCTCCTCGGTAGGCCTGATCTTCAAGGGGTCTGGGTTCCACACGACTGACTACAAGAAGTCGCCGTCTACAGACGGGGCGAAAGGCGACGGAGCAGCCAAGAGCGGGGAAACCCCGAAGACCGATCAGAAGGCGGAACAGAAGCCCGAGAAGAAGGCGGAACAGAAGCCCGAGCAAAAGGACACGAAAACGGACCAAAAGTAGTGCGTCTTCCCCGTCTCCCCAGTCTGCAAGCCAAGAGAGATCAAGATTGTTAGGTGTGAGACTGGGAAGACTGGGTCGATGGGGGAGACCGGGTAGACGCTTTTCGCTTCCCTCTGTGTGCAGGCATGGCCTCCTGGCCATGCTTGCTGTGTTTTTACTGACGCCTCGGGGGGATGCTGCGCCGGCGCCGATTGACCTCCGGGCGGACCTTGGTTTCGGCGGCTGGATCGTTCCGGGCGCGTGGACGCCACTCCGTGTCGATATCACCGCTCGCGAGCCACTCGATGGGGAACTTGTGGTGAGTGCAGGTACAGCTTCGGGCCGCGAGTCTCTCTGGCGGGCCCCCCTTCAGCTTGGTCCCGGCGCGCGCCAGCGCCTGGACCTCGACGTGATCGTCGGCGACCCTCGCCGTCCTGTCGTGCTCTCCGTGTACCACCGTGGTGCGCTCCTCGTATCAACTCGAATCATGACGACGGCCCTGCGCGTCACCGAAGGCATCGTTCTTGGATTGACCAACGATGCGGCCGGACTTGAAATTGTCGCCCGTCTCCCGCAGGGCCTGCGGCCGGCCTATGTCCGCGAGTCTCAACTGCCGCGCAGATGGCAGGACTACGAAGGCGTCGCGCTCGTCGTCGTGCGCGATCTGATCGATAGCCGGCTGCTGCCTGTGCAGCGGGACGCGCTGGTCCAATGGATTGCGCAGGGCGGCCGGTTACTGGTGACGGATGGAGACTCTCCTGCCCTGCGCCTTTCCTGGCTGCGTGAGGTGCTTCCCGCTCGTGCCGGCGCCGCCGCGCGGTCCCTTGTGCTTCCCTTGGTGTCTGGAACCGACCGTGCCGTTCCGGTTGTTGAGATTACTCCACATCCCGCCGCCGATGTGACGAGAGATGGAGGAGCGGCGGTCTCGGCGCGGTGGCATTACGGCCGAGGCGTCGCCACGGTGTGGGCGTTCGATCCACTCACGCCCGAGGCGCGGGCGTGGCCGACCCGGAGGCGATTGTGGTCGAGCCTCTTTGAGATGCAATCTCATCCCGCACTGCCAAGCGCAGACTTGGGACGCGTGCTTCCGATCTCACAGGCGCTCCCCGGGCGCGCGCAGCTGGGACTCCTAGTGTTGACAGTTCTATACGTGCTTGCCGTGCGCCATGCGCAACGGCGATGGGTGCCGCACAGTGGCTGGCTCGGTCTCATCGCGTCAACCGTGATCTCCGGCGGTCTCATGTACGCATACGCGGAGAGCGCGCGTGGGTCGGCGATTGCCGCCACACAAGTGACCGTGATCGAGATCCAGGGTGATCTCCGGTCCGCGCGGGCCGCGACGTACGTATCCATCGCCAATGCCTACGGCAGCACCTATCGCCTTCGCGCACCCGAGGGAGCCACGATACGGGCGCTCGACGGGAGTGCGGTGACGTATGCCCGCACATCCAACGATATTGCCTCGGCCGGCCCGGGTCGTGGCCTGATTTTCGAATCGCTTCAGGTGATTCCACAGATAGTCAGAGCGCGGATCGTGGAGCAGGGAAGCAGGACTCAGCTCGCGGTGCGCACGATTCCGGGCCTGAGAATCGCTAGCCCGGTGGTGTTCCTGCGTGGTCGCATCTACAGGCTGCCCGACTTCGAAGAGCAACTCTCGCTTGTGCTCGATCCTACCAAGTGGGAAGGCGTCAATGGCCGTGAGGGTTCCTTTCGCGGCGACATCCGTGGGCAGATCCGATCTGTACTGTATGCCCGCCTGCGTGAAATGGAGGATCTGCGGGAGCGTCCGTGGCTGATTGGGTGGGTCAACGATCCGCGCGCGCGCGTGCTGCTGTCGCCGGGGGACGCAGGTCCTGCCCTGCAATTGCTCGCCGCCCGAGTGGAGACGAGCCCGTGACCAGAATGAATCCGGTGTATCGAAACGACGTGCGCTTCCGGCTGACCGGCCCGAAGGCCATCAATGTCGTCAGCATCTATCTGACCCTGTTGGGTGTGCTGGCGATGCTGACGCTCCCGCCCGACGTTGGACACCTGGACGAATTGCGGCAGGAAGGGTTGCTGCGCGCAATGCTGATTGTGCAGATGGTGTTGGTGGCGTACTTCACATCAGCCACAGCTTGTGGCGAGATCGTGATCGACGGAGAGAAGTCTGCCTGGGACCTAGCGGCATCGCCGTTTTCATCCCAGGTCATCGCGCGCGGAAAGGTGGCGACGTCCGCGGCGTTTGCGGCGATGCTCATTTTCGTCGGTTTGCCGATTGTGACTACCATCGGCGCTATCCGTGGCGAATCCCTCTGGCCGGTGGCGCTCGCGCCGGCGGTGGGGCTCCCCTTTGCGGTCGGGGCAGGCTCGCTCGGCACGCTCTATAGTGTCTGGTTCGACTCGGAGTTCACGCGGGGTTTCGTGCACTGGCTGACGCTTGTGGCGCTGGTTGTCGCGTCGGCGGCGCTTCCCGCGCCGTGGAACCTCATCAGCCCCGCGCGGTCCTTGCAGCTCATTGACCGCGGAATTGGACCGGCCGTCGTGCTCGCGGTTCTGGGTTATCTGCTTATTGCCGCTGTCGCCACCATGTTGGTGCGCTCGCGCCTCGACACGATCCGGCGTGACGCGATTGCGAACTGATTGAACTGTTATGATTGAGGCGTGACGATCGAACCGGGGCGCGATCTCCTTCGACTGGTCCGCCAGGCTGCGGTGCGATTGACGGCCTCGCGCGCCGTCGAAACGGGTGCCAGTGCGGGCGCGCTCGCGATGGGAGCGTTTGTACTGCTCAACATCGCGGGTGTGGCCATTCCCGTCTCAGGCGTGCCGTTGATGCACGCGATTGCCGCGGCCGCCGTGGCTGTGGTCCTTGCAGGGGTTCTTGCGGCTCTACTCCGCCCGGTTCCGCGCTCCGACAGCGCCCGTGTGCTTGATGCCACCCTGAGGCTCGAAGAGCGGGTGAGCACCGCCATAGAGGTTCTGACGAGCTCGGGGCCTCGCTCTTCGCTGAGCTCGCGCGTCGTCGTGGATGCCGAACGCCGCCTGTCCGCGGTCGGCGTGGCGGCGGCGACGCCGCTGCGAATTCCGCGAACCGTCTGGTGGACCGCGGCACTGACGGCGCTATTGTTTGTGATGACATCATGGCTGCATGGGATCACGATCCCCGGCACTCCCGCGCACCGCACGGCCGAGGTGATCCGGAAGGAAGGTCAGAGACTCGAGCAGTTTGCGCGAACACTGCAATCCCGCACGCGTACCGACCACATGCCGGCGACTCGCCACCTGGCACCACAGATTCGCGATCTTGGCTCCAGGCTTCAGCGCGAGCGGCTCGCGCGCGCGGAGGCCCTGGCGCGGGTCGAGGAACTGTCTCAACAGCTCGCACAAACGCGGAGAGAAATCGACGACCGTCTCCAGGCGCCGATGCCCGCGCCCTCGCGCGAGCGTGTCACATCCGATCAATTGCGGAGGCAATCGACCCAGCGGCAGATCCGCCAGCTCCGGGAGTTGCTGTCGCGTCTGCAACACGATTCGCCGTCTGCGTCCCGCGATGCGCTCGACCAACTCCACCAGATGACGGCGGGCCAGGAAGGCACGCAGCCGGCGCGAGTGCGGGAACAGTTGCAGCGGGCACGTGAGCAGCTCAGGCGCGGGAACATGGTCGGCGCGCGTGATGCAATCTCAGATGCGATGCTCGATCTCCAGAGACTCGAGTCGCTCATGGCAGATTCCGAGGGCATCCAGAACGCGCAGCAAGAGGTCGAGCGTAGCCAGGCGGCGATTGCCGGTGGCGGCCCAGTAGAAGGGCAGCCAGAAGCGCGTGAGACCGATCAGACCTCTCAATCGCCCGTCGCCCCGGGCGAGCAGCGGCCGAGTCCAAGCCAGGGAGAGGGGACAGAGCCACCCCAGGGTCCCAACGAGGGTTCGACGCCTGGAACCGGCCGGCGTGATGAGAAGATCGGGGCGCGAACGCCGAGATTAGACACGACCAAAACGCCTCAACGCGTCCGTGGCGCACAGGCGGATGGGCCCGTGGCGAGCTCCGAGATCGTGGGTACGGGACGGTCCAGCAGCAGCAGGGTGCAGGCCGCCGACATCTCCCCCGCGGTCATCGCGCGGGCCGATCAGGCCATGACCCGGTCGAGAACGCCGGCGCGATATCGAGACATCGTACGCCGATACTTCCGGAGACTGGCAAAGTTGAGATAAGTGACGCAATTGCGCAAGCGCGCAAACGCGGAAGCGCGACGGGAGGGTTCATGACTCCGGAAGAGTTCGCGAAAGTATTCGACCGGCTTCGCCGTGAGATTCAGAAGGTGATTGTCGGCCATCAAGAATTGCTCGACCAGGTCTTGGTCGCGTTGCTTGCCGGTGGCCACGTCCTCCTTGAGGGCGTGCCCGGGCTCGGGAAGACGCTCCTCGTGAAGACGTTGGCCCAGGCCCTGGACCTGCGTTACGGGCGCATCCAGTTCACCCCCGACCTCATGCCGGCGGACATCATCGGGACGAACGTGGTAATGCAGGATGCGACCGGCCGGCGGTACTTCCAGTTTGAGCGAGGGCCGGTCTTCACACAGATTCTCCTCGCAGACGAAATCAACCGCGCCACTCCGAAAACGCAATCGGCCCTGTTGGAAGCGATGCAGGAGCACACGGTCACCGCCGCTGGTGCCGCGTTTACGCTTGAGGAGCCGTTCTTTGTCATGGCAACACAGAATCCCATTGAGATGGAAGGCACCTACCCGCTCCCTGAGGCGCAGCTGGATCGCTTCCTGTTCAAACTAAAGGTTGAGTTCCCCCAGGTGCCCGATCTGATGGAGATCATCGACCGCACGACCAGACCCGACATGCCGCAGGCCACGGTCGTGGCCAGCCGCGATGAGGTGCTGCAGATGATGCGGCTCGCCCGCGAAGTCGAGGTGGCGACACATGTCAGGGCGTTTGTCGCCCGCGTCGTCGAAGCCACGCACCCCCGACCCGGTGCCTCGACGATGGCGAGGCGATACGTGCGGTACGGCAGCAGCCCCCGCGGCGCCCAGGCGATGATTCTGTCCGCAAAGGTGCGAGCGTTGATGGCGGGGCGCGCCAACGTGAGCTTCGGGGATCTCCAGGCGCTTGCCGCTCCGTCGCTTCGCCACCGCCTGGTGATGAACTTTGAAGGAGAAGCTGAAGGCATCGATTCGGACGCCATCGTGGCGAATGTGCTCGAGGAAACCCCGGAACTTGAAGGCGCGAAGAGGTAATTAGTGGCGACGCTGCTCGAACCGGGCTTCCTGCGCAAGCTCGACACGATGACGCTCCGCAGTCGCCGGTTGTTCCGCGGCATGCTGCGGGGCGAGCGGCGCAGCCGGTCTCTCGGACGCGGTGTGGAATTTGCCGACTACCGGAGTTACCAAAGCGGCGATGACTACCGCTATATCGATTGGAACATTTATTCGCGACTGGACCGTCTCTTCATCAAGTTGTTCAGTGAGGAAGAGGATATCAACGTGCATCTCTTCGTCGACACAAGCCGGTCGATGGCGTGGGGTGATCCGAGCAAGCTGGACTATGCGGCGCGGGTCGCCGCGGCGCTTGGATACATCGGATTGCGGCACTCTGACCGCGTGGGCGTCGTCACGTTTGCCGATCGCCCGTCCCGTGTGGTGCCGCCGCACCGGGGAAGGGGGCAGGTCCTGCGGTTGTTTGAAGCGCTGGGGGAGTTGGAGGGTCGCGGGACTTCGGATCTGCGGACCGCAATGTGGGAGTACGTGCACAAGACGCACCGCCGTGGTCTCCTCGTGCTCATCAGCGACCTGCTGTTCCCCAACGGGTTTGAAGAGGGGTTAAAGCTCGCGCGGTACCACCGGTTCGATCCGTTCGTGATCCACATGTTGAGCGACGACGAGATCGCTCCGCAGGCGGCCGGCGATCTTTCTCTGATCGACATCGAGACTCAGGCGAAGGTCGATGTCAGTATCGACGGTCCCTCCCTCGAAGCGTACGCGAAGGCGCGCGATGCCTACGTCGCCGAGATCGAGCAGTTCTGCGTCCGCCACCAGATCGATTACCTCCGCACGACGACGTCGGTACCGTTTGACGATCTCGTGCTCCGCCACCTCCGTGTGGGCGGATTGATCCAGTGAGGAAATCCTCGCCGTGATCCGGTTTGCGGCTCCCGGCGCTCTCTGGCTGCTCGCAGTCCTACCGCTCATTATCCTTTTATATATGCTGCGCTCCCGGCGCGAGGCGATGCCCGTCAGCTCGGTCTTGCTCTGGCAGCGAACCCGCCATGAGCTTGCCACGCAGCTGCCGATCCGTCGGCTCGAACGCAGTCTGCTGCTTTTGCTTCAGCTCCTGGCGATCTCAGCAGCAGTACTGGCCCTCGCGCAGCCATCGGTGCGTCTCGCCGCCGCCACCGGGGAGGCCACGGTGATCGTGGTCGACCTCTCGGCGAGCATGCAGGCCACAGACGTCTCTCCGTCCCGATTCGTGGCAGCGCGCCGCAGGGCGATTGACCTGGTGCGTTCGGCGCAGGGACCTTTCATGATCATCGGAGCAGGCGCGCGTCCCTCGATCGAAGCCTCCTGGGGAGATCGCGGTAAGACCGTGTCCGTCCTGAACCGGCTGCGGCCTACCGATGGTCCGGCTGCTCTGGATCAAGCCATTGGACTGGCGCTGGCACAGCGGCCGGACGGTCGCAACACCCGACCCCAGGTCGTCGTGCTGACCGATGGGGTCGGTTCACTGAGGCAACAACGCTCGGGGATTCAATTCATCACCTTCGGCAACAGGTTCCAGAACGTTGGGATCGTTCGCCTGTACGCCGAACCGGCGCCGGGAGGCACGCATGTCGTGGTCCATGTCCGGAATGCCGGTGGCCAGGACGTGCAGGTCCCGCTCGTTATTTCAGTCGATGGC
Organism: Armatimonadota bacterium; assembly: GCA_020028455.1. Lineage (GTDB taxonomy): Bacteria > Sysuimicrobiota > Sysuimicrobiia > Sysuimicrobiales > Kaftiobacteriaceae > JACPRY01. The sequence continues at coordinate 519 of JAHZOA010000064.1, read as the reverse complement.
CGGAGGACGATCAGCCAGCGGCTTACTTTGCCTCCGAGCGCCACAACTGTCGCTACCGGACTCGTCAAGGGCGAGGGGACCATCAAGGCCGAGCTGACGGTGCGTGATGTGCTCGCCGTCGACAACACCGCATACGGGTTCGCCGGCAGGGCACGATCACGAGTTCTGATTGTCGGTGCCCCCGACCGCGCACTGGACGAGGCATTGGCCGCAATCGAGGCAAGACGGCTCGCAGCTCCGCGAATCACGTCCGAGGCTCTCGAGCAGGCGGATGTCATCATTCTCAACGCGACGCCGCCCGTGCCGCTGCCTTCCGGGAATTATCTCCTGGTGGGAACCACAGCGCCCAACCTGCCGCTGGCGGTCGAAGGAACCGTAAGAGATCCGGTGATCTCTCGATGGTCGCGCGGCCATCGAGTTCTGCGGTACGTCGACCTGGATGCGGTTCAGATCGCGGAGACGCTGAGGCTCCGGCCGACCGGCGGCGAAGTGCTGGCCGAAGGAGAAGTACCGCTCATT
>JAHZOA010000007.1 GCA_020028455.1 Armatimonadota bacterium | reverse complement strand
CTTGCCGGTCCAGAGTTCTATCGATTGTACGTTCACAGGACTCGTGCAGAGGTCTTGAGAATTGTGGGGGGTGACCGAAGTCGCCTATCTTCTTATCTCTCTAAATCGCAGTACGCCCGCGGCGGTGGCCCGCGAAGTCCGTGAAGTCTCGGGAGTTGTGGATGCTCATGTGACGATGGGCGAGTTCGACGTCATTGCGCTCGTCGAGACGGACCACACGAAGACGTTCCCCGCCGTGGCGGCTGAGGTGCAAAGAATTGAAGGTGTTCTGAAAGTCTCGACCTGCGTGGTCGTGCGGCCTTAGCCCGCGACGGGCATCAGACCTACCTGCAACTCACGGGTCCTCGGCCCGTCAAGCTCGACGAAAAGAATTCGCTGCCATTGCCCGAGACTCAATGATCCTTCGGCAAGCGGGATCGTTGCGTTGTGGCCTAGCAGGATCGAGCGGAGATGTGCCTCGGCATTGTCGTCGACAGCGTTGTGCGCATACTCCCTATCCGTAGGAGCAATCGACTCGAGCCATCGCTCAAGATCCTGATGGAGTTTGGGGTCACCCTCGTTGACGCACACACCTGCGGTCGTATGCTTGCAGATCACAACCACTAACCCATCGCGCGCGTCAAGATTCCGGCACGCTGCGGCCACTCGGTCGGTGACATCAATTATCTCAACGTGACGGCGCGACCGAACTTCGATGTCCTTCCACATCCCTACACCTTCACCGGGGGTGAGACCATCGCCATGCGTTGAACGAGGTTGAGCGTGACTTCGAGGGCGCGCAGGCCATCTTCGCCGGTGACGAGCGGGCGCTCGAGGCCCTGCACACAGTTCATAAAGTGCCGGAGCTCGGCCCGGAGCGGCTCATCGCCGCGGATGAGCATCCGCTCGGTCTCTCCGCCGAAAGGGTGGATCGTGATCTGCTGACGGTGATAGTCGAGACGGATGCTGCGGTTCGCCGTCGTAACCTCGATCTCCGCAACCTTCTCCGCCGACACGCGGCTGGCCAGCAACCAGGCGACGCACCCTGAGGACATCGTAACTTTCGCAACCGCCAGGTCCTCGTGCGCGTTATGGATCCGCACGCCCATGCCGTCGATCTCGGTCACGCGGCCTCCCGTGATCGAGAGCACGATATCGATGTCGTGAATCATCAAGTCCAGCACGACTCCGACGTCCATGACACGCGTGGCATCGTACGGCCGGACGCGACGAGCCTGTATGAACACCGGTTCTTTCGCTAGATCAACGAGACGCCGGACGGCCGGCTTGAAGCGCTCGACATGGCCGACGAGCAGCTTCAGCTCCTTGTCATTTGCGAGACGGACGAGATCGGCCGCTTCCTCTGTGGTCGTAGTCATGGGTTTCTCGACCAGCACATGCACGCCGGCATTCAGAAAATCGCGGGCGATCTCGTAGTGCAGTGCCGTGGGAACGACGATACTGACGGCGTCGACTTTGCCGATCAGTTTGCGGTGGTCGGTAAACGCTTCGGTCTTGTAGCGATGCGCGAAACTTCGGGCTTCCGGGACCGACAGATCAACGACGCCGACCAGACGGACATCCGGCAGGCCGGCATAGACTCGAGCGTGATGTTTGCCCCACTGCCCGAGCCCAACGACCCCGACATTCGTCCTGCTGTTCACCACAGGTTCGGTCAGCCCCGATCTCGGGGGAAGTGAACCACCGCCTCGATAATGCGTTCGAGATCACCTTCAGCGAGCGCCGGATGCACCGGCAGTGAGAGCACTTCCCGCGCGAGGGTCTCCGCGGCGGGGAACTGCCCCGCAAACCCAAGCCGGCGATAGGCGGGCGAGTTCGGCACGAGGCTCGGATAGTAGACTCGGGTGCCGATTCCCTGGTCGTTGAGGTACTTCACCAGGCGGTCCCGGGACTGCGGAACCCGGATCGTGTACTGATTGTACACGTGGAAACATTCTCGAGGTTCCACCGGCGTCATCAGCCACCGCGATCGCCCAAGCCCTTCGGTCAAACGCGCGGCGTTGGCGCGGCGGCGGGCGTTGTACTCATCCAGGTGCTCGAGTTGACCCAATCCGAGCGCCGCGGAGAGATCGGTCATGCGGTAGTTGTAGCCGATGACCTCGTACACGTACTCGCCGGCGCCGTCTTGTCCAACGTTGACGAGGACCCGCGCGCGATGCTCAACCTGCGCGTCGGTCGTGATGATCATTCCGCCCTCGCCAGTCGTGATGTTCTTCGATGGGTAGAAGCTAAAGATCGCCGCGTCGCCGAACGTCCCAACCTTCTGGTCATCGTAACGGGCGCCATGCGCCTGCGCGCTGTCTTCGATCAAGAGCGCGCTATGCCGGCGTGCGATCTCGCGCAGCGCCCCAAGATCGGCCGGCAGACCGTACAGGTGTACGCACAAGATAGCGCGCACCTTCTCCCGCTTGAACGCGTCCTCGACGGCCTGCGGGTCGAGGTTATACGTATGCGGATCGACATCTACAAACAGCGGCCGCGCACCGGCGTGAATGATGGCGTTGCTTGTCGCCACGAACGTGAACGGGGTCGAGATGACCGTGTCACCCGCGCCGATGCCCAGCGCCTCCAGCGTGACCTGCAACGCCGTGGTCCCCGACGAGGTGGCCACCGCCGAGCCTGCACCGAGATAGTCGGCAAACGAGTGTTCAAACTCCTTCACCTTCGCGCCGGCCACCAGGCGCCCCGAGTCCAGGACTTCCATCACACGGCGTTTCTCATCGTCGGTGATCATGGGTTTGGCAATTGGGATGCGATGCTGAGTCCGCTGCTGTGTCTTCAACTTAAGCTCCTCTTAACTGTTCCCGACCGATAGGACGCGCACGACACGTATCCTTGAGATAGTGTCCTGTCGTGACCCTATCGGTTCTCGTACCCCGCGGGGGCAATATAGAGGCCGCAGCACAAGGCCTTCGGGAGCAATGGGCGGCTCCCGAAGGCCCGACTTCTGGAGTAGCAGTGTTACTGAACGACGACCCTTCTGCCCTGCACGATTAGCCACAGGAGGAAGATGATGATAAGAAGCACGATTACTTCCGACTGACCTCGCTCGCCGCGCGTACGGCTGAGCAGGTAGGTGCGAAACCAGATGAAAACCGGATCCATTTGTTCACCTCCCAGTGTTTCTGTTTATTTTACCCCGCGCGGAGCGCGCGGGCGTTCCAACTCGCCCTTCAGCGCCTGCAGCATACTTTCGAGATTTCTTTGCATCAACATTTTGAGCAGGTTGGATAGCAACGCTCCCGCCAGGGGGATGTTGATTTCGAACTCGACCACCAGGTTGGTGCGCGTGCCCTCTGGGACGGCCTCGAAGCTCCAGGTCCCTTCATACACTGTGAAATCTCCCTCACGCTGGCGAAACCGGCAGATGTGGGCGGCATCATCCCATTTGTCATCTTCAACCCACCGGATTTTTCGACCCTGCACCACCCCGACCCATTCCGTGACCGTATCCCCGTTCAATCGCTCGAGGATTCGTACCGATTCCAGGTCCGGCATGAACTCCGGAAAGCTCTCCACGTTCTTGGCCAGTTCGTACACATCGTCGAGCGGGGCCAGGATGATCGTCATAGCTCCGACCTTCGCCATCTCCGATGGCCTAGTTCCTCTCCGACGTCCCGCGCCGCCGCGAGGTTAGAAACTCGATGTACGCAAGCACGGCTTCGAGCGTTTCAGGCTGTGCACCCCGGAGCCGATCGACCTCCCGGCCTAGCCGGGTCCACAGCACCTGGCTGGTGCTGCCTTCGCGTCCCGGGGCCGCCTTGATGGTATTGAGATCATCGGCCGTCAGAGCACCCGCAACGCGTTTCATCACGGCAGGCCGCACCCCAAGGTGTGGAGCAATTCGCTCGACATACTCGGCGCGACGCAAATCCTGGTGGCCGCGCTCGCCTCGTGAGAGAACGCTCGGAGCAATACCGGATTCCCGCGCCAGCCTGCGCAGGCTCTTCCCGCGGCCGGGGCCGTGCAGGTTCTCGCGCAGTATCCGGAGGTACGCCCCGAATGCCGCCGCGGCGGCTCGGTCGGTCGGTGCAACGATGCTGATCTGTTTTGTCTGCGCCATCGAAAGACCTATTCTTGAGCCTTCAATAGAAGGCCTCGCTCACGCGCGAGTGTGAACATGTATCCGAAGAATGCAAACGCCACGGCCAGGTAGACGGCGTCAAGCGCCAGCGCCGTCCACAGGTTCGCCAAAGGAAGCGGCCGGCCTGCCAGGACCTGGCGACGGGTTCAGGGGCCATCCGGCCTTCATCCCTTCACGGCCCCTGCCGTAAGGCCGCCGACGAACCGGTCGATGAAGAGGTTGTAGACGATAGCGATCGGCACGCTGGTGATCAGCGCCGCGGCCATCATCGCTCCCCAGTTGAAGACATCCCGGAATAGCGCCACCGGAATGCCGAGGCTGACGGTCATCTTGCCCACAGAACTAATGAAGGTCAGGGCATAGACGAACTCCTGCATGACCAGCGTGAAGGAAAAGAAGGCGGCGGTGAGCACGCCGGAGACAGCCAGCGGCAGCACAACCAACCGCATCGCTGCAAGGCGGCTGTAGCCGTCGATCATCGCCTGCTCTTCGATATCGCGCGGAATCGATCGGAAAAACCCCATCAACAACCAGGTACAGAACGGAATGGTAAAGGTCGGATAGACCAGGACCAGAGCCCACAGCGAGTTCTGCAGACCGAGCACAGCGATCACGCGAGAGAAGGGAATAAACAGCAGCGTCGGGGGGATCAGATAGGTGAGAAAGATGCCGATGCCCAATCGCTCCCCCCACCGTCCGGTCAACCTCGCCAGCGCGTAGCCGGCAGGAACGGCCAGCACCAGCGTGATCACGACGACCGCGGCTCCGACCAAGATCGTATTGCGCACCCACGCCAAGTAGGCCGTGTCTCCCAGCAGGTATTGGAAGTGCTCGAGCGTCGGGGGCTCGTTGAAGATCCACGGGATGTGGGCGCGCATGGTCGCTGCTACGTACAGATCGTTGTCCTCTTTGAATGCCGTCACGAGCATCCAATAGAACGGGAAGACGGCCAGACCCGTAAAGGCCGCCGCCGCAGAATAGAGGCCGATCTGCTTCAACACCCGGACGACCCGTCGCGCCGTCATGCGCCCACTTCCGCCCGCCGCGCCAGGCGCAGCATCACGATGGCGACGACCACGAGAGCCGGCAACAGGAAGAGAGCGATCGCCGCGCCTTGCCCAAGGTCGCCCCCGAGGATGCCCCGCTGGAACGCCAGGCTGGCCAGCACGTGGGTGCTGTTGTAGGGGCCGCCGCGCGTGAGCAGGTAGACGACACTGAGATCGGTTGACGTGAAGACGACGCCGAACAAAACGGCGACTGTCACCACCGGAAGCAACAGTGGGAGGTTGACTTGAAAAAGCCGCCGCCAGAAGGATGCGCCATCAATGACCGCTGCCTCACGAATCTCTAACGGTATGGCTGCCATCCCTGCGAGGACGACGACCGTGGCGAAGGGGAACGTCCGCCAGACGTGCACGATGATGATTGCAATCATGGCCAGTTCCGTGTCACCAAGCCAATAGAGCCAGCCCTGGAACAACCCCGACGCCCTGAGGGTCCAGTTGATGACGCTGAAAGTAGAGTCGAAAATCCACGCCCAGGACATTGCCGCCAGGGAGACCGGCACTGCCCACGGGAGCAGGATGAGCATCCTGACGGCGCGCTTCCCGAAAAACGCGGCGTCCAGGACGTTGGCGGCGGCTGTCGCCAGAATCATCACCAGGACCTGCGAGGCGATCGTGAAGACAAGGGTGTTTCGCAGCGTCAGCTGAAATTGCGGGTCCGCGATGATCGTCGAAAAGTGGGACAGCCCGACCCAAGAGAACGACAATGACCCCGATCTCGCCGCGCTGAAGCTGAGCAAGATTGCCAGCACGAAGGGGACGCCCACGACCAAGATGACATAAAGGAATGCCGGCGCGAGAAGGAGGCGGCCAAGCACGCCTTCCCGGTCCGCGAGCGTGCGTCGCCGGAATGTGGCCGCCGCCAGCTGAACTAAGGGCTGCGCTTCGTTAGGCTGGGCCATCCTGCCGTTTGAGCCCCGTGCGGCGATCGAAGTAGCGCATAGCCCGCCGCGGTACGGCAAACTCGTAGACCTGGTCTTCCGCGATTGGCGTCCTAATCGTCACCGGAAGGCCAGCGATCACAGGCTGGTCCGAGCGCGACTCTTCTTCCAGGTATCCATAGACCAGGCGACCCGCGCCCAAGTGCTCCACCTGCCGCACGCGCAGGTGGTAGACACGAATGTCCTCATGAGGGGGAAAGGTCGGCCGCGGAAGGAAGAGCTCCGGACGGAACCCGAAAAGGGTGTTCTCGTCGTGCTCAACCAGATTCATGGGCGGCGACCCTAGGAAGGTCGCGACAAACGTGTCCGCGGGATTGTCGTAGACTTCTTGCGGGGTGCCGATCTGCCTGACCTTGCCTTTGTTCATTACGACGATGCGGTCCCCTAGCCCCATCGCCTCTACCTGGTCATGCGTGACGTAGATCGTAGTCGTCCCGATTTCGCGTTGGAACTGCTTCAGTTCAAATCGGGCGATCGCGCGAAGCTGCGCGTCGAGGTTGGAGAGCGGCTCATCAAAGAGGAAGACGCGCGGGGAACGGACGACCGCCCGTGCCAGGGCCACCCGCTGGCGCTCGCCGCCCGAGAGCTGGCGCGGCCGGCGGGCGAGCAGCGGCCGGATGCCGAACATTGTGGCGGCCCAGTCGACCGCCTCTCTGATCGCCGTCGGGGATTTGCCGATGGCTTCAAGAGGAAAGGAGATATTCCGGAAAGCCGTCTTGTGCGGGTACAGCGCGTAACCCTGGAAGACCATGGCGATCCCCCGGGCCCGCGGTGGTACGTCCTGATCGACACGCTCGCCGGCGATCCAGATCTCACCGAGGGTCGGCTCCTCTAATCCAGCGATCATCCGCATCAAGGTGGTCTTCCCGCACCCTGAGGGGCCCAGCAGCACCAGCAGCTCACCTTGATTGACGGAGAGATCCACGCCGTCAACCGCATGGACCTCGCCGAAGTGCTTGTGCAGATCCTTCGCCTCAACGTATCCCATTCGACTCGCCCGCTTCGCGGACTCGCTCATGGCCTTCGGCCGCTCCGAGTCGAATGCCCTGAGCGAGCGGAGCGAGTCGAAGGGCACATGACAACTTCACTCATAGTGAGGGGTGCGCTGCGCGATGGCAAGCGCACCCCTACTCTACTGTGCGGCTTCGCTTCTCTTATCTGTCGCGGCCGCCACCACCCACCAAGCCTGCCTGGCGCCATTTGGTATAGATCTCCTTGGCACGGCGGCTGGCTTCTTCGACGGCCTGCTTCGGGGTCAGTTGTCCCGTAGCCGCCTTTCCGAACATATCCGCCGTCACGCTGGTGTCAAAGATTTCCCCTTCGGCCGGATTGGCCACCCCCGGCCAGCCGATGTTGGCGGACCACTTCAGCGAGTCGGCCAGGACCTTCAGTTTGTCCGGCGGGAGCGACCCGAACCGATCGCTGCGAACCCGCCCCTGGACCCACATGAGACCCTCGGCTGGCTTTTGCGCCACCGGGGTGGCCTTCTCGGCCGCCGCCCCCATATACGACGGGAAGTTGTACATCTCGCTGCCCAGCGTCGATTCGCGCGCGTTGTCCAGCAGATGGAGCAGAAACTCCTTGGCCAGGTCGGGAGCGCGACTGAACCTCCAGATGACCCACACCCCCATGACGTGCGTTGCCGCAAGGGCGCGGGCGGGACCTCTCAACGCAGGGACGAAGAAGATGTCGCTTGCGATCGGCAGCCGCCGTTGCTGTGCGGAGCGATACGCCGAGATAGAGTTGAGGATGTAGGCGGTCGCCCCTGCCTCCAGCGCCTGGTTGTTAGAGGCGGCGTTCCAACTCATCACGGCGGGCGTCATCGCCTCGCGGAAGAGCCGGGCGCCCCACTCGACCGCTTTCACCGCCTCCTCCGAGTTGAGCACGACGTTCGCATCCTTGTCCTGAACGGACGCTCCAAAAGACCAGAGGATCGCCCGCGTGGCCATGTTAGAGTCGATGTCCTGAGAATATCCGACGCCGATAGGGATCTGAATGTTGGGGAACCTCTCCTTGATCCGTCGGCCGGCTGTGAGCAGGTCCTCCCAGGTCCGCGGGCCCTGGGCGTACCCGACACCCGCCCAGGCGCTCTTCAGATAATCTCCCGGATCCGGAACCCAGTTGTCTGAGAACCCGAACCATTTCCTGGTATGCGGATTGTAGGTGCTGTCCTTGACCAGCGGGAGGATCGGACCGTAACGCCGTTCAGCCTCCCTGTTGATATCGGCGAGGTCCAGGACCTGAGGCTCAAACTGGGACGGGGGCGAGATGAAGAAGTAGACGTCATGCCCCTGCTGCGCGGCCACCTCCGCGGTGGCGCGCGGCACGATGTCCGCGAAGCTAACGCGGTCGATGGTGACCTCTACACTTTTGCTTCTCGCCCATTCCCTGGCGAAGTTATCAAACCAGGGATGGTATGCCCAGGGCACAAAGTGAGCCCACGTCATGATGCGGAGCGCGCGCGGCTGTGCGCGCACGAAAGTCGTGATGGAACCGAAACGCGATGCAGCCAATCCGGCGCCGGCCGCACCGGCGGCCGCCAGCTTCAGAAACTCGCGCCGAGAGAGCCGTCTCCAGCGGTGATCATCAACGCGCACCCACTTGCTGTCAGGCGCATCTGACACTGTCGCCACCTCCCGATCTGACCCGCGACGCAATCCTGCCTGCGGGAATGGGATTCTACTTTGACCGGCCTGGAGACTCTTCCTTCAAAATCGCAACAAGCAAGATCCACCAGCCACTATGCGGCCGAAGGAGTCGTATCTGCGCGGAGAGAAACGTGCTGTGCTCATGCCGATGACAAAGAAACAAAAGGCGGCGTTACTGCGCGACGTCGCGCTCTTCTCGGGCATCCGTCCCCGTCAGCTCAACACGATTGCTGATCTCACGACGGAGATTGAGGTCGAACCCGGCCGGTACATCGTCCGGCAGGGACAGGTGGGCACCGGATTCTACCTCATCACGCGCGGGAAGGCTAAGGTTGTCATGGACGGCAAGACCCTGGCGCGCCTGGGGCCCGGCGAGTTTTTCGGCGAGCTCTCGCTGCTCGACCACCAACCGCGCATGGCCCATGTCATCGCGGAAGAGCGAACCACCTGCCTGGCCCTCGCCTCCTGGGACTTCACACGTCTCCTCGAAAAGACGCCGAAGCTCACGCTTAGTATCTTGAGGGAAGTGGCGAAACGCCTGCGCGCGATCTCAGTGGGTGACCAACACCAACACTAACCCCCATCATTAGATGAGCCCCAATCCATCCTTGAGGATGGACGTGAGCTGCGCCCGATGGTCCGGCGACTGAAAGTCCAGCAGTGGGTCTCCGGAGAGCGCGTGCTCGCTCACTCGACCGTCACGCCTGACGTAAACCGCAGGATGGTGATCACCCTGCGCGTCGGTCTCGAGGACGACAGCCACCGCATCGGGCCCCGCCGAATCAACAAATGCTGCCAGCGGCTGGATCCCCTCGTCGAGAATCCCCGCCTCCTCTGAAACACTCAGGACACGCGCCAGGTACGATCGCTGATTCCAAAGCTCGGCCGCCGAGCTGGCCTCCGACAGAAGATACCCTACGACGTCGCCGGGACGGACAAGCGGCCGCGGCACTGAGATATCGAAGTACGTCCGCGCAAGATACGCCGCGAGCACGCGTGCGTTGTGCCGGAATCCGCTAACCCCGCCAGAGTTGCCGGGGACTCCATACTTCCGCAACCCGACTGACCCCGTACTGGTGGCGCCTGCGAAGAAGATACCTGGCACGGTCGTGCTTTCCCAGTACGGCGTGAGCGCGGGAATACGGTCTTGACTGAACGTCGCCAAGCCGAGATCGCGGAGGTCTCGAAGTGGTGTAGTCCACCCTGTTGCCGCCACTACGGCGTCGACGGCGAACGTAAAGGTGCCCGGGCGCGTCGTCCCTGAGGCAGAGACGCGAAAGCCGGTTCCGGTGTGTTCGATGCGTTCAGTGGCCGCATCCAGCATGAACACACCTCCGCCGAGCACATGGTCCTCATACGGCAGCAGATAGCGCGCCCTGACGCCCGCCGTGGAGTGGGTGTGGATGGCGAGGAGCGGTGGCCTTGGCGATATGAGGATGATCTGCGGCGTATAGGCCAGGAGTGCGTCGGCCATCTCGAATGCGGAGGTGCGCTTGCCGAGGATCAGCACCCGCTTCCGCGCATATTGCCGTGACGGAAGGGCCTCAGCGTAGTGCGGCACCTGATCGATCCCCGGAATTTCAGGCTTCCACGGCTCAGCCATCCCGATGGCGAAGATGGCAATCCGGCACCGGTACTCCCCGTCTGATGTTCCCAGGACGAACCCAGATTCGGTGCGTCGCGTCGACTCCCATCGACACCCGTAGCGCACGCGAACGGCGGCGCGTTCTGCAAACGTTTCGAGACCACGCTCCATCTCCAACCGCGTCGGAAAGTACGACCCATCGTTCATGAACTCAGGAACCAGCGCGAGGTGGGTGCGCTCGTCCGCCAGCAGGCTGTTCCAGTCGAACCACGCGTAGTGCCTCGATGTGGGCTCCACGGGAGGATACGGCTTCGACCAGGTGTTGAGCCGTTGATACACGGGGAACTTCCGGAACATCCCACCGGGATTGGAATCCTCCGAGATCACCGCATGCCTGACGCCCAGGCGGTGCAGGAAGTAGCTCATCTGCAGACCCCCGGCGCCTGCACCGACGATGACAGCGGGATACTCTCCGGGTGGGTGAGGCTGTGTCTGCTGCTTAGCGGGAGCCAGTGTTAGCGCCACAGATTGGCGCTGCGGACGCGCCTGGCTTCTGCCTGCAGCATGCGAAACGCGACTTTGGGATATGTCAGCAGAAACGATTCCACGTCGGCGGCCGGCATCACGAGACAGCGGAGCGGATGCAGTGCCGCGACGTCGGCGGCCGGCGCTTCACCCAGCAGAGCCGAGATCTCACCAAAGAACTCCCCCCGCCCCAACGTAGCGCGCTGGGTCCCATTTACGAAGACGGCCGCTTCGCCGCTCAAGATGATATAGAGGTTCGATCCGGAGAAGCCCTGGCGGAGAATCCGCTGACCTTCTGCGAAATACTCGTCCTCGAGGATGTGAACAACGGCTTCCAGCTGCGGCCGTGACAGATCGGCGAACAGCGCCAGCCCGGCAAGATCGTTGATCAGGTCCTCGCGTCCGGCGGGCATTGATCCCTTACTCGGACCGAGCGCCCCCGCGCTCGCCGGCCAGCATCACGGCGCGTTTCGTGAACACTCGCGTCAAATGAGCGCGGTATTCTGACGATGCGAACAAGTCCTCATTGACGTCGACCCCGTCTGCAGCCAGGTTCGCCGCCTCGGCGACCGTGCGCGCCTCAAACGGCTTTCCCACAAGGAGTTCCTCCACGGCTTTGGGTCGATATGCGGCGGGACCCACGCCCGTGATGCCGATGCGGATGCGTGCCGGCTTGCCGCCATTCATTCGGAGCGCGGCAGCGACACCGACGACGGCAAACCCGGACGCAGGGTGGGCGAACTTGAGGTATGCGCTCCCTGTGCCCGCGTCCTGAAACGGCAGGCGCACCTCGGTCAGAATCTCGTGGGCATCGAGGGCAGTGCTGAACACGCCCGTGAAGAAATCGTCAACCGCGATGACTCTGGGACCGTTGGGACCCTCTGCCACGAACTGCGCATCCAGCGCGAGCAGCGCCGCGGGATAATCTGCGGCGGGATCAGCGTGAGCGACTGATCCACCGATGGTCCCCGCGTTGCGCACCTGCACGTCTCCGACTTTTCCCGCCGTCTCGGCAAGAAGAGGCGCGTGGCGTTTCACCGACTCTGACGACTCGATCATCCAGTGGCTGGCCATGGCGCCGATGACCAGGATATTGCGATCGGCGCGGATCTGGCGGAGGGCGTCGATGCGGCCGAGGTCGATCAGGTGAGGCGGGTTCGCCAGACGCAGTTTCATCAGGGGTAGAAGGCTATGCCCGCCGGCGAGCAGTTTCGCGTCGGGCAAGTCTTGCAGCATCTTGAGCGCGTCTTTGACCGAGGAGGGACGGTGATACTCGAACGCCGCTGGGATCATCGTCCGCCCCCCGCGGACGGAATGGCTTCCTGGTTTGTCTCGCGAAGCTTCCGCGCCGCGTAGCGCACGGAATTCACGATGTGCTGGTAGCCGGTGCAGCGGCAGAGGTTGCCGTCAAGACCATGCCGGATCTCATCATCAGTAGGATTAGGGTTGCGGGCCAGGATCTGGATAGCGGCCAGCATCATGCCTGGCGTGCAGAACCCGCACTGCAGACCGTGTTCTTCCCAGAACCCTTCCTGAATGGGATGGAGCTGGCTGTCCTTCGCCAGTCCCTCAACGGTCAGGATCTCAGCCCCATCGGCCTGGACGGCCAGCACCGTACAGGCCTTCACCGCCATGCCATTGAGGATGACGGTACAGGCGCCGCAGCTCGTGGTGTCGCAACCGATATGGGTCCCCGTGAGCCCGAGGACCTCGCGCAGGTAATAGACGAGCAGGAGCCTGGGCTCGACCTCATGGCGGTACTCTGCCCCGTTGACCCGGACGGTGATGGAGTGCTTCAAGGGAGTCCGCACACGTATTCGCCGTGAGGCGACCTGGAACCCTCGCGGGCAAAATCCTGCCGGAAAAATTCAATCCAGGCATGTTTAACCAGCGGGCGCTTGGGGGAAATTCACACCGGCGGCCTGCCGTGCCGCCTGCCTCGCCGAAGTGGGCGACCTGGTGCCCCGCCGGGTCGCCCGTTGTTTTTGGAGCACCTCTGCGGATTGGGTAAATGTAGGTAACGCCAGTGCAACCAGATGCATGACATCAAGGAGTATCTCCAAAGCCGCGCCGAGCGCCTGACTCGAATCCGGACGGATTCCGAGGATCTCCGCCGGCAAGGTTACGCGTATTCGAGCGTTGCCGAGTGGTTCGCCACCCACGGGGAAGAGATGCCGGCAGGCGCGGGGACCTGGACCTCGGATGAAGTCACGACTATCAAGAATCTCAGCGAGCGTGTTCGCCTCCGAAATGGTCACTGCTTTGCCAACGCGCAAAGGACGGTGTTCGCGGCCTTTGCGTCGTCGCGATTAGAACTTGACGAGGATCTGGCGTATGCAGAGGGCTACGCCTGGATCGCCGGTCATCCCGCTCCCTTTGCTCATGGCTGGTGCGTGTTGAATGGTAAGGTCTGGGACCCGTCCCTTGTCGAAGTGACGGCGAAACGCGTCAGCTACTTCGGGAATACATTCCCCACGAAGTATCTTGTCGAGCGAATTTTCCACGGCGGCAAGTTTGGACCGCTCGTGAATGACTGGAAGAAACAGTGGCCTCTCCTCAAGCAGCGGTGGGAGAGTCCGGCAGCTCCCCGCATTGTCGCGGGACAGAAACCAGTTCTTGAGCCTGCACTGACATAAGGATTCATCTGCGAGCCGTCGAACGATCGGCTCGTGTCAGACCCCCTTCGTCAACGCGGCCAGATTCTCTCTGACCTTGAGCGAGGCGTCGATGTCCTTGTCATCGGTGGCGGCATCACCGGTGCAGGGGTCGCGTTGGACGCCGTGACGCGCGGGTACATAGTAGGGCTTGTTGAGCGATCTGACTTTGCCGGCGGGACCAGCAGCCGCTCAACAAAACTCGTACACGGCGGGCTTCGATATCTTCCGCAGTGGCAACTTGGGCTGGTCCGTGAAGCGGCAATCGAGCGGGACAGGCTCTGCCGGCTGGCGCCCCACCTCGTTACGCCGCTCCCGTTCATCCTCCCACTCTATGCGGGAATGCGACGGCCACTGGGCGTTGAGGTCCCCGGCCTCTTTCAACCTCTCCACCCTCTGCTGATACGTACCGGACTCCGGTTGTACGATCTGCTGGCACTGACCAACCTGCGAAGCGAAACGGTAACCACCCAGGTTCTCGCCGCGGAGTTTCCCAACTTGCGTACCCAGGGACTGACTGGCGCGTTTCGCTACTACGATGCGCAGACAGACGACGTCCGGCTTACCCACGCCGTCCTGAACGCGGCGCGGCGCGCCGGCGCGCTGGTGCTGAACTACGCGGAGGTCCGCGCGATTGCCCCCGGGTCTCCGAGTACAGTCACTGTACGAAACCATGTCGGAGCCGGTGAGACACTCGTCCGCGCCCGCCATATTGTCAATGCAGGTGGAATTTGGGCGGAAGAGGTCGCCCACCTCTCCGGGGACGCGCCCTTCCACATCCAGCACAGCAAAGGCACCCATCTGGTACTGGACCTCCCGCTTGCAGCGAACTCTGCATTGGTCATCCCAGAAACCGACGACGGCCGTCTGGCGTTCCTCGTTCCTTGGCGTGACCGCTGGATTCTTGGTACCACCGATGAGTCTTATGACGGGAATCTAAGCGCCCCGACACCAACGGCCGGCGAAGCGCGGTATCTGCTCGATCACCTTAATCGCTATCTGCGTCTTCCTGTCGGCCCGGAGGCAATCGTGGGGGCGTATGCCGGTCTGCGTCCGCTGGTCCGTCGGGGGGGAGCCCGGTCGGCAGGACTCTCGCGCAGCCACGAAGTCATCGAGCATCCCCATGCGATGGTCTCGATCATCGGGGGAAAGCTCACAACCTTTCGCAAGATGGCGGAAGATACCGTGGACGTGGTTGTGCGTCGCGATGGGCGCAGGACCCCTTGCCGCACCAGCGACCTTGTCCTGGATCCCAACGCCGACGCGACCCGGGTCGAAAGAGAGGCGCTGGAGAACGGCCTGACATCCGTGGATGCGTCTCATTTGCATGCCTCCTATGGGAGCGGGGCATTTCGAATCCTGGATATCCTTCGCGAGGATCCTTCCTACAAGCGGCGCTTGGTACCGGATCTGCCGGTGATTGCCGCCGAGGTTGTGTACGCCTGCCGGGACGAACAGGCGCTCTCACTGGCCGACTGGATGATGAACCGCAGCCGGCTCGCTGTGCTGGATCGACACCGCGGGCAGCATTGTGCGCCCACCGTGGCGGCTCTTATGGGCAAAGAGTTAGGCTGGCCTGAAGCAGAAACGAAGTTGCAGCTTGATGCGTTTGCGCGTGCCATCGGCGCAGAGATGGCGTTTACCGAAGGACTGCGCGCGCCGGCAACCGTCCTTCGCTAGGCTGCGGGCAGCACTTCATCGATCGAGCTCAAGACACAATCGGGGTTGATGCAGCGCGCGCCTGGTGTCACCAACCCCTTCCGCGCACTACTTCAGTTTCACAGCCGGTGCGATCGGCATACCGAATCCTTCCAGGACCTCTAACTTACGGTCTGACGGGTCGCCATTCGCGCCTATATGAAAGGGGCTTGTGAAGTAGCCCGAAGCGTTAGCCTTATCGCGTGACGATGGAACATGCGCCGAATCATACCGCGCGAACAGTTTCTCCATAAGCGAATTGGTAACGTACTCGTACAGTTCGATGATGGCCCGCTCGAGACTCATATCCTTCTCCGCGCGAATGCGCCGCAAATCATTGAGGTACTGCGTGGCCGGGTCTGTGAACTGCTCCCGGTAGAAATCCAGAACCAACTCCTTCATGACCAATGTTTCTGCGTTCATCGTCTCCTCCATTGTGACTTTACCGACAGTTGTAGCGACCGTCTACTAGGTCAACGTAAGCGCCCGAAAACGTGATGTAGATACACCGCTTTTCGCCAGCCCCTGAAGCATCTGCGGTAAGAGGCTGAGAACTGCTAACAGAGCCTGGAGCCCGCGCGCCGCGGGCTCCAGGATTGCTTATCCTTCCGGTGCTATAGATCCACCGAGGATAATGCGGTAGTGCTGAGGCAGAAGCTGCAGCACGTCGCCCAACTTCAGGTAGGTGTCAGCGATCTTCATGCGGTCCGCGTCGCTGTCATTGAGCTCACGGATCTTTTTCCAGAGATCCGTGACCGCTCGCATCCGGACCTCATGCTGGGCCTCGGGTCTGATCTGCCTTGCTCTGATCGTACTGCTCAATCTGATCGTGTTGATGGCCATCGAGTATGAGATTCCCTCCCCGTTTTCCCCCGTTCTTGATAGCGGATTCTACCACACACTTTTTCCCTGGAATAGCAAAGACTTTCAAATTTGGAGGTTAAATGGAATTAAGGTGTAAGAATTTCTCCGTCCTAGCTGACGAAATGTACCGATCAACAGATGGTTGGCCTTGGCTGCTGATGAATTGAAGTATGTGCAGAACTTTTCGGATCGTAGGCGTTATTGAGAGAGGAATACAACCATGAAGAAAAAGCGGCCCCGCAGCGGTCGAGGTTACCACCCAGGCCAGCAAAGAAGCAAGAAAGCCCCAAGACCCAACCGAGATGGAACTTCCGAGAAGATAGATACGACCGCTACGAAGCGACCTAGAAAGCGTCCAGAGGAAAGAGGGAGAGACTTTCGCTAACTGTCATTTCCTCTTTGGCCAACTGATCGTTCCAAGCTTGCGCAGGCTTAGCAGTTCGTAGCCGAAGTACACGACGAGGACGATCATCCCCAGGCTGAAAAGAGAAAGCATGTTCTGTCTGTCGGGAGCAAGCGGTTCTAAGAGGGCCCACAGTGGCCAGACGATCCCCGCGGCTGTCAAGAATCCCATAATCAGGAGCATGGCGATGAAGGGGCGGGGAACAAGTCGAAATCGGAACATCCTGAGTTCGTAGGCGGTGTCGTCGAGGACATTTACCTCGTGCCCAAGTTCTTCTCTCGCCTGTTTCTGCCCGCCGGTGTCTGCCGGAATTTCGTACAGGACCCCCCGCAGCGCGGCTGCTCTCTGCCGGATATGATCTTCGAGAGCGTCGCCGCGGAACAGTTCATAAGCTAGGGCCGCGCGGCCGGCCGTGGGTACGTCTTGAACGAGTTCATAGAACCTTTGGATTCGACTGGCTCTGTCAGCAAGCATTTCTTGAACGTAAAGCAGTTTGGCCTCAATCCCCTTTCGAGCCAGCTGCACCTCTGCGATGTGATTAATTAAGCGTGTGCCGAGGATGGCCCCAATTAGCCCCACGATCACAGCTGAAACCTGGGCTAGAGACGAGTAAAACCAAGCGGGATCGGTCGAGGGTGTCGGCATCTACTTTCCAAAAGCAGCGTCAAGGGCGGAGATGCGCTGGCGGATCCGGTGACGCGCGACGGCTGCCCACGCGATTCCCAGGCCAAAGCCTCCAATGTGCGCCCACCAGGCGATCCCCTCAGCGCCCAGCGCCACAAAGACGAACTGCAACACCAAATAGATCCCGAGATACCACAGCGTCCGGATCCGGAGCGGAATGAAGCTGAACGTCATGTGCAGGCGACGCTGGGGGAAGAAGTAGAGGTAGGCTCCCAAAACTGCAGACACAGCCCCGCTTGCGCCGATGACCGGAATGTCAGATGCAAAATTGCTGGCCACATGCACAACGTTCGCCACAAGCCCCCCGACGAGATAGAGCGCCAGGAACTGTCGAGAGCCTAACCGATCTTCGACGTTGTCACCAAAGATGGACAGAAAGTACATGTTGCCGATCAGATGAACGATGTTCCCGTGGAGGAACATGGACGTCACAACAGTCCAGGGAGCCCCGCCCTGTAGGAGGACGGCAGGGATGAGCCCCAGCTCGCTGATGACCCCGTCGGGAGAAAGCATCTGCATTACGAAAATCACGACATTCAAGACGACGAGGGCATAGGTCGCACGCGGCTTGCTTCTGACGGGGTGATAGACCTCGACCGGGAGCCCGAGCAGATTGATTAAGTAGCTCGGAATTGAAATCTTGCTCTTGGCTTCAACGCCACCGATCCGCTCCTGGTCCCAGTGACGGTGTGCCTCCTCGACGCGTTGTTCGAGAGCCTCCACGCGCCAAAGCCCCTCCGAGGTGCCCTTCGACAGGGATTGGAGCCGCAAGAGTTCGTGGCGGTCCAGCCATAGACCGCCGCACTCGGCACACAAGTCGATCAAGACAGGTATTCCGGCGTCCACCTCCTGCTGGCGCAGCCAACCGTGGCCACGCGGGCAACGGCGCTTGCCCATCGTCCAGACACTGCTGAGCCGGTCCCGGATGCCGGCCTTCGCATCTACGACTTGCTCGAACTCCCCTGCGTCCAGCCACACTCCCTGACATTCTAGGCAGACGTCAAGCTTGACCCCGGCGTGCGTCAACGGCCGCAGGGCCAGGGCGCAATTGGGGCACTTCGCCGCCGTTTCCGTCGCCATACCCACGTCCGGAAGCACCAGGCCGAGTCTGGCCAGTCGTTCGCCCTCGGAACAGTCGCATCCTTGCGTAAGGAGTTCAGAGGCATCGTGGGGGTATGCAACACCTGAGGGACCACAGGAGGGCTAAGATGCAAGGCTTCCTTTTGATGGCAAGTGTGGCCCTGGCGATGCTGACCCTGTTTGGATCAGCGGCCACCGTCGGCGCGGTACGGTGTGCAAATCCGCCTATTCCAGATGGGCTCTACCCGGCAAGGGTTTCCCGAGTGGTTGATGGTGACACTATCATCGTCTCGGTGGACCGTCGGCGCGAGCGCACGCGTCTGATCGGAATCGACACTCCCGAAGTGCATCAAAGCGTGAAGCTGGACAGAGATGCGTGGGAATTTGGGGTCTCTGAAGAGGTCATCAGGGGGCTTGGCCGCCTGTCATCAAACTTTACCAGCCGGTATTTGCTCGGGCAGGATGTTGCTCTTGAGCTCGACGTCCAAAAGCGCGATCGATACAGGAGATTGCTCGCTTACGTCTGGCTGGAAGATGGCACGTTATTCAACATGCTCATCGTCCGGGAAGGATACGCACTCGTTTCTACCTACCCTCCGAACGTGAAGTACGTTGAGGTTTTCTTAGCCTGCCAGCGAGAAGCGAGGGAGAATCTGCGCGGTCTGTGGGGCAGGTAGAGCTTAGGAGCGTCCCTTTTCCTGGGCCCTTATCTCTCCGACGAACTCAACGCTGACCGGGTACCCGTCAAGTATCTGGGGCAGTTGAGCCATTGTCGCCGGGCGTCTTCGATCTAAGCCGACCACGATCACCGGCGTGCCATCCGGCTTCTGACCGAGGCCCACAGAGACGACTCCAGGCATGGTCATCAGGCGCCCTTCGTGCCGAGCTTTCACTTCTTGAATCGTGGGGGTCATATTCTGAGCGCGAGCACTGAGAAGACGTGCTCGATGCGATTAATGATAGTGCTATTCGGGCTCCCTGCGAACAATAAACCAACCAAGCGGTTGCCGGAGTCGAGGACTGCCGAGCCGCTGTCCCCGCCCTGGCTCATCGGACCGGCCAGTAACTGGTCTGCGAATCGGGCGACTTGGCTTGGACCGTATTGAACGTCTACTGTCACGTCGACCTGGAGAATCTGGCCTTGAGTGAGGCCGGTGGTGCGGCCACTCTTCTTGATCGCCGCGCCGAGTTCCCCCTTGCCTAGCCCCTGGATCAACCCAATCTCCAGGATTTCTGCCGTGACGAGATTGTCATTCAGCGGGCGAGCGATCGCCGCGTCGACCAGGTTTTCACGCAACTGGGTGTTTACGGCCGTGAGCCTCGTATCGCTTCCGATTGTCCTAGCAATAAAGTTTAGGAATGTAGTAATCGCGCCGGCGAAGGAACAGTCGCTCGGCTCGCCTAGGAAGTGAATCGGCACGAATTCGGTCAGCTCTGCGATGTGATCGGCGGGCCACATGGCGCCATCAAATGACCCGGGCTGCAGGATCGGGTCTCCCACGCTGGCATCATTGCTGTTCGCCAACACGTGGTTGTTGGAGAGGATAAACGTTTGGTTGTTCTTCTGGACGAGGCAGCCCAGAGTCCCCGCGGTGATGTTCCTATGCCCTATGCTGACTCCACCGGGAGCCGGTCGGTACCGGCCGGTCCGCGCTTGAAAGGCATGGATGGGGCCGGTGATAACGACATCTATTGGGATGCCGGCAATAGCTGGCGGGACTCGTTCCCGGGGTGACAACAGTTCCGCACGGACCTTCTGCTTGACGGAGCAGACAATACTGAGGGTTGGGTCCTGCTTCTCCAGTACCGTTTTATAGCCGATGCCCGCGGCTACAACATTGGGCTTGGCGAGGAGTTCGTCCCGGGTATCCTGAAGGACGGCTCGAACCGTTCCGAGATCTTCAGCCATGGTGGCTTGGCCCCGGCCGATCCTAAGGTGAGTGCCCTGTAATGTCGAGGAGAGCCCGGAAGACGCTAGCAGACCGTCCCTCGGCGGCCTTTATGGCTTTCAGCAGCACGGCGACGATGAGGTTGATGACGACACCGATGAGGAGCCCCACGCCGTAGGGATCCAGGAGGTTCAGGTCACGGTACGCTCTGATCAGCGCCAACGCACTGGGACCGATACCGATCACAGTGATGAGGGTAACAAAGCCCGTAACGTCAAGATCCCTCCTGACGTCAAAGAAGCGTCCGAAGTAGAAGCCGGCCACAAGCCCAATCGATGAGATTCCTAGACTTCCTGGCTCTGCAAACATGCCACCCTCCCGGTCGGAGCATCACTGCGGTGAGTGATCGGAGGATTTTATCTGTTAGTTGATTCCTTCCCTGATTCGGGGGTTGGAAGTCGTTTGGCCCATTGGGAAACCGCAGAGCAATTCCCCAAGCTGAACCTGGTTTCGTTTAAGAAAGCGCTGGAAGTAACTGGCAGGCCGTCTTGCTGCGGTTATCGATGCAATCGAGTTTCCGAGTAGCTCAAGCTCAGAAGCAAGGCATGGACTCCAGGATGTTTCGGTAGTCATCAACCCGACTTGTGCTGGTATTTCCTTCTGGTTCAATGACAGATATTGTAGGAGTCGGATATTCAGCCATGTGTTCAGAACTGGGAAATCGGAAGGGCGGAGAAAGACAATCTCGACGAGCCCTTCGGCATGGGAGATACTATGCTCGTCATGATGGGCGGGCGTCGGACTAAGCCACGTCGGGCCAGGGGATGGTCCGCTTCGTACCACCTACGCTGGCGGTGATTCTTGGGGATTGCGCCCTGGTTTCTCCTCAGTTGGGGTCTAGCGGAGAGATAGGTGGGCGTGAGTGCGGGAAGGACGATTGGGCCTATCGACTAAGGGGGACGGCAATGGCTGTGTGGCAGGTGCAGATAGAACCACTGGAAGGGTACGATCCAGAAGTCGGGCGCTGGTTGTGGGCGCTGCAGGATGTGCGCCACCGCTACACGCTACGCGTTGTGGAGGGTCTCGATGAGCGTCTTGTGGACTGGGAAGGGCCGGACGGGCAGGAAAATGCGATCGGGTCTCTCCTCTATCACATCGCTATAGTAGAGATGGGCTGGCTCTACGGGGACGTGAAGCAGATGACCGAGCTGCCGCCGGCGATCAAACCAGACTTTCCGTTTCCCGACAGGGAACCGGACCGCAACCACCTGACCCGCGTGTTGGGCGTGCCCATTGCCGAGCACGTCGCTCGGCTCAATCGCAGTCGCGAAGTCTTTCTGAAGGAACTTGAAGGGATCTCATCCGCCGAGTGGCGCAGGTTGCGTCCTAGCCCTCCGCAGGAGGAGGTGACCCCGGAGTGGGTGGTGTTCCACCTCGTCGAGCATGAGGCGGGGCATGCATTCCAGATGAGGTCGCTCAAGGCACGGGGAACCCGGATGCTCGCCAGCGGCGGACACAACATATAGCAGTCTCCTATTTTGCCAGCTGGCACGACTAGGCTAGAGGATCCTCCATCCGGAGCCCCGTGCGGAAACCGTTGAGACGATAAACAGCAAATTGGGCCAAGGAACGTTCCCAAAGGGCGCGGGCCCATTGCCAGTAATCACGAAAAACAAGATCTCACGGTTGCCTTCTGGATCGCGCTGGTGTCTAGGTAGACGCGGCGGAAACCATCCCCGGAGCCCATCGAAGGCACTACCAAGGCACCAAACGGGTACGCGGAGCCGGGTGATTGGGGTGTGTCAAATTAGGACTTAACCGCTTCCATTTCTATTTAATCGAAATTGGGTTTGAGTCAATCCCCTCTGGCATCTCCGGAAAGCGTTTTTGACAGAACGAAATCCGGATTCGAAACTTTTCCTTGGGCGCAATTCGATTCGGTATCTTCCAGACGAGCGACCTCGCGGCCGAGCGGTTCGGGATCAAGAGGCAGTCGGGCAGGCCGTTTTCCAAGCGGACGCCGACGACCTCTTGCCCGGTATGGATCAACTTTCCGTCGCGACGAACGCCGATCGGATAATCGGTGATCCTGCCCAAGGTCATCCGGACCTCCTCGCCCGGCCGGTAGAGATCCCATTCGGTGCGAAGAAGGATGAGTTTGTTTCGGGCCCCGAGGTCCTGCTCGACCTTGGTGGAGGACGCGTCCCAAAACCGGTTTGGGCCGACGTCGACGTGAATTCCTTTCGCGTAATAGTAACCCGCCCCGCAGCAGTCGAGGCCTCGTACGAACTCCCAAAGTCTTTTTCCCTCGACCCCCTCCATCTCGATGTCGGCCGCCATCCCCTCGAGGTGCATGCTCGTCCGTGCCACGAGCCGGCCCTTCTTCCGGAGTCCTTCATTATGGGTGGGACTCCGGTAGCCTGAGACGATCTTGATCGTCCCTCCCTTCAGTTGATCTTGGAGATAATCGAGGAGGGCGGTGAGCCGGATGGCGATTCCTTCGGAAGCGTTGGGAGGGACGCCCAAGATCTGGTTGATCCTCCTTTGGGCCGATTCTGGATACTCGCCCCTCGGCGTTCGGTAAGTCACCGGACCACCCGCACCGGTCTTTTTATTGACGAGATGGATTTTTCCATCCCCTTCGATGAAAAAGCGCCCCGAGGGAGCGGCAATAACGGTCAGAGAGGAGAGCAAGAAGAACGTAACGGCAGAGAAGCAAGACGCTTTGGGCATCACGACGAACACTCTTTGAAAAGGTTCTCGCAATTCTCCGGATAGGACTCTGACTGGCGTTGAACTGGTCGGGCCGGGCGGACTTGAACCGCCGACCTCCTGAACCCCATTCAGGCGCGCTACCAACTGCGCTACGGCCCGCACACAACAATCTACACTATCGACACAATCTCCACAATCAACACAATCACTCGTGGAAAAACGAATGCTCGCAAAAAGACCGGCGAGCATCTGTTCACCTAATTGTGCAGATTTAAGTTGCGGGGGTGGTGACGAGCTTGTCGAGCTGGCGCGAGGCGCCGTTCCACACGTCGGGAGCATCGGGGCGCCAGGTTTCGATCGCGACATCACAGGCGACCGTCTCCTGCCCGTCTTGCCGTACTTTGAACGCACCGTGGATTCGGACCGCGACGGAGCGCGCGTCTTCGTCCCACGTCTCAGGCAGGATGATGACGAACTGGTTCGTGTCGAGCCGGCCGACGTAATCGCATCCTCGCAGGTTCTGCTTCAACCACCTGGCGAGCGCCACTGGGATGTCAATCGAGCCTTTGCCAGTGTCGCGGATCGAGACAAGGGCGACAGAGAACGGCACGCCCGTGCGCTCCGCCCGGCGCAGCTCGGTCTGATAGATCTCGTGGATGAAGTCGGGGGTGTACGCGCCCGTCATAGGGTCGCGGATCACGCGGTCGGCCATCCGCAGCTGGATCAGCCGCCGGAGGCCGAAAATGACGCCGAGCAGGCACAGAAAGGCCACGCCATACAGGATGGTTACCCACTCCGACGTCACAATACTCACCACAACCGTGCTATGCCCCACCTGACAACGTCCTAGTCAAAGGGTTTCGCGGTCAATAGGCGCCCGATGCTTGGACGCCGCCGCGCTCCGTTCTCGCGCCCGCGCGACCAGGCGGATCGGCGTCCCCGTGAAATCGAACGCTCCCCGCAGCCTGGACTCGAGATAGCGGCGATAGTCGCTCCCCAGGAGATCGGGATGATTGACAAAGAGGATAAAGGTCGGCGGTTTCGCCTTCGGCTGAGTCGCGTAGTAGATCTTCAAGTGCCGGCCCGAGCGATCGGCCGGAGGTTGATGGGCCTGCTCGGCCTGTTCGACCACCCTGTTGAGCGGTCCTGTAGGCACGCGGCGCGCGAACGATTCGGCAACGACCAGTACACGCTCTAACAGCCGGCCGATCCCCCACCCTTTCTCGGCCGACGTCACGACCACCGGTGCATAATCCACGAAGCGTAACGCGCGATGAACGGGCGCAAGTTGCGCCGGCGTCGCGCGATCGGTATCGCCCACCAGATCCCACTTGTTGACCGCGATGACCAGCGCCCGTCCTTGCTCCACCGTATAGCGGGCGATCTCCTGATCTTGATTGACGGCCGGCGCCCCGGCTTCGATCACCAGAACGGCGACATCACATCGGTCGACCGCGCTGAGCGAACGCCCGGCGCTGTACCGTTCAACGGCCTGGTCGATACGGGCTTTCCGGCGCAGTCCAGCGGTATCGATGAGGACGAAATGTCGACCGTTCAGCACGAATGGTGTATCGACCGCGTCTCGAGTCGTGCCTGGAACAGGATCGACCAGGACGCGCTCCTCACCCAGAATTGCGTTGAGGAGCGAGGACTTCCCGACATTGGGACGGCCCACGATTGCCACAGAAAGCACCGGCGCCGTTTCTAGTGCGGAGACCCCGGCGGGCAACAACTCAACAACCGCATCAAGCAGATCGCCAATCCCAAGCCCGTGGATCGCGGAGACCGGCATTGGATCTCCCAGACCAAATTCGTAGAATTCGAACGTACCGGGATGGTCGGCCCTGTCGGCTTTGTTGACAACGACCAAGACCGGAGTACGCCCCTCCCTGAGGCGTTGCGCCACCTCTCGATCCTCCGGCAGAATACCCGAGGCCGCGTCGACGACGAAGAGGATGACTTCGGCCTCCCCCATCGCCTGCTCCGCCTGGGCGCGGACCTGGCGCTGGATCGGCTCGGCTGCGTTCGTCACGTACCCGCCGGTGTCTACGACGTGAAAGGAATGCTCGCGCCACGACGCCTGCGCGTAAAGCCGGTCACGGGTCAGACCTGGCAGGTCTTCGACGATGGCCTTGCGGCCGCCGACGAGCCGGTTGAACAGCGCGGACTTGCCTACGTTGGGGCGGCCGACGATGGCAACGATTGGCAACCCACGCGGAGTCTTACTCGTGGGAGATCGACCCTATTTCCTCAAGCTTCTGCAGGACTTCCGCAATGATCCATTCGGGGGTACTTGCGCCCGACATCACGCCAACTTTGCGCACGCCGCTAAACCACGCTGGATCCAGTTCGTCCGGGACTTCAATGTGGTAAGTGGGAAGCTCGCGGCCCCGCCCGATTTCCGCAAGACGCGTCGTATTGGCGCTGTGATGCCCGCCGATGACGACGAGGGCCTCGACCTCCTCGACCATGACCTCCGCCTCTTCCTGGCGGACCGTGATGGCCGGACAGAGCGTGTTCACGACCTTCAACTCTTTTGTACGAAGCGCCAGATCACCCACAATCTGCCGGAAGTTTTCCATGGACTGCGTCGTCTGCGACATCACGGCGATGCGGCCGCGCAGCTTCACAGCCGCCGCCTCGTCGCGCGTGTGGACGATCGTGACCTTCTCGCCCAGCACCTCTTTGAGCGTCACCATCTCCGGATGGCCGTGATCACCGACCACAATGAGCTGGAACCCGTCTTCCACCAGCTTGAACGCGAGGGAATGGGCGCGAATGACCACGGGGCAGGTCGCGTCGACAATGCGCATTCCTCCGGCCTTCGCCGCTTCCAGCACGCTGTGCTCGACGCCGTACGCGGACACCACGAACGCGTCGCCGGCGAGCTCATCGAGTTCCTCGGCGACCTTCACCCCTGCTTCCTCGAGTCGAGACACGACCTGGGGGTTGTGAATGAGGGGGCCCCACGTGTAGACGGAACCCTCGGACGACTGCGCGGTGTTGCGCGCCATCTCAACGGCGCGTTTCACGCCACCGCAGAAACCCATGTGCCTGGCGACGATAACGTCCACAGCCTTTAGCATACAACAGTCCGTGGGCAGCGGCGAAGGTGCTCCTCCGCATGCGCCGTATACGATGGGCGTGCCTGCCGGGCGAGCGCTCGTCATCATCAATCCTTCTGCCAGCCGTGGCCGCGGCGCTCGCGCCTGGGCCCGCGTTCGCGACCTCGTCACCTCGCATGGTCTGTCATTCACCGAAGTGTTTTCAGAGCGCCCGAGGCACGCGTGGGAAATTGCGGGAGACGCAGCCACGCAGGGCTACAGTACCGTCGTGGCGGCCGGCGGGGACGGCACGGTCAACGAAGTCATCAACGGCCTGATGCAGATCCCGCAGGAGATGCGGCCGGCGCTGGCAGTGATTCCGGGTGGCACCGGCAATGACTTTGCCCGGGGAATCGGCACGCCCAAGCGTGCCCCTCTTGCGGTTCAGGCGCTCTTGAACGGCGTGCGTAAGCGAGTTGACGTCGGACAGGTCAACGGCCGTTACTTCGCGGGGATCTCAGGCGTCGGTTTTGACGCTGAGGCTGCGCGGCAGGCGAATGCGTGGCCGAGATGGATCGGCGGGACAGCCCTCTATGTGGCGGCAATTCTGAAGATGCTGGTGACCTACAGCCCGGTCGAGGCGCGAATCACGATCGACGGACGCCCCCAGACGTTGCGGATGTTCTTGCTCGCCGCCGCGAACACGAAATGGTACGGCGGCGGGATGTTGATGGCCCCACACGCCGAGATCGACGACGGCCGGCTCGGCATCGTGTACGCGCGCGACCTCGGAAAATTAGAAACGCTCATGCTACTGCCTAAAGTGTACACTGGCAAGCATCTCCAACACCCCAAGGTCTCGCATACCACCGCAACTGAAGTCGTCGTGGAGAGCGATGTGCCGCTGTCGATTCACGCAGATGGGGAGACAGTAGGACGCGTTCCCGCGCGGTTTCGCAGCGTACCAGGCGCACTGGAAGTCCTTGTGCCACTGGGCTCAGGACTTAGGGCTTAGGGCTTGGCTTTTGGTCTTCGGGAAGAAGTTTCGCAATCTCCGCCATGATGCGCCGTCCCCATTCCTCCAGCAGCTTGTGATCCAGCCGCCCTTCGATCTTCGGGACGGGAAGCGGCCGCCCGATTATCACTTTGACCTGTTGAAGTCCCGGGAGCCGCGAACTCTTCGACATCGCCCGGTGGCTATTGACGACGCTCACGGGCACCACCGGCACACCAGTCCGCAGTGCCAGCAACGCCGCACCGGGTTCCGGATCCTGTAGCCGGCCGTCGGGGCTGCGCGTTCCTTCGGGAAACATCACCAGCACTCCGCCGTCCGCCAGCACCTTCAAGGAGTGGCGAACGGCACCGCGGTCCGGTTGGCCGCGGCGCACCGGAAATACCCCGACCGAGCGGAGCCAGGGCCCGAGGATCGGGATCGAAAACAACTCAACCTTGGCCATGTAAGCGGCGCGGTGCCGGAGGACGAGACCGATCATTGGCGGATCGATCGCGCTGGCATGATTTGCCGCGGCGATGAAGGGCCCGCGCTCCGGCTCGTTCGATCTTCCCTCGATCCTGTAGCGGAAGAGCACTTTGAACAGGCCACTCAGCACGAGCTTCCAGCCCAGGTACCACAGACCCGAGAGGAAATCGACTGTCCTACGGCGTGCAGACGCCTGCGGCATCGACGCCACGACGCTCCTGCTCATTTCCGCTTCTCGACCAGCTTCACGATCCGATCCACGATCTGCTCAACGGTCAAACCTGTGGTGTCGATCACCACGGCGTCAGGAGCTCGACGCAGCGGGGAATGCGCTCGGGTGGAATCGCGTCGGTCCCGCTCCTCCTCGGCTCGCTTGAGAGACTCGTAGTCGACAGCCACGCCTTTGCTGACAAGCTCTTGAAACCTCCGCCGCGCGCGTTCCTCGGGTGAGGCATCAAGATAGACTTTGACCTCCGCGTCGGGAAAGACGACTGTGCTGATGTCCCTGCCCTCCATGACCACGCCGCCGTCGGCCCCCATGGTGCGCTGGAGCGCGACCAGTGCCTGTCGCACGGCGGGGTGCGCGCTGACGACTGACGCCGCTGCGCTGACTTCAGGCGTTCGAATTGCCTCGGTGACGTCGGTGCCGTTCACCAGAACGCGCGGACGGCCGTTCGCCGGCTTGAATTCTATGGAAGCGGAGGCCGCAACGGACGCCACGGTCCGCTCGTCGGGGAGATTGACTCCCTGCCGCAGCGCGAGCCACGCGACTGAACGGTACATCGCACCCGTATCGATGTACCGGAAACCCAGCACCCGCGCCACCCCCATCGCCACCGTGCTCTTCCCAGCGCCGACCGGGCCGTCGATGGCGACGATCGGTGCAGTTCGCACTATCGCTCAGTGATCGGGGCAGCTTTCGCCGCGAATACGTATGGCCGCCCCGATCCGGGTTGGGTCGCCACCCTCACAGGAATCTCAAAGACCTTCTCCAGCGTAGGTTCTTCGAGCACTTGCGCCGGGGTACCCATCGCTGCAATCCGACCTCCTGAAAGGAGTACGAGCCGGTCACAATACTCTGCGGCCAGATTCACATCATGCAGTGCTGCTACCAGCGCGAGGCCTGAACGGCATAGCGCAAAGAGCAGGCCCATGATCTCTCGTTGATAGCGCAAGTCGAGATGCGCCGTGGGCTCGTCGAGCAGCAGCACACGAGGCTCCTGCGCGAGCGCCCGGGCGATCAGCACCCGCTGGAATTCTCCTCCGCTCAACGAATCGATGGGACGATCGGCTAAGTGCAGAATACCGGTCCGTGCCATCGCATCGTCGACGATCAGAGAGTCACGTCCCGTTTCCATACTGAGCGGCGCGAGATGAGGCGACCGGCCCATGGCAACCATCTCCCGTGCGGTGAATCCAAACCCGGTCCCTGCCCGCTGCGGTACGACGCCGATCAGTGCGGCGATCTGTCGCGAGGACATCATCCCAACTGCGCGCCCTTCGAGTAACACCACACCACGTTCCGGGGAGATCAAGCCGTCGATCGCCCGAAGCAGGGTCGTCTTCCCACTTCCATTAGGTCCGATGACGCCGCACATTTCACGCGCGGAAACCGAGAGGCTGACACCGTCCAGCGCAGGAATCGCGGCGTAGCGGCAGACGAGGTCGTCAACGACGATCACAGCCTCTGGCACTATCGAGAGACCTCCGGATGCAGCAGGCGCGCGAGATGGGCGAGTCCTTCCACGATCCGTGGCCCGGGTCGCGACAAGAGCGCTGCGTCAATACTGACCACACGGCCTGACCGAACCGCCGCAACCTCATTCCAACCCCTTCTCGACAATATCCGGTGACGCCCGGAATGGGTTGAGACAATCACCTGCGGGTTTCGCTCGATGACCGTCTCAGCGCTGACCTGAGGCCAGCCGCGCAGGTCGGCGAAGATATTCGTTCCGCCGGCGCGGCGGACGAGATCGTCAATGAACGTGCCCCGGGCTGCAGTGATCATCGGCTCGCCCGAGATCTCGACAAAGACTCGAGGGCGGACCCGACCTCGCACCCCGGCCTCGATCCTGGCCTGGTGCGAGCGCATCCGCGAGGTCAGCCGCTGAGCCGCGTGGTCTACCCCGGTTACTCTGCCGATCAGCGCGATTTGCGCATATGTGTCAGGTAACGAGTTCGCAGCGACCGCCAGAACCGGCAGGCCCATCGCAATCAGGCGCTCGAGCTGCGACGCCTGGATAGCGGGCATCCCAACGATAAGGTCGGGCTGCAAGCTCACGATGCGCTCGACGTTGAGCTGCACGCCGCCGATGCGCGGTTTCTTCTTCAGTTTGTCGGCAGGGTAGTCGTCGGCATCGCTCACGCCGGCGATGCGCTGATCCAGTTCAAGCGCAAACAGGATCTCGGTCACGCTCGGCGCGAGCGAGATGATCCGCACCGGCACCCGGTCAAAAGTGACCCTCCGGCCAAGGGTATCCGTGACCGTGAGTGGATAAGCGGCGCCGGCGGCGGTGGCTGCCGCCAGCAGCACGACGATTGAGACACGCCACCGTAGCATGCTACGCGATCCTCCCGCCGACCTCCGCAGCTTTGTCGGGCTGCAGAAACACGATGCGCCCGCCCTGCTCCATCACGCCGAGGGTGAGGACCTCGGACCTGAAGTCGGCGATCTGCCTGGGCGGAAAGTTCATGACGCAGATGACCTGCCGTCCGACGAGCTCCTCGCGCGAGTAGAACGGCCGGACCGCCGCCGACGATCGCTTCGTCCCGTACGGTCCAAAATCGATCGTCAGGCGGTACGAGGGCTTGCGCGCCTTCGGAAACTCTTCCGCGGCTACTATGACCCCGACCCGCATCTCTACCTTTTCAAAGTCCTCCCAGGTAATCTGCACCATAACTCAGGTCTCCACGGTCTTCACGGTCCCTACTCTAGGTTCCAAGCATCCCGCCAGCTTTGAGGAAGGTCGAGCTCGGCAATCTTCGCGTAAAAAATCCACATGCCGTGGTGCAGCGTCTCATGCTGGAGCAACAAGAGCAGATGTGTCAGCAGCGTCACTGATCCAGAACTCCATTTGATCGAGCGTCCGAGATCGGCCTCGGCCAAGACCTCGAGCAACGCGGCGTCTTGTTCTTGCAGGTATGCGTCTAGTCGCTCCTTCGATTGCTCGAGCGCCCGCTGGTGCGGCCGAGCGGCGAAGTCCATTTGCCCGGTCGTGACCGCTTCAAGGTAGCAGGCCTGGATCTCTCCGACATGCCGGATCTGGCGGGCCAACGTACCGAAACCAGGATGCGGCGAGAAGTTCATGATGGCGTAGGGCAAGGAGCGGAGGAAATCATAGGTCAGCGCCCGTGCCGCGCGCCAGGCGTCCGCCCACTGAGTGATTTCCGGGAGCATTCTGCTCTCAAGAACTACCGGCGTTGCGTGATCGCAGCAGGAGGAGGATCACACCGCCGAGGATCAAGACGACACCGACGCTGCGCCCGCCGAACACACCCGTGAAGACGGCGGCCTCGCGAAGCAGCAGGTACACACCGCCCAAGACCAGGACGGCACCCAGCGTGCGCGCACGGCGGGGCCCGTCCTCTTCGTCAGGCCCCGGCACCGGCAGGCCGGGCTCCGTGACCATCTCGGTGAGGGGCTCGTCCGGGACCATGATGACAATGAGCAGGTACAAGAGCGCTCCGAAGCCCTGCCACAGGGCAAGCAACACGAACGCAATGCGGACGGCGGTCGTGTCGACGTTCAGGTACTCGGCCAGCCCCCCGCACACGCCCGCGATCCAACGATTCGTTCGCGACCGGTACAAACGCTTTGTCATCTGGCTGGTACGTTCGTGGACGCCGAAAGTAAATTCCTTTGCGGACCCGGTTCTACCGTCTTAGCCATTGCACAAAGCGTGACCACAGCGAGCCGAGCCGGACATCTTCGGCGGCGATAAGCGTGACTCGCGCAACCTCCCGGCCCTCGCTCGTGAACACTGCGGCGCCGACGGGCTGTCCCTTGCGCACCGGAGCGCGTGTGACGTTCAGGATGACACGCTTCTCGACCGGCGCGCCTCGCCGGACCGGAACGACAATCTCCTCCGTCGCGACAGCAACAAGCGACCCCGCACCGCGACCGATCGGGCCTTCGTGGAACACCTCACCCTCCGCTGCAACACGGACCGGCGTGAATACACCGAAGCCATAGTCCAGCAGGGCTGCGGCGTCGCGATACATGCGTGGGGCATTCAGCAAAACCGCGATCAACTGCCAGCCGTCTCGTGTGGCCGAGGCGACCAGACTCGGTCCCGACTGGGCAATCCAGCCCGTCTTCACCCCGTCCGCGCCACGATAACGCCAGAGGAGGCTGTTCGTGTTAATCACCATTCTGCGTTCCTGACCTGGGCGGATCAGATCCCAGGTTTGGGTGCGCACGATCTCCGCAAACCGGGGATTGTGGAGGGCTGCGCGCGCAATGACGGCGAGATCGTACGCCGTCGTCTGGTGATTCGGGTGATACCGCCCGTGGGGCGATACGAACCGGCTGCGCCTGGCGCCCAATGTCGTCGCACGGGCATTCATGGCGACGACGAACTGCTGTACTGAGCCGCCGACCGCTTCCGCAAGCGCCACCGCCGCGTCGTTCGCCGAGTGCAAGAGCAGCGCGTACAGCAGATCGCGGGCCTTCCACTGCTCCCCCGGTTCAAGGCCTATCGCCGATCCTGACCGTTCAACTGAAGCACGCTCACTGATCCGTATGAGTGTCTCCTCCGACAGCGCGTCCATCGCCAGCAGCGCCGTCAGGATTTTTGTCGTGCTGGCAGGTGACCAGCGCAGATCGGCAGACTTGGCAAAGAGCACGCGGCCGCTGCGCACATCCATGAGCACTGCCGCCGTGGCGTCAATGCGAGGGGCTCGAGGAAGTGGTGCGGCTGGTGCGGGGATGGAAACAGCGCTGCCCAAAAGTGAGGCCAGCAGCGCCGCAACTGCAAGACGCAGACTAACTGGAGACTGAGAGTTCCTGGGGAGCGACGGCCTCAAGCGCGTTGCGGGGATCATGGTTAGCGAGTGGTGGAAGGCTGCTCAGGTCTCTCAGTCCAAAGTGCCGCAGAAACGCTTCGGTCGTCCCATATAGGATCGGCCGGCCGAGTGTCGGTCGTCGGCCGACTTCACGGATCAAATAGCGGTCGAGCAGTCTATCGAGCACGTAGTCGGAGCGCACGCCGCGCACGGCGTCAATCTCGGCGCGCGTCACCGGCTGGCGGTAGGCGACGATGGCGAGGGTTTCTAGTTGAGCGCGTGTCAGTGTCTCCTGGTGCTCAAGCTGCAGAAATCGCTGCACGTAATCCGCGTAGGCGGGCCGGGTCACGAGTTGATACCCGCCTGCGACCTCCTGAATGTGCAGTCCATGACCGTCGTAATCCCGCGCGAGCTCCGCCAGCGCCGCGGTGATCACGTTGTCCGGCGCCTCCAGAGCGGTGCGTAGTTGCTGCAGGCGCACGGGCCCGCCGCCCACGAGGAGGATGCACTCCACAGCGCGTTTGATGGTGTCGATTTCGGGCGTCATGGCGTCATCGCGAGCGTGATCGGCGCGAACGCTCCCGCCTGCTGCGCGCGGACGCGCCGGTCCTTGATGAGTTCCAGCAACGCCAGGAACGTTACGATGACCTCGAGGGTGCTGGACGCCTGCCCGAAGAGCGCCCCGAACTCCACTCCCTCCGGGTGTGCCGTGAGCAATGCGAGGATTGTGTCCATCCGATCGGCAACCTTGATCTCCTCGGTGGCAATTTCACCTACGTCTTCCCGCGCCCGCTCGAGCACGCGTTGAAAGGCTCGGAACAGGTCGTCGATCGTCACGCCCTCGAGCACCACGGCTTCGGGGTCGCCGGTCGTCGCGCGCGAAAATACGCGATTCTGGTATTCCTCAAGCGCCCGCAGCGCCGAGGCCACTTCTTTGAATGACCGGTATTCCTGAAGCCGTTCCTCCAACTGCTCTTGGAGATCGCTGGCCTGATCTTCAACGACCACGGCTTCAGTTGGCTCGGGCTTCGGAACGAGCAGCCTTGACTTCATCTCGATCATCGCCGCCAGCGTCCATAGCACCTCCGTGGCCTGCTCGAGGTCAATGCCGCTGCGGGTGGCCGACAGGTAATCCTCAGCGATTTGACCGAGGGGAATCTCGAGCAAGTCAACCTGACCCTGCTGGGCGAGCGACAGCAGTAGCTCCAGCGGACCTTCAAACTGGGGGACTTTCACACTGTACGGTAGTCTCGTCTCGTTGGTCATAGGCCTCCGGGTGGGCGCATTAGAAGAATGATGACCCCGTCGCCTGCGCGATCAGCCAGCGCATCGGTGGAATCATAAACGATGCGAGCACGTCCGTAAACGCAACAAGCAGGAGCAATATGAACGTGCCGTACGGCGTCAGCCTAGCATAGGACACTGCCAGTGCCGGGGGCAACAGCCCCACCAAGATCTTCGAGCCATCCAACGGAGGAATGGGCAGAAGATTAAATACTGCCAGCATGGCGTTGATGCGAATGACCGTCAGCAAGATCTCTTCCAGCGGCGCGGAGAAGCCGAGCAGGCCGAGTTTGAATGGCACGCCTAACGCGAACAGCATTGTGACATTGGCCAGCGGGCCGGCCCCGGCCACGAGCATGGAATCGCGCCGCCAGTCCCGGAAGTTCGCGGGGTTGATCTGGACCGGCTTCGCCCACCCAAATCCTACGAGCAGGATCAGCACCGAACCCAACGGGTCGAGGTGGGCCAGCGGATTGAGCGTCAATCGGCCCTGGTTGCGAGGCGTGGGATCCCCGAGACGGTCGGCGACGTATGCGTGAGCGAATTCGTGCACGGTAGCTGCGACGATGAGCCCTGCGACAACCTGCAGGAGCGTCGGGAGATCGAGACGACCGAGCATTCTGGAAGAAGGTTCGCTCCTACAGTGCCACGTCCTTGCGGATCATATCGTCGTAGGTTTCGCGCTCCACGACCACGCG